>WRBL01000383.1 GCA_009784565.1 Streptosporangiales bacterium | reverse complement strand
GGACCTCGCCTCGGTCCTCGCGGGACGTCCCCGAGCCCTTCCCCGCCTCGACGGCAGCGGAGTCCCCCAGCTCGCCGCCCGGCTAACGGCCCGGGGACGGTAGACGGAGGCGGAGATCCGTTCTCCGCGAGGGCAGGTTCCGCCGGCTGGAAAGGATCTTGCGGCGGAGGCCCTGCGTGCCCGGGCGACTGGCCCGGGCGAGGTCCCTTAAGCGGTCAGCGCCGAAGGCCCGTTCGGACGACTACTGTGTGCACATGCGGATTTTCAACAAGGCCGGGCCGTGCGACCCGAAGCGGCATTACATGCTTCCGCCCGAGCCACGACTTCCGCGTGCTCGGGCGCTGGCCGAGCAGGGGCTGTACTTCGTGGTGCATGCTCCCCGGCAAACGGGAAAAACCACAACGCTGACCGCCCTGGCCCGGGATATCACCGCTGCAGGAGACCAGGCGGCCGTGCTGTTTTCCTGCGAGCGCGCCCGCACCCTTTCCGGCGACATCGGCGCGACCGGGCGCGCGATCCTGGAGGCGATCAGCTCGGCCGCCGAGAACCAGGGGCTCCCGCCGGAGTGCCTGCCGCCACCCTGGCCAGACGCCTCTCCGGCGTCGCTGCTATCGGCGGGGCTGCGCGCGTGGGCGCGGGCCTGCCCGCGCCCACTGGTGCTGTTCTTCGACGAGTTCGACTCCCTGTCCGGTCCGGCGCTGCTCAGCATCGCCTCGCAGATCCGGGACGGCTACCAGTCCCGGCCCGCGAACTTCCCCGCGTCGGTAGCACTGTGCGGGCTGCGGGACATCCGCGATTACCGCGTCGCCGCCGGGCAGGACCCAGACCCTAGCGGGCACTCCACCAGCCCGTTCAACATCATCGACGAGTCGTTCCGGATGCGAGACTTCACGGCCAGGCAGGTCGCGGAACTGTACGGCCAGCACACCGCCGAGACCGGGCAGGAGTTCACTCCCGAGGCCGCCGACCGCGCCTTCGAGTACACCCAGGGCCAGCCCTGGCTGGTGAACTCCCTGGCACGGGAGGTCATCGACACGATGGACGTTGTGCCGCCGGAGCCCATCACCGCCGCGCACATGGACGCGGCGAAGGAACGGCTCATCATCGCCCAGGCAACCCACGTCCTCTACCTCTCGGACCGGCTCGCCGAACCCCGGGTCAGGAAAGTCATTGAGCCCCTGCTCGCCGGGGGCGTCCCCGCCAGCGACCCCGACTATAACGACGATGTCTCCTACGTCCGCGATCTGGGCCTGATCAAGCAGAGCCGTCCCATCGAGGTCGCCAACCCGATCTATAACGAGGTCATCGTCCGCTACCTCACCGAGCGGGCCGCCGACACAATAGCGGTCAGCCCGGTGTCGTTCCTGTTCCCCGACGGGCGGCTCGACATGGACGAGCTTCTGCGCCAGTTCACCGCGTTCTGGCAGCAGAACGGGGAAATCCTCGTCAAGGGCGAGGCCTACCACGAGGTCGCGCCCCAGCTGGTGTTCATGGCCTACCTGCAGCGCGTCGTCAACGGCGGCGGGCACGTGGCCCGCGAGTACGCCATGGGCCGCGGCCGTATCGACCTCATCATCACCAAGCCCTGCACCGGCCCGGATGGTAAACCCGCCGTCCAGCGTGAGGTCATCGAGCTCAAGGTGCGCCGCAAAGGCGACCGGAACCCGCTCAAGGCAGCCCTCGCCCAGCTTGACGGCTACCTCGCCCGTCTCGACCTCAACGCCGGCGTTCTGATGATCTTCGATCGCAGGCCCAGCGTCCTGCGCAAGCGCCCTGCCCCGGAAACCGCGAGGCACCGGAGCCCAGACGGCCGGGACATCACCGTTCTCACGCTCTGACATCCGCCGACCCCCGCTGGCCGGGCCCAAGCGGGGACAGGAGCATGCGGGGCGGGGGTGGAACGAAGACCCGTTAGGTCGATTCGAAGCCGTCGCCTCGGCTACCGGGGCGTTCGTCAGTCCCGGCCCCGGGTACCTGCAGTCCAACGGGTTCGTCCTGGACCCGGCGGGCACGGTGATGATCAGCTTGTACTCGAGCGGCACCGCTGGCTGACCGGCAACGCGACAGGAGACTCACGTCATGACGAACGCGGATATCCGTTTCTACTTCGACCCCGTGTGCCCGTTCGCCTGGATGACCAGCAAGTGGGTGCGGCTGGTGGCCGCACAGCGGGACTACGCCGTCGACTGGCGGTTCATCTCGCTCCGCCTGATCAACTCAGGCGTCGACTACGACAGCCACTTTCCCGCCGGCTACGAAGAAGGGCACACGTCCGGGCTGCGGCTGCTGAGGGTCGCGGCCCGGGCCCGGGCCGAGCACGGGCGGGCCGCCGTCGGGCCGTTCTACGAGGCCGTCAGCCGGGAAATCTTCGACGCTCCCGGCTCCGCTAAGCTCACGCCGGCGGTCCGGGGCAGCCGTGATTTCGTGGAGCCGCTGCTGGCCCAGGCGGGTCTGCCCTCCGACCTGGCCGGCGCCCTCGATGACACGCGCTGGGACGCGGAGATCCGCGCCGAGGGCGAGGAGGCGCTGACGCTGACCGGCCGCGACGTCGGGACGCCGATCATCCACTTCGGCCCTCCGGACGGCGCGGCGTTCTTCGGCCCGGTGATCAGCAGGCTGCCCGGCCCCGACGACGCCGTCCGGCTCTGGGACCACGTCACCGCTCTCGCCGCGTTCCCCGGGTTCGCCGAGTTCAAGCGGAGCCTGCGCGAGCGGCCGCAGCTGCGCAGCTTCGGCGTCGAGCCCGGCACGGCGGGAGCGGAGGAGGACTGGCACGCCGGCAGCCGCAAGACCGCGTCGTAGCCTCCGGAGACGGCGGGCCGGCTCACCGTGCCCGCCCCTGACTGTAGATCGACAGGACGTCGGCGATCGCCCGGTTGCAGGGCGTGGCCACGCCCTGCCGGGTTCCGCGCTCGACGACGTCCCCGCTGAGCCAGGCGACCTCCAGGCGGTTGCCGTTCTCGAGGTCGTGATGCATCGACGACGTCATGCTGTCCGGAACCGAGTCGATGAAGGCGAGCCGCTCGTCGGCGTAGTCGGCGGGCAACCGCACCCCCTGGGCGCGGGCGACCCGCACGACCTCCTCCATGACGTCGCGGAGGAATTCACGCGAGCGGGGGTTGCCGCGGATCGGGCCGATGGTCGAGCGGGCCAGGCTGGTCGTTCCGGACAGGCCGACCAGGAAGACGAACTTCTCCCAGACTGCCTGTTCGATCCGGTCGCTGACTTCCGCGTCGATGCCGCTCGCGGCACAGGCGTCACGGAACTGGCGGACGCGAGCCGACGCGGACCCGTCGTACTCGCCGAACACCAGCTTCTGCATCGTGCCGGAATGGCGGATGACCCCCGGCTCGGCGATCGTCGCGGCGATGTAGGTGATGCCGCCGATCACGTGGCCGGCGCCCAGCGCCTCGCGCAGGATGTCATCCTTCACGACACCGTTCTGGAAGGAGACCACGGCGGTGTCCGGGCCGAGCAGCGGCCTGATCGCCTCGGCCGCCTCGGCCGTGTCCCAGAGCTTCACGGTGAACATCACGAGGTCGACGGGACCGATCTCGGCCGGCTGGCTGGTGACGTTCACGTCGGGAAGATGCACGTCCCCGAGCGGGCTCTCCACCCGCAGCCCGTGAGCGCGCAGGGCCTCAAGCTGCCGCCCGCGGGCCACGAACGCGACCTCATGACCGGCCTGGGCCAGCCGGGCGCCGAAGTAACCGCCAACGCCTCCCGTGCCCATCACAGCGATCCGCATGAAGCTCCCTCACCCTCGTTTAAATGAATGATCGTACAACAAACTGAGTATGGCATACAGACCCGTGGAAAGCGGAACTCGCTTGAATTGTTTAACGTTCGAGCTAGAATGATGCCGTGGGACGGACACGCGGGTTCGAGGTCGAGGAAGCGCTTGACGTCGCGCTGGACCTCTTCTGGCAGCAGGGCTACGACAACACGCCCATGCAGGCGCTGTGCCGGGCCATGAACCTGCAGCCGGGCAGCGTCTACGCGGCCTTCGGCAGCAAGCGGGACCTGTTCACCGCCGCCGTCCGCCGTTACATGGACACCGTGTCAGCCGAGGCCATCGACCGGATCAACGGCGCCCCGTCGGGGCTGCAGGGCCTGCGCGAATACTTCGCGCACCTCATCGACGCCATGGTCGACGGCAAGCGTTCGCGAGGCTGCCTGATCACGAACTCGCTGGTCGAGTTCGCCGCGCGCGATCCCGAACTGGCGGCGATGTTCCAGGTGCATCTGGCCCGGCTGCAGACCAGCTTCGCGGCCGCGCTCGCGCGGGCCAGGTCCGAGGGCGAACTGCGCCCCGGTGCCGGGCCGGAGTCGGCCGACATGCTGGTGGCGGTGGTGCAGGGCATGAACGTGCTGGCCAAGAGCCGTCCCGGCCGCCAGGCCCTGCGGAACGTCGCCGACACGGCGCTGGCGGGGCTCGCCGCCGCGGAACCGGAAACCTGAGCAAAGGGCCGGGGCGGACCACCGTCCCGGCCGACCGACAACGGCGGAAGGGTAAGCAAATGGACTACGCCGAGGCACTGACTGAGCAAAACTCGCTCCTGGGAAAACTGCTCCTGGAGGCCGACTGGTCACTGCCCGTGCCAACCTGCCCCGGATGGACGCTCCTGCAATTGCTGCGTCACGTCGGACGGGGTGACCGGTGGGCCGCCCAGATCATCACCGACCGGGCCCCGGGCGACCTGGACCCGCGCCTCGTCCGGGACGGGAAACCGCCCGCCGATGTCCCCGGCGCGGTTCGCTGGCTCACCGAGAGCCCCCGGGTACTGCTGGACGCGGTCGAATCAGCGGGCGCCGACACCACCGTCTCCACCTTCCTCGGGCCGAGGCCGGCCGCGTGGTGGGTACGGCGCCGGCTGCACGAGGCGGCGGTCCACCGCGTTGACGCCTCCATCGCGCTTGACGCGCCGTGCCAGCTGCCCGCCGACGTGGCCGCGGACGGCATCTCCGAGTGGCTCGACCGTCTC
>WRBL01000382.1 GCA_009784565.1 Streptosporangiales bacterium | reverse complement strand
CAGCCGGAGGGGCGCCCCGATCCCGGCGATCGTGAGTTCCACCGTGTCGCCGTCCCGGATGGGCCCGACACCGGCCGGCGTGCCGGTCGTGATGACGTCCCCGGGGTGCAGGGTCGTGACCGAGGAGGCGTAGGAGACAAGACGGGCCACGTCCCAAATCAGGTCGCGGGTGTTTCCGGACTGCCGCACCTCGCCGCTGACGGCGCAGGTCAGGTCGACGGCCGACGGGGACCCGAACTCGTTGGCGGTGGTGATCCAGGGGCCCGTCGGCGTGAACGTCTCGAAGGACTTGCGGATCGACCGGTCCTCGCCGCCGCGCATGGTGATGTCCAGCAGCCCGGTGTAGCCGAAGACGTAGTCCAGGGCGTCGGCCGGGGCGACGAAGCGGGCAGTCCGGCCCACGATCGCGGCGAGTTCCCCTTCCTGGTCGAACCGGCGGTCCGAGTAGGGGAGCACGATCCGCTCGCCGGAGCCGGCCAGGGAGGACCGGGCCTTCAGGAAGAGCCCGAGGCCCGAGACCTGGACGGCCTCGTTCATTTCCTGCTGGTGGTCGCGGTAGTTGACCGGTGCCGCCAGGATCTTCGAGGGATCCGTAACCGGCGCCAGCAGGGTGACCTCGTTCAGCGGGTACGTCTTCCCCCGCGGAAGCTCGCCGGGGGAGCGTCCGCCGGCCGACTCGATCAGCCGGCGCATGGGGCTGGGAACGAGGCCCGGACCGGGCGGGTCGAGCGTGATCTCAGTAACGCGGTCGCCCTCGACGACTCCGACGCGTCCGTCGTTGAAGCTGGCTAGTTTCACGTACGTTCCGTGCTTTCTGGATTCGGGGAAGTAGGGAAGGGCACGCGGGTTAGCCCAGCTGCTCGCGGTACAGGCCGAGCGCACGCAGGGCGGGTTCGTTGGAGTAGCTGAAGATGACCGCGTCCTGCGACGCCGAGGCGTTGGACAGCGAGTACTCGTGCCAGCCGGGGACCGCGAAAACGTCGTTGCGCCCCCAGTCGTAGTCGCGGCCGTCGACGGTGACCGTGCCCTCGCCGCGGACGACGTGGGAGATGAAGCTCGCTGTCTGCTGGCGAGGCTTCCCGGCGAAACCGGGGCGCAGGCGCTGGATCCGGCACGAGATCGTCGGGAGCACGGCGCCGCCCGTCCACGGGTTGGCATACTCGAAGATCACGCCGTCGTGGGCGCTGCCGTCGGCGTTGTCGGCCACGGAGGCCAGCGCCTTCTCCGTCTCGGCCCACGGGTAGTTGCCGATCGGGCGGCCCGCGGCGGGTCGGCCGTTCATCCAGACCGGGTTCAGCCGCCCGTGGATCATCTGCCGGGTCGAGATGTCGTCCGGCTCGGTCGGGGCCTGGACCCCGTCGGGGAAGAGCTCGAAGAAGCCGCATTCGAGCATGTTGACCAGCGGGTAGTCGAGGCCGTCGAGCCAGATCGTGACGTCGTCGCCCTCGTGGTGGTGGTCATGCCACTGCCAGCCGGCGGTCAGGAGCAGGTCTCCGGGGTTCATGTGTACCCGTTCCCCGTCGACCGTCGTGTAGACGCCGCTTCCCTCGATGATGAACCGGAAGGCGTTCGCGGTGTGCCGGTGCGCGGGTGCCTGCTCGCCGGGCATGAGCACCTGCAGGCCGGCGAAGAGCGTGTTGACCGTGGCGGGAGGATCCTGCAGGCCCGGGTTGACGAGCATGATGACCCGCCGCTGGGCCTCTTCGATGCTCAGCCGCCCGGCGAAGTGCAGCGCCAGTTCGCGGAGCTCGGGGTATTTCCACAGGTGGGGGACGGCTGCGCTCTTCGGCTCGTCGAGGAACAGGTTCCCCAGGTGCCGCCAGAGCGGCGCCGCGCCCCGGCGCGACATCTCCTCGTACACCTGGTCGTCGGAGTCAGCGTTGATCGTGGTCACAGGGTTCTCCTCACGGGTTCCGTGCGATGGGCCGGTGGTCGGGCGGGGCTGGCTAGCGGAGGACGGCATGGTCGTAGAGCCAGTCGGTGTCGCCGTACTCGAGTTCGGATCGGCGGGGCAGCATGTGGTTGCGGAAGGCCGCCATCGTGCCCTTGCCGTGCAGCAGTTCGCCGAACATGCGGGCGCGGGTCTGGACCTGGGAGGCCCGCGGGTACCGCGTCGCCTCGTATGCCGCGAAGGCGTCGGGCCCCTCCGCGTGGGAGGCGGCCGACTGGGCGAGCACCACGGCGTCCTCCATGGCCTGGCACGCGCCCTGCGCCAGGTACTGGAACATGGGGTGGGCGGCGTCTCCGAGCAGCGCCACGTTGCCCTTCGACCAGCTGGGAGTGGGGGGCCGGTCGAACATGGGCCAGCAGCGCTCCCGGTTCATCAGCTTCGCGGCGTCCCGCACGGGGCCGCAGGCCCGGGCGAAGACCTCGTCCAGTTCCTCCGGGGTACCCCAGGAGGACTCGCCCGCCGTGAACCGGTCGCTCTGGAAGACCGCGACCTGGTTGCAGAGGTCGCCGCCCCGGACCGGGTACTGCACCAGGTGCATGGCCGGACCCATCCAGATCACCATGTCGGTAAGCTCGGACACCCCCATGGCGTCGCGGACGTCCTGGGACGGGATGGCCCCGCGGTAGGCGACGTACCCGGTCGACACGGGGTCGCCGTCCCCGATCAGCTCCTCCCGGATGGAGGAGCGGATGCCGTCGGCGCCGATCAGGGCCGCCGCGGAATACGCCGTTCCGTCCTCGCAGGAGACACCGACCGTGCCGGGCTCCGGCGTGAAGCCGGTGACCTTCTTCGCCGGGAGCAGGCAGATCCGGGATTCTCGTTCGCAGGCCTCCACGAGAGCGGAGTGCAGGTCGGCCCGGTGGGTCACGAAGTACGGGTAGCCGTAGCGGGCGCGGAATGCGTTTCCCGTGCGCAGCGCGGTGATCTCGGCCCCGCTGAGCGCGTCCCGCAGTACCAGGCGGGTGGGGAAGAAGGCGTCCTTCATCACCCGGTCCAGAAGTCCCAGCCAGTCCAGGATCCGGGCCGCGTTCGGCGCCAGTTGAAGCCCCGCGCCGATCTCGCCGAACTCGGGCGCCTGTTCCAGGACCCGCACGGTCTTGCCCTCGCGGGCGAGGCACAGGGCCGCCACCAGTCCGCCGATCCCGCCGCCGGCGATGGCCATGTCTGAGTGGGTGTCTGGACGCATGCTTTCCTCCGGCGCATATATTCTGTACACAGAATATCGGTGTACAGATAATCTGTGTACAGAGGAAGTTACTCCGCTGGGCCGACTCCGTCAATGGGTGCGCTCGTCTATGCTTCAGCCGACGAGGAAGAGCGCGACGATGGGAGAGCGGCGAGGTGACGGGCGAGCAGACGGTCGCTCCCGTGGACTACGAGTTGCGCGACATGGTGGGGCACCTGGTCCGGGTCACCCAGCAGGTCCATTTCTCGCTATGGGGGGATGGCATCGGGGAGGACCGGCTGACCTCCCCGCAGTTCGCGGTGATTCACGTTCTGGCCCATCAGCAGCCTCTGGACCAGAGGACGCTGGGAGATCGCGCGTCGCTGGACCGGTCCAGCGTCACCGACATCGTCGGGCGTCTCGCGGAACGCGGCATTCTTGAGCGAACCGCCGACCCGGCCGACGCCCGCCGTCGGCTGGTGCGGCTGACCGATCACGGGCTCAAGGTGCAGCGAGCGGCGGCGGTCAAGGCCAAGGCGGTCAACGAGTCGCTGCTGGAGGCCGTCGATGACGGGGAACGAGAGAGCCTGCTGAGGATCCTGAACAAGATTATCGACCACCACGACGCGTGAGACGGGAACCGCCGACGCGCCCGCCCGCCGCTCAGCCGGCCTCGGTGGCGGCCTCGGAAGCGGCCAGGCTCTCTCCCGGCGGCAGGGGCTCGCGGGCGACCTTCCGCCGGGGCATGAAGAACGCCGGGACCAGGCAGCAGATGACGAGGACGAGCCCGACCAGGTAGGTGTGCCCGAAGGCGTCCGCGAGCGCCGCGCGTCCCTCCGCCAGTACCGGCGCCGGCACCCGGCTGGCCGGGATCGCGCCCTGGACCACCGCGTTGTAGGCGGTAGCCGCCTGGCTGGCCAGCACCTGGCCGGTGAGAACGACCGACATGGTGGCGGTGCCGATGGAACCGGCGGTCTGCTGGATGATGTTCATCATCGTCGACCCGCGGGCGACCTGCTGGTCGGTGAGCGTGGCCAGGGCGGCGGACATGATCGGCATCATGGTCATGCCCATGCCGAGCCCCATGACGAACAGGGCGCCGAGCAGGAGCACGTAGGAGGAACCGGCGTGTACCTGCGTGTACACGCCGAGGCTGGCGGCGATCAGCACGATGCCGCCCAGGACGACCTTGCCGGGCCCGGTCCGGTCGGTCAGCGCCCCGGATAGCGGCATGGTGAGCATGGCGCCGATACCCTGGGGCGCCATCAGCAGCCCGGCGTTCAGCGTGGTTTCCCCGCGAACCTGCAGGAAGTAGCTGGGGAACAGCAGCATGCTGCCCATGAACGCGACGATGAACAGGGTGATGGTCGCCACGGCGATGGTGAGGTCCCGGTTCTTGAACAGCCGCAGGTCGATCAGCGGGTGCCGGGTCCGCAGGTCGTGGACCGAGAACACGGCCACCAGGGCCAGGCCGATGAGACCGGGGATGAGGACCTTCGCGGCGGCGACGGTGCCCGCGCCCGGGATCGAGGAGACGCCGTAGAGGAACAGGGCGAGCCCGGGGGACAGGAGGACCAGGCCGAGGAAGTCGAAGGGCTCGGCCGGCTGGGGCTCGTCTGTCGGCAGCACGCGCAGCGCGAAGAGGAAGGCGAAGACGCCGATAGGCAGGTTGATCAGGAAGATCCAGTGCCAGCTCGCGGCCTCGATCAGCCAGCCGCCGAGGATCGGCCCGGCGATGGGACCCAGCAGCATCGGAATGCCGAGGACGGCCATGACCCGGCCGACCCGTTCCGGGCCGGCGGCCCTGGTCATGATCGTCATGCCAAGCGGCATCAGCATGCCGCCGCCGAGACCCTGCAGGACCCGGAACGCGACGAGCATCCCGATACCGGGCGCGACGCT
>WRBL01000381.1 GCA_009784565.1 Streptosporangiales bacterium | reverse complement strand
CGCGTCCATCTGCAGCGTGTAGGCGAGGACCCCGGACAGCAGGCCGACCGCCAGGCCCCGCAAGAGAGACTCCGGCCGTAGGAGCGCGGTCCCGGCGGTGACCGCGCCCAGGGGAAGGCCGATCAGCGCGCCGCACGCCATCGCGGGCGCGAGCGGGCTCGAATCGCCGACGCGGCGGGTCAGGGACGCCGACACCGTGATGTAGCAGGCCCAGCAGGCTCCGGCTGAGACGGCGCACAGGATCCCGGGCCAGTTCATGTGCCCGCCCGGTCCTGCGGCCCCGACGACGCCGCCCGCCGCGAGCAGGGCCCAGCCGACGTGACTCCAGCGCCGCGCGGTCACCAGCGCCACGGTCAGGGGCCCGGCGAACTCGATGGTCGTCGCGGATCCGAGGGGAAGCCGGGAGATCGCCTCGTAGTAACTGAGGTGGTGCGCGACCAGGAACATCCCGGTCAGCGCGGCCAGAGCCCACGTCCGCCGGCCCCAGCCGGGGAGGGTGCGGCGCAGGCGCCGGCGCCAGCCGACGCCGAGGACCGCGGCGGCGAGCGTCAGGCGCAGGGCCACCACCCCGGCGATGCCGACGGCGGGAAACAGGCCGGTCGCGAGGGCGGCGCCCAGCTGGGTGCTGGCGACTCCGCCGATCGTCAGCGCGGGCGCGGGCACCCGGTCCAGTGAACGGGTCACGCGCGAGGGTTCGTCCGGGCCGGGTCCGGCGCCGGTCACTGGCCGTCCTCCGCGGCGCCGCGCAGGGCGGCGGCCAGGGGAGTGTCGCCGTCGATCGTGGCGTCGCCGTCCTGAAGCAGCCGCGGCAGGGCGGTCTTGCCCCGGGCGAGGGACAGACAGCCGGCGAGGGACACCGTGATCTGGGTGTCGGCGGACTCGGCGGGGCCGTCGGCGTACCGTGATCCGTTCGGGCTGATGATCGCGTGGAAGCCGCCCTCGTCGAGCCGCACGTTGATCACGCCGGTGAGGCCGGCCGAGGCCTCCTCCAGTCGGCTCATCAGGGGGAGCGCGAACCAGTGGGCCCGCAGGGCGTCCGTCGGCCCGGGCTCGGGGGACAGTTCCGCCGCGCCCCAGCCGGCCAGCGCGGTCAGCGCGGGCAGCAGGCCCTCGCCGCGCGGAGTCAGCTCGTACACCGACGCCGCCGCGGGCGGCGGCAGCCTGCGCCGGGTCACCAGGCCGTCGCGCTCCATCTCTTTCAGCCGGGCGGCCAGGACGTCGGTGCTGACCCCGGGCAGGTCGGCGTGCAGGTCGGTGTAGCGGCGCGGGCCTCCCAGGAGCTCCCGGACGATCAGCAGCGTCCACCGCTCGCCGATCACGTCGAGAGCACGGGACAGCGGACAGTAGTGGGCGTAGCTTCGGCGCGGCATGCGTCTATTCTATTGGAACTTCCAAGAACGAACTTGGTATAACCAAGTAGAGGGTACGGTTGACGGAACGCAGCCCGCGGATCGAGGAGGTCGCCGTGGAATTCAGGCAGTCCAGCAAGGTCGCCGGGGTCTCCTACGAGATCCGCGGACCGGTGATCGAGCACGCCCGGGCCCTGGAAGCCGCCGGGCACAGCATCCTGCGGCTCAACATCGGGAACCCCGCGCCGTTCGGCTTCGAGGTGCCCCCGGACATCCTCGCCAAGCTGGTCGAGGGCATCGGGCAGGCCCACGGCTACAGCGACTCCAAGGGCATCCCCGAAGCCCGCGAGGCCGTGGCCCGGCGGTACACCGACGCCGGCCTGACCGACGTGTCCGCCGACGACGTGTACCTCGGCAACGGGGTCTCCGAGGTCGTCTCCATGGCGATCCAGACGCTCCTGGAAGACGGCGACGAGGTGCTGATCCCCGCGCCGGACTTCCCGCTGTGGACCGCGGTCACCACCCTGGCCGGCGGCCGCCCCGTCCACTACCTGTGCGACGAGGGCGCCGGCTGGCTCCCGGACCTCGACGACATCGCCGCGAAGGTCACCAGCCGCACGCGGGCCATCGTCATCATCAACCCGAACAACCCGACCGGCGCGGTCTACCCCCGCGACCTCCTCGAGGGCATGCTCGACATCGCCCGCCGCAACAACCTGATGGTCATGGCGGACGAGATCTACGACCGGATCCTCTACGACGGCGCGGTCCACCACCACGCCGCGGCGCTGGCCCCGGACCTGCTCTGCCTGACGTTCAACGGACTGTCCAAGGCGTACCGGGTCGCCGGGTTCCGTTCCGGCTGGCTGCTGGTCACCGGGCCCAGGCAGCACGCCCGCAACTACCTGGAGGGCCTCACCACCCTGGCCGGGACCCGGCTGTGCCCCAACGTCCCGGGCCAGCACGCCCTGGTCGCCGCGCTCGGCAGCCGCCAGGACGTCGGTGACCTGGTGCTGCCGGGCGGGCGTCTTCGCGCGCAGCGCGATGTCACGTGGGAACGGCTCAACGAGATCCCCGGCGTCTCCTGCGTCAAGCCGCAGGGCTCCCTCTACGCGTTCCCCCGCCTGGACCCCGCGGTCCACCGGATCCACGACGACGAGAAGTTCGTCCTCGACCTGCTGCGGCGCGAGAAGATCCAGGTCGTCCAGGGAACCGGATTCAACTGGCCGGCCCCAGACCACTTCCGCATCGTCACCCTGCCGCCCGCCGACGACCTCGACGCCGCCATCGTCCGCATCGGCCGCTTCCTCGCCGGGTACCGGCAGTAGAGATGAGCACCTGGCATGAGGCTCCGACGCTGCGCGGCCAGTTCGTCCTGCTGCGCCCGCTGGAGGAAGACGACTGGCAGGCCCTGGCCAAGGCGAACGACAGCCCGGGCATCCTGGAGTACTTCCCGTACGGGCAGGGCTCGGAGCCGCCTTCCGCCGAGAACGTCGCCGCCGCCGTCCGCGATCCGGGACGGCAGGCGCTGGTGCAGATCGACCAGCGGACCCACGATGTGGTCGGGACGACCTCGGTCTACTTCGTCGACGAAGCCAAGCGGCAGCTGACCATCGGCTACACGTGGCTGTCGCAGGCCGCCCGGGGCGGGCTGATCAACACGGAGGCGAAGCTGCTGCTGTTCCGGCACGCGTTCGAGACCCTCGGCGCCGTCCGCGTTCAGCTGTACGTGGACGACCGCAACGAGCGCTCCCTGCGGGCCGTCGCCCGGCTCGGCGCCCAGCGCGAGGGAGAACTGCGCAAGCACGCCCGCCGCCGCGACGGCTCCTGGCGCAGCACCGTCGTCTTCTCCGTCATCGACGACGACTGGCCCGCCGTCCGTACCGGCCTCGAAGCCGCCCTGCGCCGCTTACCACTCGTCGTTGAGGGCGGCGAGGAATGCTCGCCCGGCTTCGGCAGCCCAGCGACTGGAATCGTCAGCTTCTTCCGGCTCGACCCCGATGACCCGCAGCGAGGAAACGGTCCCCTCGATATCGCGGGTCGCCGTGCCAACGGCACCGCTCCACGACCGGGACTCGAGAGTGAACTCGACCGTCGTGATGCCGGGGCCGGTCGTAATGGAGCCGTCATCGAACACGCCGTACAGCGCCTCGACCTCCTCTGCCGTGACTTCCCGGTCCAGTCGTAGCGTGAAGTCGTACGTCCTCATGTCGCAGCCTCTTCGCTAGAGTCGACTAGTTCTGACAAATTAGGGGGATAGTCTTGAAGCGATGCCTGGTATCGAGAATACAGGCGATGTCGGCTGAGGGAGATGAGGCCGTTCACCGGGTCGCGTTTGTTTTCCCTGCATCAGGTGTGCGATTATCGCAACATGGCTGAGAGTGAAGAATGGCACGAGGCAGGGGAACGGGTCAGGCGTACCCGGCTGACCCTAGGGCTGTCTCAGTCGGAACTCGGTGAGCAGGTTGGTCTCGACCGGACGATGATCGCGAAGATCGAGGCCGGTACCCGACGCATTGACGCTCTGGAACTGATCGGCCTGTCTCGGGCCCTCGGAGTACCGGTCGATTTCGTGTTCCGGCCCCTTCCCGCCGTGCTCTCGCGCCGGGCCGGACTCGTGGATGAGAGGAGCGACTCGGCGGCAGCCCGCGAGTCCGGGCGGCTTGAGGTAGCCCTGATCGCGTGGCTCCATAACGTGCAGCAGGTTTCGGATTTTGGGACGCTCAGCCCGAAGCCGGTCTATCGGGCTGTGCAGCCTGTCCAGTCGGCCGACTCGGCCCGGGAGGCGGCTCTCCGGCTTCGTGAAGACCTCGGTTACGGCACCCGTCCCGTTGACTCGCTGATCCATCTTTCCGAGCGGGCGGGGATGCTCGTCCTTGTCGCGGATGTTCCAGGCGAGGGTGCGTCCCTGGTGGAAGGAGATCTCGCCGTCGCGGTGGTCAGCCTGCACGGCGACCCCGGTCGGCGCCGGGCCACTGCCGCGCATGAGCTTGGCCACGTGGTCATCGGAGATGAGTACTCGAACGACCTTGGAGTTCACGCCTCCCGCGAGGAACGGGAAGCGGTCATTGATGCTTTCGCCGCCGAGTTGCTGCTTCCGGCCCTGATGATCCGGGAGACGGTGCGAGACAGCGGCTCTGGTCTCCGGGGCGAACTGGTCCGGCTTGCGGCGACTTACCGGACCTCCTGGTCGCTGACCGTGCGCCAGGCTGAGCACGCCGGACTGCTCGATGGCGTGGCCAGACGAGAGCTAAGCCGGTCCTCACCCACTAGAGGAGAGTTCATGGAGGCGCTCGGCTGGGTGCCGCAGCCTGACCTGGAATCCCTCAGGGTTCCGCCGTGCTACGCCCAGGCGGTCATCGAAGCATGGCGGGCGGATTCGATCACCAGCAGCCGAGCCGTGGAACTCCTGCACGGTCAGATCACGGAGGCCGACCTGCCGTTCCGCGAGGAAACGGAGTACGAGCCATGACGGCCGCGCCCCATCGGGGGAATGGGGTGCTCGTGCTGGACGCCACCTGCCTGAGTCATTTTGCCCGGGCGGACCGCCTAGACGTCATGCGCGGACTATTGGGCGACGACGAATGCTGGACCACCCAGGTCGTTCTCCGGGAGCTTGCCGAAGGGTACTCCGCCTACCCTGCACTTGAGCTGGTAGGAAAAGGCAACTGGCTAAACGTCGCTGACTTCGAGACTCCGGGGGACGTCGCTCTGTTCGCTCGGTGGGCACTGAGAATCGGCG
>WRBL01000380.1 GCA_009784565.1 Streptosporangiales bacterium | reverse complement strand
GCGTAGGCGTAACTGTGGAAGGTCAGCGCCAGCGGCTCCCGGGTGGCGCGGCTCAGCCGGGCGGTGATCCGCTCGCGCAGTTCCTGGGCCGCCTTCCGGCTGAAGGTGAGGACGAGGACCCGCTCGGGGTCGATGCCGCGCTGCTCGATCCGGTGCGCGACCGCCTCCACGATCGTGGTCGTCTTCCCGGTCCCCGGCCCGGCCAGCACGAGCAGCGGCCCGCCTTTGTGATCGACGACGGCCTGTTGCGCCTCATCCAGCCGGGGCACCCCGGCCGGGGCATGGCTGAGGCGCCCGGCGGCGTCTGGCTCGGTTTCGCTGGCGGCCGGGTGGCGGACGAGTCGATAGCCGTTCATCGCAATGCCATTGCAGCACGCACCAGTGACATTCGAGCAAATTTAGCGGATATCAGCCATCCCAGCGCGCGCGGCGCATGTCGACCCGGACCGGGGGCCGGGCCGAGCGCAGCGGGGTTCCCTCGTCCAGGTAGTGGGCCAGCGCCCGGGACTCGTGGCCCGGCGGCGGCGTGCCGTCGGCCCGGATGACCCGCCACCAGGCGACTCCCCCGCCGAAGGTGGCCATGACCCGGCCGACCTGGCGAGGGCCTCCGGCACCCAGGTACTCGGCGATGTCGCCGTAGGACATGACCCGGCCGGGCGGGATCTCGTCCACCACGTCGAGGACCCGGGACGAGTACTCGTCGACGGGCCGTTCAGCCGCGCCCACCGGGATCAGTGTCCCTGGTGGAGATACGACACCGGTCGGGCCGACGGCCTGGCCTCGGACCGGGCCCGGTGATACCTCAGCGCCCGGGGGGCCGCGGCGGCCGCCGCCGCCGCGCACGCGACAGCGAGCACGGCGAACCACACGAGCGGTCCCGGGCCGCGCGGCGCGACCGGCTCCGGCGGGGAGGCGGCCCCGGTCCCGAAGTGGCCGTGTACGGTCGCCGCGGACACGGCCGGCTGGCCCGCGAACCACGCGGCGGCACGGAGAGCGGCCGCCGCGTCGATCAGGCCGAACCCGGTCTGCGGGTTGTAGCTTCCGGGCGAGGTGCTCCGGGCCGTGCTCGTGATCGCCCGCAGAACCCTGGCCGGGGCCAGCGACGGGTACCGCGACTTGATCAGCGCGGCCACTCCGGCCACGACGGCGCAGGCCGGGCTGGTGCCGCTGACCAGCCAGTACTGGCCGTCCCGGCCCTGGGCGGGCACGTTGAAGCCGGGCGCGGCCACCTGCACCGACAGGTTGTTGCTGGAAAAGCTGGCCACCGATCCGTCCGACTTCAGGGCGGCCACGCTGAGCACGCCCGGGTACTCGGCCGGGAAGGAGACCGGCGCCAGGCTGCCGCTGCCCGTCGTCGCGGCGGCGCCCATGTCGTTCTCGCCGGAGTTCCCCGACGACGCCACCAGCACCGTCCCGCGGCTGAGGGCGTACTGCACGGCCGACCGGACGGCGGCGCTCGGAGCGGTGTAGCCCAGCGACATGCTCACCACCTTCGCCCCGTCGGCGACCGCGTCGCGGATGCCGCTGGCCAGGGACTGCTGGATCCGCTGTCCGGATTCCTTCTGGTAGGCGCTGAACTCCGGGTCGTTCTTCTCCGGCAGGACGCGGATCCCGAGGATCTTCGCCCGGGGCGCGATCCCCATGATGCCGTCCTGACCGCCGTCGTGCCCGTGCCCGGCGATGATGGAAGCCATCCAGGTGCCGTGGACGCCCCAGGACGGATTGGACGGCGGGGTCTTCAGCCCGGACAGGTCGGGTCCGCTCTCCACGTTGCCGGACAGGTCGCTGGTGCCGGCGACGACACCGCTGTCCAGCACGCCGACGGTCACGCCGGCGCCCTGGGACTCCTGCCACGCCTGCTCGGCGTTCGTCATGCTCATGATCCACTGCTGGCTGCCCCGGACGCTGTCGGATCCGGCTGCCCGGGCCCCGCCCGCGCCCGCGATCCCGCTGGCGGCGACGATGCCCGCCACGGCCAGCGACGTCATCAGGGTCCTGGTGGCGTTCCTCAGCATCCGGGCGCTCCCGGGCAGTGCGGCGGCGGGGGCGGCGTGCCGAGCGTGTCGGCCGCGGAGGCCGCGACGCCCCGCGCGAAACTGGTCATCTCCGCCTTCGCGTAGGAGTCCGAGGACACCGGGACCAGCGCCCGGTCGTCGGTGTACCCGACCGCGTACATCACGAGGTAGGACCCGGAGACGACGCTTCCGCTGAGCTGCCTGCGGTTATCGGTGAATCCGCTGGCCGGGGTCCCGGGGAACGACGCCGTCCGCACTCCCGGCGCGCGGCCGTCCGACATCCTCAGGTTCTTGGCGCCGAGCTCCGTCTGCGCGTCCTGGGCCTGCCCTGCGCTGGAGAGCGGCGCTACTCCCACGGTCGCCACGTAGGTGTCCGTAGCGTCGGTGAACGTCGCTCGCAGCACGGCCTGGCATCCGCCCCGGGCCAGGATCGCGGCCGCCGCCGGGTCGGTCGCCTTCCGGCACGGAGCCTGCCGCGCCACGCCGAGGCGGTCGGCCTTCAGCGTCAGGGAACTGCCGATGTCGTTCAGCACGGACGGCGGAGCGTAGCTGATCCGGGACGGGAAGATCCGCGCGGCGGGAAGATCGTGCCAGCGCCCCTGGACCTCCCACGCCATGATCTGCTGCTGCTGCGCGGCGGAGAAGTGCCGGGGGAAGACCTGGATGCCCACGCCGACGGCGGCGGCGGCGAACCCGGCGAGCGCGATCCAGAAGACGACCGCGGCGCCCCGTCCGCGTACCCGTTCCGGCGGCGCCTGCCATTCCGGCGGCGTGGGGTATCCGTACGGCCCCTGAGGGTCGTACGCCTGCTGTCGGCTCACCACACGCAAATGGTAGGGGTTTCGAACGGTTCGCGAGAGCTGGTAAACGGCATTGGAACATTACCTGTCTGTTACCGTTCCTGGCATCGGGGCGCCACCGACGGCGCTCGCGGCCGGGGATACCGTCGGAACATGAAGCTGACCAAGCACGAGCACGCCTGCGTCGTCTTCGAGAAGGACGGCGAGTCCATCGTCATCGACCCGGGCTCCTTCTCCTCCGAGGCCGGGGACATCATCGGCGGGGCGGCGGCCGTCCTGATCACCCACGAGCACTTCGACCATGTCAATGGGGACGCGATCAACCAGGCGCTGGCCCAGCGGCCGGACCTCCGGGTGTACGCGCCGTCGTCGCTGGCCGGGACATTCGCCGCGCACGCCGGCCAGTTCACGGCGGTGGCGGCCGGGGACACCCTGACAGCGGGCGGGTTCTCGGTTTCGGTTCACGGTTCGACCCACGCGGTCATCCACCCGGACATCCCGGTGATCCCGAACGTCGGCTACTTCGTGGACGAAGCGGTTTACCACCCTGGTGACGCCTTCTACGTTCCCGACGTCAAGGTCAGCACGCTCCTGCTGCCGACCAGCGGCCCGTGGATGAAGATCGGCGAGGCCGCCGACTACGTCCGCGCGGTCAAGCCCGACCAGACGCTGCAGATCCACGAGATGCTCCTGTCCGACATCGGCCTCGGCCTGGCCGCCAACCTCCTCGGCGAGGACGGCCTGACCGGCACTCCCCTCACTCAGATCCCGGCCGGCCAGTCCCTGACCGTCTAGCCGGGACTCGTTCCGGGGGCACGGAATCGGCCCCCGGGCGGGCCCGGGGGCCGGGAAGCGGTTTGACGTTCGTGGCCGGGGCAGCAAGAGTGAATTATGGCTGCCGATCAAGATCCTCACGACCCGGACCGCGACGGCCCGGATCCCGACGAGCGCGACCTGCGCATGTGGGACCGGGAACTCGGCGGGTACGGAGGCTGGCATCACGGGCCGCCGGAGTCCCAGCCCCAGCCGGGTCCGCAGCCGTCACCGCGGACCAAGAAGGTCTATTTCATCATGATGGGCGTGTGCCTGGGCCTGTTCGTCCTGGCCTGGGCCGTCGTCGATCGCTATTCGACGATCGCCGCCGTGGCCATGTGCGCGGTGGCCCTGGTGATCCCGCCGGTCGCGGCGATCATCGTGAACGCGGCTAGTTCCACCGACCGCCGTCGCTGAGACCGGCTGACGCCGGTCCCGCGATTAATGCCGACCCGTCCTGGGCGATGGAGGCGAGCGGCTCCGAAGTCCGGACGCTGCGCACGACCTGGCCGGCCGCGGCGAGGATCAGCCGCGGATCGTCTTCATTCAGGTGATGGCCCGGGCTCCGGGAGACGACGTGCCGGCTGTTGGAAGACAGCCGGGCCAGGTCTTCGTGCAATTCGTGCCACACGGGCCAGAACCCTCGGTCGCTGATGGTGTCGTCCCGGCGGCGGGTCACCACGATCAGCGGCCGGGAACCAAGATCGCCGGGGAAAAGCAGCCGGTCGTCGGCCGTCAGTTTCCGGAACGCTCGGAATTCCCGGATGAGTGACCGCCGGTCGCCTCCCCGGCGCGCCCCCGGAGGTCCGAACATAATATCTGGAATCGTAAAGAAATCCATTACCAGCCATTTCCATGGCGTCTTCCCGCGGGTGGCCCGGCGCTGGTCCTCATGACTCGACTCGACCAGGACCATCCCCGCCACCTCGTCGGCGTACGCCGCGGCGTAGGCCCGCACGAAGATTCCGCCGATGGAGTGCCCGATCAGGACGACGGGCGCCCCGATCTTCAGGCCCGTCAGCAGTCCGTGCAGGTCGCGGGCCACGTCCTCCGGCTTCCGTTCGTCCGCCGCGGTGCTGCTCGCGCCGTACGGCACCCGGTTGTAGGTCACGACCGTCGTCTGTTCCCCGAGTTCCTCCGCGAAGGACTGCCACGCGCGGGCGTCCCCGCCCAGCGCCGGTTCCACCACGACGGCGGGAGACCCGGCCCCGAATACATTCGCCTCGATCTGGTGCTCCCCCACCCGCACCATTGCCGAGATCCCGTCCATGCGCCCCCTCATCACGAAATAGAGCACGTAATAGTGATAACGGAGACAACGGTAACTTCCTTCCTTTCCTGCAACAGCCCGAAAGCCGGCATACAGCAATCGACCTGTTATGTGCACGTTTATATGCAATCCTAATTGCACGTGCACTTTAACTTTCAACAACTATGCGGGCGCCCGGGAGGGCAGGCGGAAGCAGCCTTC
>WRBL01000379.1 GCA_009784565.1 Streptosporangiales bacterium | reverse complement strand
GCTGCCTACCGAGCCACCCTCGGCCGGCGATATGCCGTAGGCGCCGCCCCCTGTTTCCTGCGCGTACGGAACGGCGTTGTCTCCCCAGAACACGAGGCGGTCGTCACGGTGACCGCCCAGGGCTGCGGGGCTGCGGGAGCTGGCCGCGGGTCTCGCGGGCCGCACGTCAGCCGAGTTTCTGCTGTGATCGCGAACAGTAGGCACGGGAAGGGTCGGAGAGAGTCGTGCGTTGTCAATCTGGTCGTGATTGACGGTACCGTGGAGTGTGGATTCGTCGCGGAGTGCTGGCAGGGGGCGCGGCCGGGGCCGGGGCATGAAGGGGGACGTGGTGTTGGCGGGACTTGACCGGATAGTTGCTGTCTCCGAAAATGCCGGGCTGTGCGACCTGCCGGACGTGCCGTTTGAGCGTCTGGCCGCGGAGAGAGCAGAAGAAGGCGAACCGAGTCGGTCTTGTCTATCTCTTAAGCCGATAGTACTATCACGTTATGTGAAATCTTCTCCGTCGATGCTGACGCCCTTCCTGCGCTCGGAGACGCAGGGTGCCGTGCTGGCAGAGACAATGCTCGATCCCACGATCGAGCTCACGGTCTCAGAGATTGCCCGCCGCACGGGAGTGCTTCAATCCGTCGTTCACCGCGAGGTCAGCCGTCTCGTGGAGGCCGATGTGCTGCGCGACCGGCGCGAAGGCAACAACCGGCTGATACGTGCCAACACGGAGCACCCGCTGTGGCAGCCCATGTCGGAGATAGTCGTGGAAACCTACGGGCCAGCCCCGCTCCTGCGTGACCTGCTTGCTGAGATACCTGGCATCCGAGAGGCCTACATCTACGGCTCCTGGGCAAGTCGGCGTGCGGGACAGCCTGGCCCGCCACCGAGAGACATCGATGTGCTTGTCGTCGGCGCCCCTGCCCGGACCGATCTGCTTGACGCCGCCGACGCGGCTCAGCAGAAGCTGCACACTGAGGTCAACATTCACACCACCACCCCAGAAGCGTGGGCGGCGCAGGACCAGCCCTTTCTCGTGACGGTCGCTTCCCGCCCCTTGGTTACCCTTGTCGGAAGGGACGCGGCCAGTGGCCGAACGTAACTTGCCTGCGGACGATCTCGGCTGGCTGCCTGATGCTCCAGCCACGGGGTTTCTACTCGGGCGCGGGCAGATTGAGCGCGTCGAGGCGAACCCCGCTCACGCCCGCAGCGTTCTCGTCCAGGCCCGTATGCACCTGGCTTCCGCCCGCACGCTAGCCGCTACCGAAGACTCCGCAGCGGCGTTCGTGACAGCGTACGACGCCGCCCGGAAGTCTCTGACGGGGATGCTTGCCGTTCAAGGACTGCGCGCCCGGGGCGGAGACGGGGGACACCGCGTCCTCGGCGAACTCATGCAGGCGCAGCTTCCGCAGCACCGGCGCACCCTGCGCGAATTTGACTGGATGCGGCAGAAACGCAATGAAACCCAGTACCCAGACCCCGATCAGCCGACCGCAACAGCAGTCGACGTGACCGACGGTATTGCCGCCGCAGAGCGGATCGTTGACCTGGGAGACCGGTTCCTGGAGTTCGTTACCGCCGGAACCCGCACTGCCTAGACCGGTCGCGCTTACGCGGCTTCGGCGAAGGTGTCCGAGCCCGCGCTGGTCGGCGAGCCCGCTGCCGTCGGCGGTGACCTCCGGGGCGCCAGGCGGCTTGCCCAAGTCCGGTGCCGACCCGGCCCTCCTCGGCGTACCGAGGGAAGCGTTGGTGCGGCACCGGAGCGAAGACCCGTTTCGTTGATGAAAGGGGTTTACTTATAGGAGTACTGCTCCGAGGGGAAGGCGCCGGAGGCGACGTCGGAGGCGTACTCGGCGGCGGCTTCGCGGAGGATGTTGCCGATCTCGGCGTAGCGCTTGGCGAACTTGGGGGAGCGGGGCGACAGGCCGGCCATGTCCTGCCAGACCAGGACCTGCGCGTCGCACTCGGCGCCGGCGCCGATGCCGATGGTCGGGATGCTCAGCGCCTCGGTGATCCGGGCGCCCAGCTCGGCCGGGATGCCTTCGAGGACGACGGAGAACGCGCCCGCCGCCTCCATGGCCTTGGCGTCACGGACGAGGCGCTCGCCGGCCTCGTCGCCGCGGCCCTGCACCCGGAACCCGCCGAACGCGTGTACCGACTGCGGGGTCAGCCCGATGTGGGCCATGACCGGAACGCCCGCCGCGACGAGCTCCTCGACCTGGGGCGCGACCCGCTGCCCGCCCTCGAGCTTGATGGCGTGCGCTCCCGCTTCCTTGAGGAACCGGGAGGCGGTCTCCAGCGCCTGGGCCGGAGAGCTCTGGTAAGAACCGAACGGCAGGTCGGCCACGATCATCGCGCGCTTCGTCCCCCGCACGACGGCGGCGGTGAGCGGGATCAGATCATCCACGGTTACCGGGACGGTGGTGTCGTGGCCGAAGACCACGTTGCCCGCCGAGTCCCCGACCAGGAGTACCGGGATTCCGGTCTCGTCGAAGATTCCGGCGGTGAGAGCGTCGTAGGCGGTGAGCATGGCCCACTTCTCGCCTCTCGCCTTGGCTGCGGCGATGTCCCTGATCGTTACGCGGCCGCTCTGCTTGCCTCCGTAGAGGGGCTCAGAATCACGAGCGGGCATAATCCTGCCTCCATGCAGTCTAGAGTCGCCCTGATGGCGTACCCGGACGCCTCCATAATGACATGCCTGGGGCATGGGAGACTATTCCAGTGCCCAGTGACATCAATGACATTGACCCGGGGTCAATCGACACCGGGGCGGCGGATGCTATCGCCGCGGACTTTTTCTCCCGAGGCGGGCAGCCCGCGCTGAGCTACGGCATCGTGGCGGGCGGCCGGCTGGTGCACTCCGCTGGATTCGGGGCGCGCTCGGCGGGAGGTATAGCGCCGGACGCGGACACGGTATTCCGGATCGCTTCCATGTCGAAGAGTTTCACCGCCGCGGCGGTCCTGCTGGCGCGCGACGCCGGGCTGCTGGCCCTGGACGACCCGGCCGGGAAATACGTGCCGGAGCTGGCGGTGTCGCCGGAGCCGGTGACGATCCGCAACCTGCTCACGATGTCGGCCGGGTTCCCGACCGATGACCCGTGGGGCGACCGGCAGCAGGGGCTTGGTTTCGCTGAGTTCGGCGACCTGCTGGCCGACGGGGCCCGGTCCAACTGGGCGCCGGGGACCCGCTTCGAGTACTCGAACCTGGGCTACGCGGTCCTCGGGCGGGTGATCACCGCGGCGACGGGTACCGAGTACGCGGAGTTCGTCCGGACCCGGCTGCTGGAGCCGCTGGGCCTGACCCGGACCGGATACGCGGCGGAGGAGTTCGGCGGCGTCAGCGCGCCCGCCGGCGCCCCCGTCGTCGCCGAGCCGCCGGACGACGCGAACCTGGCCCAGGGCTACCGCCGGGGCCCGGACGGCTGGGAACCGGTGCCGTTCGAGCCGCACGGCGCGTTCGCCCCGATGGGCGGCGTGTTCTCGACGGTCCGTGACCTGGCCGCCTGGGTCCAGGGCTTCAGCGGGGTGTTCCCGCCCGGGTCCGGCGGCTCTGACGCGCATCCGCTGAGCGCGGCGTCGCGACGGGAGATGCAGCTGCCGCAGGCGGTGACCGCCTGGCGGCTGCCGGACCGGCTGCCCGGCGGCGGGGCCGGCGCCCCGGCGTACTACGGGTTCGGGCTGTTCGTGGACGAGGACCCGGCCCTCGGGCGGATCGTGAACCACAGCGGCGGGTACCCCGGGTTCGGCAGCAACATGCGCTGGCACCCGGCGTCCGGGATCGGGGTCATCGCCCTGGGGAACGGCACCTACTGCGGGACCTCGCAGCTCACCGGGCTGATCCTCCCCGCCCTGGTCTCGTCCTCGCCCGCCCGGCACGTGGCCCTGGCCCCGTCGGGCGGCCCGTGGCCGGAGACGGTTCAGGCGCAGGAGGCGGTGACCGGGCTGCTGGCGTCCTGGGACGATTCGGCCGCGGACGAGCTGTTTGCCGAGAACGTGGCCTGGGACGCCCCCTACGCCGAACGCCGTCACGCCATCGGCCTCGTCCGGGAGCGGATCGGCGACTTCACGGTGGACGAAAGCCGGCCGGCCGAGTCGGACGCGCCCGCGCAGCGCCGCTGGTGGCTCACCGGCCCACGGGGCACGGTGCAGGTCCAGATCATGATGCACCCGGGGCGCCCGCCGAAGGTCCAGTCCCTGACCCTGGCCATCCCGCCGGAGCCCGGCGGCCCGCTGGAGGCGGCACTGGCGGAGATCGTGAAGTGGCTGAACAGCGGGGCTTCTGACCGGCCCGCGTCGGTTCCGGTCGCCGAGGGCGCGGACGTAACCCTGCTGACCCGTCGGCTGCGGATGGCCGCCGCCTGGGCCGGACAGTGCCGGCCGGGCGTGTTCCGGGCCGGGGACGGCTCCGCGTTCGCGAACGTGGAACTGGTCGGCGAGTACGCCACCGTGGGCCTGGCCCTGTCGGTCGACCCGTCCACCGGCGAACTCCGCGCCGCCGACGTAACGCTGTGATCCAGGAAGCCGCCTCTTCTATCGGACCTCAACCACGACGGGCCGCCCCGGACTTCCTTTAGCCCGATCCCGGCGCGCAACCATGTTCCGCAACCAGCCTCCCAGCCCAGCCGTCCTATTCGTTTTAATACCCAGCTCAGCCCGGCAAGCGGCGCAACCCGGGCCCTTCCCGAAAACCGCATGCGGGTCTTGGAGCTGGAGTCTGCTGAGGTTCCTGGTTCGGGCGCGGCTTCCTGCACGGCCGGGATCGTGCGAACCCCTCCGTTGAAATCGTTGGCGGTACCACCGCAGACCGGGAGCCTCAGCAGACTTCAGCGTCCGGGCAGGGACTCTGTTTGCCGGAAGGGCCCGGGTGGCGCCGCTTGCGTGGCTCGGGCGGGCATGAAAGTCCGGCCAGGACGACTGGGGCAGGAGGCTGGTTGCGGGACATGGTTGCGCGCCGGGGCCGGGCTGAAGGAAGTCCGGGGCGGCCCGTCGTGGCTGAGGCCCGACAGGCAAGGAAGTCAGCTGCTCCTCAGTTTCCCCGGGCGATCCATTCCTCGAGGTGCGGGGCTTCGGTGCCGATCGTGGTGCCGTCGCCGTGGCCGGTGTAGACCTCGGTGTCGCCCGG
>WRBL01000378.1 GCA_009784565.1 Streptosporangiales bacterium | reverse complement strand
TTCGCGAGTGAGGTCGATCCGGTCCGGGTCGGTAAAGCGGCGCGGGTCGCGGTTGGCCTCGCGGATCCGGATAATCACTTGCTGGCCTTCGGCGATCTCGTAGCCGCCGAGACGGTGCGGGATGATGGCGGTGCGCGCGGCAAGCCGGACCGGGCCCTCGGTCCGCAGTAGTTCTTCCACCGCGCGACCGGGATCGGCGTGCAGCGCCGGCCGCTGGTCCGGGTGGCGGAGCAGGGCCAGGGCCCCGTTGGCGATCAGGTTGGCGGTCGTCTCGTGCCCGGCGGCGAGCAGCGTGATCGTGGTAGCGATGACCTCCTCGCGGGAGATGTCCTCGACCGATAGCAGGGCGCTGATGAAGTCGTCGCCGGGATGGCGGCTCCGCTCGCTGATGATCGGCGTGAGGAAGACCGCGAGGGCGCCGGCCGCGTCCGCGGCCTCGGCGAGATCCTCGGCGGTCGCGGCTACCTCAAGCAGACGGACCAGGCGGGGTGTCTCGGCGCGCAGCAGTTCGGCGCCGTCCGCGCCGACGTCGAGCAGTTCGGCGATGAGCGCGAGCGGAACGAGGTATCCGAGGTCGGCGAGCAGGTCGGCGTTCCCGGCCGAGTCTCCGAGCGTTTCCAGGGCCGCGTCGGCGACGGCCCCGGCGCGGTGGCGCAGCCGTTCAACGGAGCGGGGGGTGAACGCCGGGCTGAGCAGCCGCCGCAGGCGGGTGTGATCGGGCGGGTCCATGAACAGCAGCGCGGACGGTGCTATGTCGCGCACCTGCGGCGGGGCCTGCGGGTTGCGGCGCGGGTCGCTGCTCCATCCGGGTCCGCGCAGCACTGCGGATGCCTCGTCGAAACCGCTGATCGCGCAGGTGCCGAGTTCAGCGTCCCAGCTCACCGGGGTGATAGTTGTCGTGGCTGTCATGACTGTCCCTTCCAGAACGCGGCTTCCAGCTCGCCCATGGGCGTGGCGGGAGGGCCGGCGTGGTCCCACTCGGCGCAGATCGCAGCCCACGGCCCAGTCGCCCGCAGCGTGCCGAGCACCGCGGTGAGCCCGAGGTCGATGCGGGTGAGCATCAGGTAGTCGGGGTTCAGCGTGACCCGGCGGTTTACCTCGCTGAACGGCCCGAACGGGGAGTACACGCGCTGGACCACCTCGGCGGCGTAGTCGGACGTGTAGGTGAACGGCTGGGGCGCGGTGAGCGGCTTGTACTGTTCCCGGAACCAGGGCAGCAGATCGTCGGCGCCGGGCGCGTCGGCCGCGTCGGTGAACCCGGCCCGTCGCAGCAACGGGAACAGCGCCGCCGCGTCGTCGTTCACGGCGGCCCACACCATGCCCTGCATCGCCGCGACGTGGTCCGGGGTGAATCTCTTAACGCAGCCGAAGTCCAGGAACGTCACCGTGCCGTCGTCGTGGAACAGGTAATTGCCCGGATGCGGGTCGGCGTTGAACAGCCGCAGCCGACGCAGGCTGCCGATCGCGAACCGGTAGATCGCCTCGCCCCATTGGTCGCGGAGGCTTTCGTCCGCCTCCACTGCGTCGGGCCAGCGGCGGCCCCGGACAAGTTCGGAGGTGAACACGCGACGGGTGGACAGTTCCGGCACTACGTCGGGGACGCGGATGAACGGATGGCCGCGGTAGCCGTCGGCGAAGTCAGCCTGATTGCGCGCCTCGACGCGATAGTCGATTTCCTCGCCGATCCGCGCGGCCACCTCACGGCTCAGGGCGCGCTCGTCCAGCCGGTTGAAACCCGGGGCGACCGAGCGGGCCAGTGCGAGGAACGTGGCGAGCAGTTCGGTATTCGCCAGGTCGGCGCGGATGGCCTCGTCCACGCCCGGATACTGGATCTTGACCGCTACCTCCCGGCCGTCGTGCAGCCGCGCGGCATGGACCTGGCCTATCGACGCCGCAGCCAGCGGTTCGGGCTGGAACTCGGCGAACGCCTTGTCCGGCGGCGAGCCCAGTTCTCCCGCGACGACCGCCGCCGCCTCCGAGGCGGACATCGGCGGCGCGCTGTCCTGCAGCCGGGCCAGCGCGGACTGGTAGATGGTCTGGTATTCAGCCGAGACGACGGTGCCCATCGTGACGAACGAGAGGATCTGCCCGGCCTTCATCAGCACGCCCTTGGACCGGCCGAGCAGTTCGGCGTACCGTTCCGCCGCGTTCGCATGACGCTCCGCCGCGGCGTCGTCGCCGTTCTTCCGCAGCCGGGCGATGACCGCCTCGCCCGCGGTACGCCCGGCCAGCCCCATCAGCGGCGCGGCCCGGCGGAGCCTGCCCCGCGGCATGGTGTCTGGAGATCGTCTTTCTTCGCGTTCCGGCATCGCTTACTCCGGTGAAGTTGACGCTTTGCTCTCCTCAGTGTTCACTTAGGAGCATGGCAGCGTCAACCCCCACCCGGGAGCGGATCATCGACGCCGCGATGAGCCTGTTCAGCGACAACGGCTTCCGCGGCACCAGCGTGACCCAGATCGAGACCGCCGCCGGGCTAACGCCGGGGGCCGGCGGGATCTACCACCACTTCCGTTCCAAGGAGGAACTGCTCGCCGCCGGCGTCGAGCGGCACCTAGCCCGGCTCGACGCGCTCCGCGACATCCGGCGCCTGCTCACCGGCCTCGGTGACCTGCGAGCCGAGCTGACCGTGACCGCCCGCTACGTGCTCGCCGAACTGGACCGGGAGTCCGACCTGTTGCGGATCCTGGCATCGGAGGCCCGAGCCCGGCCCGAACTCGTCCGCGGTGCCGCTGACCGTCTCATCCGGCTGACCTACACCGAGTTCGCCGCGTGGCTGACGGAACGGAACCAGCTTCCTCCCGAGCGCGCGCGAGCGATCGCGGACGCGGGCCTGGGCGCGCTCATGTCCAGGCGTCTGCTGGGTACGGTACTCGGCGTCGGCGCGCCTGCCACCGACGACGACACCTTCGTGACCGCCTGGGTAGACATGATGTCCCAGGTCATCGGCGGGTAGCCCGCATGTTCCCCGGCATGATCGGTGCCCGGAGGCAGGTACGGAGCCACCTGCCCCGCCCCGGCGGCGCTTCTCATGACGATGGCCGTGCAGTCGGCGTCTGGATGCCTGGCGCCGAGGCCAGAAACCGTCTGTGGATACCACCGGCTCGTCCGGTGACCTTTCGCGGCGGTCCGGGACCAGCCCAGCCGGGATTTCGTCGGCAACCCGTTCGAGGCCTCGACACCGTGGGCGCCGTGGATGATGCCGACGATCCGCAGTTCGGCATCTCGCACCCGGCGAGCCGCAACGGCACCGTCCTCGTCGCGGTCAGCGAGAGGGGGCAGCCTGCTGCACATACTCACCCGGTGTAGTGCCACAGGTAGGTGTTTCCGTCGGCGTCGGCGGTGGCCAGCGTGTGGCCCTGCGGTGAAAACGTCACGGCCGTCGGGCCGTTGGTGCCGGGATCAGCGAGGGTGTCGGTGCGGGCGTGAGTCGCGACGTTCCACAGGTACGTCTTGGCCTGGCCAGCGGTGGCGGCGACAATCTTGCCATCCGGCGAGAACGCGACTCCGGTCACGGCTCCGCCGCCGTCAGGGTCGAGGGTAACGGCCTGGCCGGTGGCGACATTCCACAGGTAGACGTGGCCGCCTACCGCGGCGGCCAGTTTCTTACCGTCGGGCGAGAGCCCAAGTTCATCCGCGCCGTTGCCGCCGGGGGCGGCGAGGGTAGCGGCGACCTGGCCGGTGCGGGTGTTCCAGAGGTAGACGTGCCCGTTGCCGTCGGCAGTGACAAGAGTCTTGCCATCCGCGGAGGACGCCACCGCGGTCACGCCCTGGCTGCCGGGATCGGTAAGAGCGGCTGCGCGGGCGTGAGTCGCGACGTTCCACAGGTAGACGTGACCGTTGCCGCCGGTCACAGGCGTGGCGAGTGCCTCGCTGTCCGGAGAGAAGACGGCCCCGGCCAAGGCCATGTTGCCGGGGCCGGTGAAGGTCGCATCGAGGTGACTGGTGGCGGTGCCCCAGAGGTAGACGTGCCCGTTGCCGTCGGTGACAGCCAGCAGCTTGCCGTCGGGCGAGAACGCCGCCGTGCGCGTACCCCGGCCGTCGGGGTCGGCGAGGTCGGTGGGCTGCCCAGTGGCGAGATTCCAAACAGCGGTGTGGTCCTGGCCGACTTCGGCCAGCGTCTTGCCATCGGGTGAGAACGTCACCCCGTTCACGATCCCGGAACCCTGGAGAGTCGTGTACGGCGCCTGCGACCTCGACCGGACCAGGACGATAACGACCGCGGCGATGATGAGCACGACGGCCGCCGTTACCGCCGCGACCAAGGCCGGGACTTTGCGTGACGAAAGCCGGGCCGAGGGCCTGCCTGGCCCGGGCCATCCCGTGGCCCCTGAGTTCATGCTCACTATGACCCCTGCTCCGGATAGCGTCCAGTCCCTTTGCTTTCCCATGCTGACGCCCCGCTTCCGAAAGTTCCATATATATGGATATAATTCACCGCTAAAGCTCCTGAATAATGACGCAAACCCACATTTCACATCAACGCTCCGCCACCGAAGGCAAGGTGCGGCGCACTGCCGGCTCTTGGCGCCTGAGTTTGGTCACCTCGTTCCGCTGACCGAGATCGCAACTCGCTGACCTGGGATGATGTCTTCATCGAAGGCGGATTTGAGGCACTAACGGGTGCCCTAGTCTCAGTGTCGTGGCGTGGATTCGGAAGGTACGGACGGCATCCGGGGCAACGGCCGTGCAGATCGCCGTGGGCGGCGGCAAGCGGCGCAGGATCGTGGCGCATGTGGGGTCCGCGCATACCGAGGCCGAGCTGGGGATCCTGCTGGAGCGGGCGCGGGAGATGCTGGCCGATCCCGCCCAGGGCGCCTTCGACCTGGGCATCGAGCCGGCCGTGCCGCAGGCCCGGCTGGTGGCGCCCCCGGCGGCGGTGCCGACGCTGTTCGACGCGGGTCCTCTGGGCGAGGCTCCGCCGCCGGCGGGGCCGGCGCGGGTGGTGTCGACCGACTCGCGGCTGCTGTTCCAGGCGCTGGAAGGGGTCTACGCCGGCCTGGGGTTCGGTCCGTGGGCGATGACGTGTTCCGGGACCTGGTCCTGGCCCGGGTCGTGGAGCCGACCTCGATCCTGGACACCGGACGGGTCCTAGCGGACCTGGGCCGCACGGCGGCCAGCGACAGCACGATGCGCCGTACCCTGGCCCGCTG
>WRBL01000377.1 GCA_009784565.1 Streptosporangiales bacterium | reverse complement strand
GTCGCCCAGCAGCAGCTGGTGGACCGTCTTCAGGAAGTCGCCGGACTGGGCGCCCTGGATGATCCGGTGGGCGTACGTCGAGGTGAGCGTGACCGTCTTGCTGATGGCCAGCCTGGCCATCGTCTCCTCGCTCGCGCCCTGGTAGGCGGCGGGGTACTCCATCGAGCCGACGCCGATGATCGTGCCCTGGCCCGGCATGAGGCGCGGCACGGAGTGCTCGGTGCCGATGGTGCCCGGGTTGGTGAGGCTGATCGTCGTGCCCTGGAAGTCGGGCACGCCCAGCTTGCCGGTTCGCGCCTTCCGGATCACGTCCTCGTAGGCGTTCCAGAACTGGCGGAAGTCCATCTCCTCGGCGCCCTTGATGTTCGGCACCAGGAGCTGGCGGGCCCCGTCCTTGCCCTTGAGGTCGATGGCGAGGCCGAGGTTGATGTGCTTCGGCGACGCGAGGAACGGCTTGCCGTCTTCCTCGGCGTACGCGTTGTTCATCTCCGGAAGCTTCTTGGCCGCCTGGACGACGGCGAAGCCGATCAGGTGCGTGAAGGAAACCTTCCCGCCCTTGCCCCGCTGCAGGTGGTTGTTGACCACGATGCGGTTGTCGATCAGCAGCTTGGCCGGCACGGCCCGGACGCTTGTGGCGGTCGGGATCTCCAGGCTCGAGGCCATGTTCTGCGCGGTCCGGGCCGCGGCGCCGCGCATCTTGTTGAGATCGGCGTCCTGCGGGGCCGGGGCCGCGCTGGAGGCCGGCCTGGCGGCGGGCTTGGCCTTGGCCGTCGCGCCGGGCCCGGCCGGCGCCGGGGCGGCGGGCGCGGTCTCGGTCAGGTTGTCGCCCCCTGTGACGGCGCTGCCGTTCCCGCGGGTCGGCTTGTAGTCAGAAAAGAAGCTCCACCAGGCCCGGTCGACAGGCCCGGGGTCGGCGAGGTACCGCTGGTACAGCTCGTCGACCATCCACTCGTTGGCTCCGAAGTCGGCCCGGCCGGGTCCGGAGAGACCGGCGTCGAAGCCCTCGCCCGCTCGTGGCGGCGACGGCTGCTGGGACGCGGCGGAGTTCTCCCCGGCGGTCGGGGTTGAGGGCTCGCTGAGGTTCGCGGCGGCACGCGGCGACTCAGAAGACACGGCGGACATCGCCTTCTTCCGAAATATGAGGTGTGAACAGTTGACTCCTTATCCCAGGTTACCTGTCGTCAACCTCGCGAGCGGCTTGAGTGGGGCGTGCGGACGGCGCCGGGATGTGGGATCAGTCACGGACTTGTTTGGAGGAAGGGCTTCCCGGCGTGGCAAGGGCGGAGGCCTGGCACTTCCGCTTCGTGTCGCAAGGGAAGCCGGGCCGTAAGAACTGCGCGCTTATTGGCGATTTCCAAACAACTTAAAGTGATTGACGCCATTGGCCTATAGGTTCTTGCGGGGCGGTCCCGCATTGGCTTCGCGGGGGGTCCGGACGGGGCCGGGTCGGAGGGGGCTCGCGGTCGGCCGCGCTGGGTTCGGGGTGCATGCACGGGCGCAATAAAATGTCATAGTTCCTTAATGTTTGCCGATTACTGACGGGTATTACGGTTATGTCGGTCGATGACCGATACGATCGGCGCGTCGGAAGCTGGTTCGTCTTAGGAAACGCATAGGCAGACAGCAAGCGTGAGCGGCAGGGGCAGGGAAAACGACGGCCGGGACAGAGGGGCGGAGCGTCCCTGGGTGTCGCGCGGCAGGCCTTCCACATGGGGGCCGCGCGAGGAGGCCGGGAGTCCGCGGGGCGGGACGGAACCCCAGGGGCCGGCCGGCCTCCCCGGCTATGAGTTCGACCGGGCCCCGGCCCGGTCCGCCCGCCGGTATCCGGACCGGGCTTCCGTCCCGCGGGGTGACCGGCTATCCGCCCGGTACCCGGACGGTGGCGCGGGGCCCCGGCGGGAAACGGACGCCTTTTACCCGGGCCCTGAATACGGTTCCGGAGTCCGTGATTCCGGCGGATTTCCGTCTGCCGCCGGGGGCTTCCCGCGAGATGCCTTCGACGCCGGAGGATCCACGACGGAAACCCGTGATAGCGGTGGATTTCCCAGGAATAGCGATTCCGCGGGTTTTCGCCGAGATAGCGGGGCTTTCCCCGCGCCGGATCCGTCAGAGCCCCGGCTCCCCTGGGAAGGGGAAGACTCGCCCTGGGATGAAGAAGAGCGACCCCGAAAGCGGCGGGAGCGCCGTCGTTCCGGAGACGCGCTGGACGGCGGGCGCGGCGAGGAGACCCTCCGGCGGCTGAGGTCGGAATCGGGCCCGGCCGTGGGCTCCGGGGCGTCCCGGGCCCGCCGGGCGGCGGAGTCCCTGCTTGAGGCCCTGCGCGAGCGCAACTGGATGACCGGGCTGGTCCTCCCCATGGTCGCGGCGGTCAGCGTGGGGATCGCCCTGGTGATCGTGGCGGGAGCGAACGGGGGCAGCGGGGCCATGCCGCCGGAGTCAGCCGGGTTCCCGCCCGCCCGGGACGCGTCGGCGGACTTTACCGGCCCGTCACCCCAGGCCCGGGCGATCGCTTCGTCCTCCACCAGCGAGGTGGCGGCGGGCAGCGCCGGGCGTGAGCCGGCGGCATGGGCCTCGTCCGACGGAGGCGCGACCTGGACCCGCGCGACCGGGATGGCGGGCCGGGCGGGAAACGAACTGACGAGCGTGGTCCACGGCGCCGCCGGCTGGCTGGCCGTGGGCGGTTCGGGTACTCAGGGCCGGCACGGCCAGTCTGGCCCGCTTTCCGGGGGACCGCCTGCCGGGGGCCCGCCGCTGGTGGAAGGGTCGGTCGGCGGGACAGCGTGGACCGAGGCGGACGGCGAGGGCACCTTCTCCGGCAACGGCCTGGTCACAGCGGCCGCCGCCGCAGGCCCGGCCGGGTACGTCATCGTGGGGCGGCAGTCGGTCAGCGGGCAGACCACCGCCGCCGCCTGGTACTCCCGGAGCCTCACTGGCTGGGCGCAGGCGGGAGACGCTGGCACCGGGGACCTGCAGGGAGACGGGAACCGCCAGATGAACGCGGTCACCGCAGCGGCCAGGGGATTCACGGCCGTCGGCTCGTCCGGGAACCGCCCGGCGGTCTGGCGATCGGCCAGCGGCCGGGCCTGGGCCGAGACGACCCTTCCGCTGCCCTCGGGCGCGGCCCGGGCGGCCCTGGGCTACGTCGCGGCCAGCGGCGCGAGCGTGACGGCGGCGGGAACCGCCACGTCCCCGGCCGGCCAGCCGGTGCCTTTCGCCGCGGTTTCGCCCAACGGCGGCGTCTCCTGGAAGCTGGAGATGCTCCCGCTGCCCCGGCTTGCCTCCGCCGCCAGCGTGACGGCGCTGACCGCGACGGGCCGGGGTTTCACCGCGACCGGGATCTACGGGCAGCACGTCATCGTGTGGGCGAAGGCCGGGCGACAGGCCTCGTGGACGGAAGCGGCCCCGGCCGTCCGGGGCCTGTCAGGCCCCGGAACCCATGAAATCACCGCCCTGTCCAGTTCCGGCACCACCCTCACCGGCGTCGGATTCTCCGCCACCGCGGCTACCGAATCCCCCACCCTCTGGCAGACCCCCCTGCGCGGCTGACCGCGCCCAAGCTGACCGCACCCAAGCTGACCGCGCCCAGCGGAGAGGGCTTCCCCGGCCTAGGCCCAATGCTGGGGAGTTAGAGGCTCGCGGCTGGCGTCAAGGGGTTTGCCGGTTCGCGGGGACATGGCAACGGAGGTCCGGTAGGACGGGAGTCGACCAAGACCAGCCCGTTCAGGGACCTCCGTTGCGCGCTCATTCTGCCATCAGCACTGCCGTCATGTCCGTCACCCGCACGATCACGGTGGCCGCGGGCCCGTTCGCTCCCGGGCACCTGGGAGAGCTGACCCGGGTCGTGCCGTTCGAGCTTGTCGACTGCCTGCTGGACGAGGCCCGGGCCGTCCAGCGGCGGGTGCGGGACCTGCCGTCGCGGGCGGGGGTGTACTTCCTGCTTGCGATGTGCCTGTTCCCCCGGGCCGGCTACCTGGCCGCCTGGGGGAAGCTGACCGCGGGGCTGGCCGGCCTGGGGCCGGCGGCCCCGTCGGGCAAAGGGCTGCGCGAGCTGCGGCGCAGGATCGGAACCGCCCCTGTCCGGGCACTGTTCGAGGTCCTGGCCGGGCCGCTGGGCCGCCCCGGAATGCCGGGGGTCATGGCCGCCGGGTACCGGACCGTGGCCTTCGACGGCTGCAAGTCGGTCAAGGTCCCCGACACGCCCGCCAACCGGGGCTGGCTGGGCAAGATGAACGCGAGCCTCGGGGTCACGGGCTACCCGGTCATCCAGTTCATGACCCTGGTCGAGACCGGGACCCGGGCCCTGGTCGGGGCCGTGTTCGGCAGCACCGCGACGGGCGAGGCGGACTGGGCCAGGAAGCTGCTGCACCTGCTCGACGCCACGATGCTGGTCCTGATGGACCGCGGGTTCGACAGCGGGGACTTTCTCGCCGAGGTCGCCGCCACCGGCGCCCAGTTCCTGGTCCGCCTGAACGCCAGCCGGAAGCCGCCCGTCTTCCGGAGCCTGCCCGACGGGTCCTTCACCTCCGTCATCGGCGGGGTGAAGGTCCGCGTCATCGCCGCCGAGGTCACCGTCACCTGCCACGACGGCACCTCGTACGGCGGCTGGTACCGGCTCGCGACCACCGTGCTGGACCACCAGGCGCTTCCCGCGCGCAAGGCCATGGCCCTCTACCACGAGCGCTGGGAGCACGAGGTCGCCTACCTCGCGCTCCGCCACACCCTCCTGACCGGCCGCGTCCTGCGGTCCAAGACCCCGGCCGGGCTGGAGCAGGAAACCTGGGCGCTGCTGGCCCTCTACCAGGCGATCCGCACCGCGGTCACCGACGCCGTCGCCGCCGTTCCCGGAACCGACCCCGACCGGGCCAGCTACCAGGTCGCCGTCGACACCGCCCAGGATCTCGTCGTGACGGCACGCAACATCACCGACCCCGACGACGATCTGGCCGGCGACATCGGCCGGGCCGTCCTGGCCCGCCTCAACCCGCCGCGCCGGCCCCGCGTCTGCCCCCGCCGCGTCAAGTCACCCCTCAGCCGCTGGAACAAGCACCCACCCGGCAAGCCGACCGTCACGAAGAAAATCACCAGCATTACCAGCACGCTCATCTCGCCTGACCACGAACGGGTAACACCCCGCCGGAAGAGCAAGACAGACCCTGCTGGACCTTAACTCCCCAGCATTG
>WRBL01000376.1 GCA_009784565.1 Streptosporangiales bacterium | reverse complement strand
TGCAGACGAAAATGACGAAGGAGAAGCGCCGCCAGTGGCCCCGGTACCTGGCCGCACTCTGGTTGAAGTACGAATGCCCGGTCGACTTGTTGGTGATCTGCCCAGACGAGGCAGCCGCCCTGGCCTGCGCCAACCTGATCTCCACAAATCTGGAGCACTTCGCGTGTCCGCCCAAGGTCCTGCTCCCGTCAAGGGTGCCGTTCCTAACCACGCCCGAGGAGGTCGCCGCGAAGCCCGGTCTGGCAGTGCTGTCGGTCGCGTATCACGGCAGCGATCCGAAGGTGGCGGACGCGTTCGTCGCCGGAACCGTTTTCCCCGAAGAGGAAAGCGGCAACAACTACTACGATTGGGGATACAGCATGTCCGCGCCTGCCGTGCAGCAGATGTTGGAGGATTTGATGAACACGACTTACGGGGTGCCTCACAGTCCCACGCTGCGCAAGAAGTTCGAAGAAGGCTTGGAAGAGGGGCTGGAAGAGGGACGCGAGGAAGGAGCCCTCAAGGAACGGCGGCGCGCGCTGCTGGAGCTGCTGGAGGCGCGTGGCCTGAAGCCTAGCGATGAGCAGCGCGACCAGACTGGCGCGTGCGAGGACCTGGGCACGCTCAAGCTGTGGTTTGAACGGGCCGTCACCGCGGCCAGCGCCGACGAGGTCTTCCGGTAGGGGGACGGTTAGCCGGGTAGGCGGGCGGCCTGTTCGTCGATCCAGTTCTCGTAGTCCGTGATCCTGGACTGCCAGGAGTCGAGGCCGACCGGGGAGTCCAGGATCAGGAATCGCTCGTCGTCGATCGCCCGGACGAGCAGGTCCGCGACCTGAGAAGGTGACAGAGCGCGCTTGCGGACGGGATGATTCTCGTCCGGGTAGCCCGCCAGCAGCATCGGGGTCGCCATCGGTCCCGGGCAGAAGCACGAGACCTTGATTCCCTTCCTGCGATACGACACGGCGAGCCATTCCGCCAGCGACAGCGCCGCGTGCTTCGTCACGGTGTACGCGGCCTTGTCCGACTCGATGGCCAGCGCGATCACCGATGATGTCTGCAGCAGGTATCCGTCACCGCGAGCGAGCATGGACGGGAGGACTTCCCGCGCCGCGTAGACATGGGACATCACGTGCAGGCCCCACGCGGCTTCCCACCGTGCGTTGTCCTGGATGTCCCCTAGCTGGCTCGGGCCGCTCCGGCCGGCGTTGCTGAACCAGACATCGATCTCGCCGTAGGTGCGGCGGGCGAGGTCGGCGACCGCGCGCACGCTGGCCTCGACGCCGATGTCACCGGCGAGGCCGACACTCCCGATCTCGCGGGAGACGCGTTCGACGCCGACGGGATCGATGTCGGTGACGACGACCCTGGCCCCCTCGGCGGTGAACCGGCGGGCGCACGCTTCGCCGATGCCTCCGCCCGATCCCGTGATGACGACGACCTTGCCGGCAAGATTCACGCTGACACGCTCCTTCTGCAGCCGTTCACTGATGCTGGGCGATTACCGCGGCGAGGTCGTCCAGGACCGGGAGGACCTGGTCCCTGGTCCGCTCCTCCACGCGGAGATGCATGCGCCCGATGCCGAGGGCGGCCGCTTTCTCAAGTTGGCGGCTCATCTCGTCGGGGGATCCGGGCGGGAACAGGCACATGATCTCCGGGCTCCCGGCCCGGCCCGCGTCGCGCCAGCCCCGCCGCAGGCCGGCCAGGGACTGTTGGAGGGCCGGGAAACTGACGCCGATGCCCGCGGGGATCCAGCCGTCAGCCCAGGCGATAATCCTGGCGAAGTTCCGCTCGGAGTTCCGCGCGCCGAGCAGGATGGGCGGGCCGCCGGGGCGCTCGGGCTTGGGCCAGGACCGGGACGCCGGCAGGTGCCGGTGACGGCCCTCGAATTCGGCGATCTCGTCGGTCCACAGCGCGCGCATCAGCGCGACGGTTTCCTCGACGACGGCCCGGCGGTCCCGCGGCGTGACTCCGTGGTCCTCGACTTCCCCCCGGTTGTAGCCGAATCCGACTCCGAGGACGAGGCGGCCCCTCGCGAGGTGGTCGAGGGTGGCGACGGCCTTGGCCAGGGCGATGGCGTCATGCTGGGCCAGCAGGGAGATCGCGGGGCCGACCTCCAGGGACGTCGTCGCCGCCACGTACGCGCAGGCGATGTAGGGATCGAGTGTCCGCTGGTACTTTTCCGCGATCGGGTATCCCGCCACCAGGGATTCGGTCGCGACCGGCATGTGCGTGTGCTCGGGCAGGCTGAAGCCGGTCAGGCCCCGCGCCTCGGCCTCCCGGGCCAGGTCGGTGACCGGCATTGACCGGTCGGTCGCCGTCGGGTGCACGCCTACCTGCGGAAATGAGGGCACACGAGTGATTGTTACATAGATTCTCGAATTCGAGAATTGTATTATCGGGGGATGCTGCGACCTGAGATCAGTTTCACGCCGCGATCGTCGTCGACGACCCGGTGGCGGCCAGGGCCGAGTTGTCCGAGCTGTTCGGGTACGAGTGGTCGCCGGAGGGAGGCGCGCCGCTGCGACTGCGGCTGCCGTCCGGCGAGACGGTTCTGGACATCCGGTGCTCCTACAGCAAGGCCGCCCCGCGCCTGGAGGTCATCCGGAGCATCCCCGGCACGCTGTGGTCGCCGGTGCCCGGCTCGCGGATCCACCATCTCGGCTACTGGTCCGATGACGTGGCCGCGGATACCGCGGCGCTGGAGGCCAAGGGCTACACCTGCGAGGCCGCGGGCCTGCGGGAGGACGGCCCGCCCTTCTTCACGTTCCTCGCCAGCCCGAAGGGTCCCCGGGTCGAGCTGCTCAACCGGGCGATGCGGCCGTCCATGGAACGGCTCTGGGCCTGAGGCGCTGGGGTTGAGGCATGATCCGTTCGGATGCCGGAGGGCCTTTGACCTAGGCGGGCGGGCCCGCACCCCATTTACTCGGGTCTATCCGCGAGTTACAGTCCCGGCAGAACAATAAGGCACCGGATGTCAAAGGGGACATTGTCGTGAACGAGCCAGCTGGGGCCCCTGAAGAGATCGACGCGGTCGTGGTGGGGGCGGGCTTCTCGGGCCTGTATATGCTCTACCGGCTGCGGGAACTGGGGCTGTCGGCGAAGGTCTTCGAGTCGGCCGACGACGTGGGCGGCACCTGGTACTGGAACCGCTACCCCGGTGCCCGCTGCGACGTCCCGACCACGGACTACTCCTACACCTTCGACCCGGAGCTGGAAAAGGCGTGGACCTGGTCGGAGAAGTACGCCACGCAGCCGGAGATCCTGGACTACCTGAGGTTCGTGGCCGACCGCTACGACCTGCGCCCCGGCATCGAGTTCTCCACGACCGTCGCGTCCGCCCGCTGGGACGAGCGGGCCGGGCTCTGGAACCTGACGACCGACCGCGGGGCCGAGGTCCGGTGCCGGTACTACATCATGGCGACCGGGTGCCTGTCGGTGCCCAAGTCCCCGGACGTCCCCGGTTCCGGCCGGTTCACCGGGCCGGCGTACTTCACCAGCCGGTGGCCGCACGAGGGCGTGGACTTCACCGGCCAGCGGGTCGCGGTCATCGGCACCGGGTCCTCGGGCATCCAGTCGATCCCGCTGATCGCCCGCCAGGCCAGTCAGCTCACGGTCTTCCAGCGGACCCCGAACTTCTCCGCCCCCGCGCGCAACGGCGACGCCCCGGCCGACCGGCTGGAACAGCTGGCCGCCGACCGCGACGCGTACCGGGACGCGGCCCGGTGGTCCCCGGGCGGGACGCCGGGCGATATGACCGACGTCCTCGGCGTGAGCGCCAGCGAGACGGTCGCCCGCCAGCGGTTCGAGGACGCCTGGAAGAAGGGCCAGCTCTTCGGCCTGCTCGGTGTCTTCGCCGACCTGGGAACCAACGCGGTCTCCAACCAGATCGTGGCCGAGATGATGCGCGAGAAGATCCGCGCGGTCGTGAACGATCCGGAGAAAGCGGAGGCGCTCTCCCCCCGCAACCACTACCTCGGCACCAAGCGGCCGTGCCTGGACAGCGGCTACTACGAGACGTTCAACCTCCCGCACGTCCGCCTCGTCGACCTGCGCAAGGAGCCGATCACCACCGTCACCGAGACCGGCATCGACACCGTAGAGCAGTCGCTGGAGTTCGACGCGATCGTGTACGCCACCGGCTTCGACGCCATGACCGGCGCCCTGGCGGCCGTGGACGTCACCGGCCGGGACGGGCTCACCCTGAAGGAGAAGTGGGCCGGCGGCCCCTCCACCTACCTGGGGCTCATGTCCGCCGGCTTCCCGAACTTCTTCACGATCACCGGCCCGGGCAGCCCTTCGGTCCTGTCGAACATGGCCGTCTCGATCGAGCAGCATGTCGACTGGATCGCCGGCTGCCTGAAGGACATGACAGCCGACGGCTTCGAGACCATCGAGCCGACCGACGTCGCCGAAGCCGGGTGGGATCAGCATGTCCGCGACTGCGCCGACATCACCCTGCACCCCACCGCCAACTCCTGGTACATGGGCGCCAACGTGCCCGGCAAGCCGCGGGTGTTCCTGCCCTACGTCGGCGGGGTGGGCGCGTACCGGCAGGCGTGCGACGACGTGGTCGCGAGCGACTACCTCGGGTTCCGGCGGACCGGCCCGGGCGGGCAGCGGTGCGCCGACGGGGTCATCCGGCGGATACAGCCCGACGTCTCCGCCGTCCTGGACCTGATGGCGCAGGCGGACCTGCCGCCGATGGACACCCTGTCGGCGGGCGAGGCGCGCGAGCAGATGGCGGCCGGCGCGGAGGCCCTCCCGCCGAGCCCGGAGGTGGGCTCGGTCACCGACGGGGTGCTGCCCGGCGCTGCCGGGTACCTGCCCTACCGTCTCTACCGGCCGGCGTCGCCGGGCCCGCACCCGGTGGTGGTGTACTTCCACGGCGGCGGCTGGGTCCTGGGGAACCTGGACTCCGATGACCCGTTCTGCCGGGACCTGTGCAACCGGTCGGACGCGCTGATCCTGTCGGTGAACTACCGGCACGCCCCCGAGGACCGGTTCCCCGCCGCCGCCGAGGACGCCTACGCGGCGGTGCGGTGGGCGCATGACCACGCCGGCCACCTGGGCGGCATCCCCGGCGAGGTCGCCGTCGCGGGCTGGTCCGCCGGCGGGAACGTCGCGGCGGTCGCCTGCCAGATGGCCCGCGACGCCGGAGGGCCGCGCATCTCCGGGCAGCTTCTCATCTGCCCGGTCACGGACTCGGACCTGACCCGGCCGTCTTACGCCGAGAACGGCGACGGGTACATCCTGACCACGGACCTGATGCGCTGGTTCTGGGACTACTACGCCGACGCGGCCGACCGGGACGA
>WRBL01000375.1 GCA_009784565.1 Streptosporangiales bacterium | reverse complement strand
GGGGCGCTGAAAGAGCAGTTCGCGGGCTGGGATCCGGCGATCCACTCTGTCATCGACGCGATCAGCGGACCCGGCGGCACCGGCTTCCTGTGGGGCATGTACGACCGAGAACCGCTTCCCCGCTGGAGCGACGGACGCCTGACCCTCCTCGGCGACGCCGCCCACCCCATGCTCCCCCACCTCGGCCAGGGCGTGAACCAGGCCCTTGAGGACGCCGTCACCCTGGGCGTCCTGCTGGGCACGGTCAAGGACCCAGCGGACATTCCCGGCACGCTCGCCCATTACGAGAAACTGCGGCGGGAGCGTACCGCCCGGGTCCAGCTCGGCTCCCGGCGAAACGGCGTCGCCTACGACAGTTCGGGTCGCCAGCTCACGGACATGAGCTGGCTCTACTCCCACGACGCGGAAGCGGAAGTCCGGGCCCTGCTCCGGTAAGAGCACCAGGCCGGCAGGAGCACCAAGCCGGCAGGAACACCAGACCGGCAAGAGACGGGGCCGACATGACACGGGGACCAGCAAGAGAGGTCACAAGAGAATGACGCTTAACGCGGTAGTGGTCGGCGGCGGCATCGGCGGAGTCGCGGCGGCAGTCGCGCTTCACCGGGCGGGGCTCAACGTGCGGGTGTACGAGCAGGCCACCGAGCTCACCGAGGTCGGGGCCGGCGTGTCATTGGCGGTCAACGGGCTGCGGATGCTCACCTACCTCGGAGTCCAGGCCCAGGTCGAAGAGGCCGGCGCCCGCCACATGAAGACCCGGCTCAGCCTGGACGACGGAAGCCCGGCCAGTCACAATCCGGATCAGTTCCCCCGTCCCGGGCGCAACGTCGGAATGCACCGGGCTGATCTGCTGGAACTGCTCGCGAACGAGCTGCCGCCGGGAACGATCCGCACCGGCCACCGCGCCGCCGGCTTCCGCCAGGACGACAACGGCGCGACCGTCACCTTCGGCAACGGCACCACCGCCACCGCCGACGTCGTCATCGGCGCCGACGGCATCCACTCCGCCCTCCAGCAGTCCGTCGTCGAACCCGCCGAACCGGTCTTCTCCGGAGTCGTCGCCTACCGCGGCCTCATCCCCCGCCCTGAGGACTGGGCGACGGACGAGATGCGGATGTGGCTGGGCGAGGGCAGGCATTTCCTGGTATTCCCGGTCCGGGCCGGGCAGCTTCTGAACTACGTCGGCTTCGTGCAGTCGGCGACCGAGGTCCGCGAGTCCTGGTCCGCCGAGAGCGACCCGGAGATGCTGAAAGACCACTTCGCGGGCTGGGACCCGGCCATCAAGCAGGTGATCGACTCGATCAGCGGACCGGGCGGCACCGGCTTCCTCTGGGGCATGTACGACCGCGAACCGCTCCCCCGCTGGAGCGACGGACTCCTGACCCTCCTCGGCGACGCCGCCCACCCGATGCTCCCCCACCTCGGCCAGGGCGTGAACCAGGCCCTCGAGGACGCCGTTTCCCTGGGAGTGCTGCTCGGCGCCGTGTCGGATCCGGCGGGCGTTCCGGGCACGCTGAAAGGGTATGAAACCCTACGTCGGGAACGCACGGCGCGGGTCCAGCTGGGCTCCCGGCGAAACGGCGCGGGCTATGACAGTTCCGGCAGTCAGCTGACGGACCGAAGCTGGATTTACTCCTACGACGCGGAAGTGGAGGCCCGGGCTCTGCTCCCGTAAGAAGCCGGTAATCCGGGCAACACGATTCGCCTTGACCCGACGGGCGAACTTGCCACGGAAGCACAGCTTCCGATAGAACCAGGGGTCCCACTGGTTACGTCGGGGATAGGTAGAGAGTGCAGTCAAGGACGTTGGGCGCGAGCATCCACCTAGCCGCAGGCCGCGGCGGCATGCGGTCCGCCGCCTCACGACTGGCGGCACATGTCGCCGCGCGCGTGGCCTCGGCCGCCCGGACGTCCCGGGAGGTGGGCGGGGCCACCCTGTCCGCGGCCTGGGATGACCGGATACTCGGGCTGTCCGCGGAGGCAGGGTTCTGGTCGCTGCTCTCGATGACCCCGCTGATGCTGGTGCTGCTATCGGCGATCGGGTACCTGGCCCCGCTGTTCGGCCCGCAGATCATTCCCCTGGTTCGCGCCAAGATCCTGCACGCGGCGGGCAAGTTCCTGGTCCCGGACGCGGTCCACAGCGTACTGACCCCGATCCTCAACGAGGTGACACAGCAGGACCATGTCGGCCTGTTGTCGGTCGGCACGCTGATCGCCCTGTGGACCGGTTCCACGGCCATGAGCACCTACGTGAACACGATCACCATCGCCTACGACATGCGTGGCATCCGCTCGGCCGTCCGTAGCCGGATCCTGGCCTTCCTGATGTACCTGGGCTCGCTGGTCGTCGGCACGATCACGCTGCCGCTGCTGATCATCGTGCCGGGGTGGGCGCTGACGGTGGTACCGCTGCATATTCAGCCGGCGATCCGGCCGTTCGTGACCTATGGCTACTGGCCCGCCGTGATCGTGGTCTGCACCGTCGCGATCACCGTGCTCTACCATTTCGCGGTCCCGATCAGCCGCGCGTGGCGCCTGCACCTTCCCGGCGCGATCGCCGCCATGGCCCTGTGGCTGGCGTCCAGCTACCTGCTGCGCACCTACCTGACCTACGCGATCGCCCACAGCCCCACCTACGGCGCCATGGCGGCGCCGGTCGCGTCGCTGCTCTTCCTGTACGTCACCGGCCTGGCCCTGCTGCTCGGCGCCGAACTGAACGCCCAGATCAGGCACCGCCACAAGGCCCGCAAACTTCAGGCCCACGGAGAGCAGGCCAACCCGACTATCCCGAACGGATAGTCCTTCCACCTCAGCGCCCGCCCTACTCCTGCCCGGGAAAGATGTCCGCCGCGGTCACCACCGTGGTGTCCGGATCGGCGCGCGTGACCTGGGACCGTGCGCAGATGATGTACTGCAACTGGTCAACCGAGTCGGTGATAGCAGCGGCCTTCGCGGTCATCTTCGCCTTGACGCGAGGCCCGTCGACCGACTTCCCCCACTTTGACTCGCCGATGGCGACAGGGATCCGCGTCAGTTCGGGCTGGGCCAGTACCAGGGCGTCGATCTCATCCTGGCCGCCGCTTCGCCACCAGGGCCCGATGGCGACGACGTGATCGCCGAGAAGCCCGCTGCCCGACTGCCGCCACAGGTACTCGCGGAACGCCTCCTCGTAGGGAGCGCCCATATGACCGTTGAGTTCATGCTCCAGCGCGGGTATCGCTCGCCGCCCGTAGCCGCGCTCGATCTCGGAACGGTGCTTGCGGACTGGTCCCAGGTAGAACGCGAGGAAATTGTCCGCGATCCGGTAGATCTTGCGCCGGGACTTCTCGGGATCTTCGGTAACCGGGGTGAGTCGCTCGACGAGTCGTGCCTCCACCAGCCGGTCCAGGCCGCGGCTCGGATCGGTCTTGATGACATCCGCGATCTCGTTGTAGCGGGTGACGCCCGATGCGATGGCATGCAGAATCGATCCGCCGATGGGAGACCCGGTTTCTGTCTCCATGATGAGACGGCCCTCGGTAAGCAGAGGAGCGCCCGGTCCCCCGACGATGCCGTAGGCCAGGGCTCGATCTTCGGGGCTCAGGCGCGGCAGCATGGCGGCCGCCTCGTGGGGGCGGAACGGGTAGATGGGCAGTGTCAGGTTGAACCGGCCGTACAGCGGAGCCCGGGTCTCCTGGATGGACCACATCGTCCGCACGGCCGATCCGCAGATAAGGAGCCGTAGCCGGGTCCGCCCGCGGTTCCGGTCGAGGAACGCCCGGAGCACCCCGGGCAGTGTGGGCGACTCCCGCAGCAGTTCGGGAAACTCGTCGAGGACGAGCAAGACCGGCTCGTCGACGGCGAGGCCGGCCAGATGGTCCAGTGCGTCCCGCCAGTCCCGGTAGGGGTTGCCCGCGAGATCCCGTAGGTCGCTCAGCCCTGCCTCGCGCACTTCGGCGGAGAGCGCGGCCAGTTCTCCGGCCATGGGGTCACCCACCCCGGTGTGAAAGATGACCCGCGGCAGCTCCGAGGCGAAGTGCTCGATCAGCGCGGTCTTGCCGACCCGCCGCCGCCCCCAGATCAAGATAAATATTGGCTACCTGATGTTCTGGCAAGCGCGCCACCACCGCCGGGAAGCCCGGGCATCCCGCACGCTGTGCAGGGGCCGCGGCCCGCACTCCCCTGCCCGGCACCTTCCGTTCCCGGCTTTCCGGATCGGTGCGGCCTCGCGGTCTTGGCGAGGTCGTATCGGAACCGCCGCCCCCGGCCCGAGCGAGAGCCCGGCCGACCAGCGGCGGCAGCGGATCACGACTGCACCACCAGCCCCCGGCCCAGCCACCCGGCCACCCGCACCGCCGGCCCCGAGACCAGCCGAGCCCCGGCCAGGGTCGACGCCCAGACCTGAACCACCCGGCTGCAGCCGGGTGGTTCAGCGGTATCCGGTGGTGTCGGCGGGTTTGCCCGCGCTGGCGACCTCGGCGATGTAGCGCATCGCGTCCGGGCGCGACCCATCGAGATCGGTGAACCCGTACTCTTTGGCGAGGCCCCCGCTGGACAGCGATTCCCCGTTCCAGCGTGACCGCTGCGGGTCGGCGGCGAGCGCGACGACGGCCCGCCCGACGAAGCGCGGCGTCTCGGAGATGCCGAAGTGCGGGTCCTGTGCCGTGGCGTCGCGCCAGTTTTCCTCGCGGACGCCGAAGTGGTCGACCATCATCTCCGAGCGCATCCAGCCGGGTATCAGCGACAGGGACGTCGCGCCGTGTTTCGCGAGGTCCTTCGCGTGCGCCCAGGCCATCCGGTTCACCGATACCTTGGCCAGGTCGTAGAACGGCGACGACCGGTAATTGCGCGCGTTGTAGTCCGCGGTGCCGTCGGTAACCTCGACGAGGAGCCCGCCGGGCCGCTGGATCAGCAGCGGGAGCGCGAAGTGCGCGGTCACGAGGTGAGTGTCGACCGCCAGCCGCAGGATGCGCAGGCCGGCGTCGAGGTCGTGTTCCCAGACGGGTTTTCCCCACTCGGTGAGCAGTTCGCCGCCCCAGATGTCGTTCACGAGGATGTCGAGGCGCCCGTGATCGCGGCGGATGCGCTCGGCGAGCGCGCGGACCTCCTCGTGGACGAGATGGTCGGCGGGCACGGCGATCCCGGTGCCGCCGGCACGGGTCACGAGGTCCGCCGTCTCCTCGATCGCCTCCGGCCGCCCGTACTCGGACCGGCGGTCGCGCGTCGTGCGGCCGGTCGCGTAGACCACGGCGCCCGCGGCACCCAGCTCGACCGCGATCCCCCGCCCCGCGCCGCGCGTGGCGCCGGCCACCAGGGCGACCCTGCCGTCCAGCGGACGGCCCGCCTGGGACGGGCCCGCCGCTGCCGCC
>WRBL01000374.1 GCA_009784565.1 Streptosporangiales bacterium | reverse complement strand
TTCGAACTGAAGGAAGCCCTGGTGGCCTCGCTGCGCGAGGCCGGTCATGAGCCGGTTGACTGCGGGCCGGCCGTCTACGACGCCGAGGATGACTATCCGCCGTTCGTGATGCGCGCGGCTCAGAAAGTCATTGACGAGCCGGGCACTCTCGGCATCGTGATCGGCGGCTCCGGCAACGGCGAGCAGATCGCCGCGAACAAGGTTCCCGGCATCCGGGCCGCGCTGGCCTGGACCGAGGACACGGCCAAACTCGCCCGCGAGCACAACAACGCGAACGTGCTCAGCCTGGGCGCGCGTCAGTACAGCACCGAGGACGCGGTCAAGTTCGCCAAGATCTTCGTCGAGACGCCGTTCTCGGAGGAGCCCCGGCACGCCCGCCGCATCGGCATGCTGTCGGACTACGAGAAGACCGGCGATCTTCCCCCGCTGCCGGGCTCTTAACGCGACCGCCGCCGGCGCCGGCGGGCTCCGCGGGCCGGTGTGACGTCAGCCTCGTCCTCCCGCGAGGAGCGCGGGGGCGGAGGCGGCGACACGGGGGGCGCGGGACGGACCCGCGCGGGGACGGATTCCTCGCGCGCGGCGGCCTCGGCGAGGTGCTCGGGCCGGGGCCGGGAGACGTCCCTCGCCCGCATCGCCAGGTTCACTGTCACCTTCATGCTGCCCATGCGTCCAGTCTGGGAGAGAAAATCATCAGACACCAGGGGGCGGATCTGCCATAAGGTCTACTTAACCTTTGGGCATCCCCCTCCGGGACCCGGGAAGGGACAGTTTTCGCAGGCAGTCGGAAGGCAGGACAATAAACAGCGTGACGCCCCGCATGCGCGGCGCTGCCACCCAGGTGAGTGACTTCGCGCGGCAGCAGTTCATCACCCGGAACCGCCGGGTGGCGTTCGGGCTGGCGCTGGTCGTCGCCGTGATCGCGGTGGCCGCGGTACACGTCTCCGCCTGGTGGTTCTCGCCCGGGGTGATGATCCTTCCGATCCTCTGCGGCGGCCTGTGGATGTGGCCCCGGGCGCTGCGCATCCTGTTCGCGGTGGCCGCCGCCGGCCTGGCCTACGACATGGTCAACGGCAAGGCCGGCGTGGGCATCGTCTTCACGGTCGCGGTGACCGCCGTGTACGCCGATGTCCTGGCCAACGCCCGCGGAAAACTGGGAACCCGGGGCCGCCGCGCCGAGCGCATGATGATTGAACTGCGGGACCGCATCCGTCAGCAGGGCCGGCTGCCCGATCTCGGCGACGGCTGGGGCTCGCAGGTGGTGCTGCGCCCGGCCGGCGGGTCGTCGTTCGGCGGGGACTTCGTCGTGTCGCACAGCGACGGCAAGACGCTCGAGGTGGCGCTGGTCGACGTCTCCGGCAAGGGGATGGACGCGGCCACCCGGGCGCTGCTCCTGTCCGGGGCCTTCGGCGGGGTGCTGGGCTCGGTGCCCCGCGAGCAGTTCCTGTCCGCGTGCAACGCCTACATGCGCCGGAGCAACGCCCCCGAGGGCTTCGTCACCGCGGTCTACCTGTCGGTGGACCTGCAGTCGGGGGAGTACGTGCTGTCCTCGGCCGGGCACCCGCCCGCGGCTCACTTCGACGGCGCCACCGGGCAGTGGCGGCGGTCGGAGGCGCGCGGGATCGTCCTCGGCGTGCTGGAGGACCTCGCCGGGGCGCCGGAAGCGCCGGAGGAAGGCATCCTGCGCCGGGGCGACGCGATCATGCTGTATACCGACGGACTGGTCGAGGCGCCGGGAGAGGACATCGACGAGGGGATCAACCGGCTGATCGGCGAGGCCGAGCGCATGGTGGTGTCCGGTTACAAGAGCGGTGCCGGCGAGCTCATCACGACTATGCAGCGAAGCGTCGGAAGCGGCGATGACTGCGCCCTGGTCATCATCTGGCGGTCGTGACCGAATTCCTTACATGAGTAAGGGATAATCGCTCTGGGTACGATTGCCTAGCATATCTGTATTCCTTAGCGCAAATTATTAGGAGACGTATAGTAAGGCGGCCTGACGTGGGAGTCAGTCGCCGTAGTCATCTCCGACATAGCTGTCAGGTGACGGGTGCGTCATTGTTTGCATTTATTTCTTGGCTGTGGGGCAATAGACGGGTGTCAGGCGGAGGAACAGAAGCAACGACGGGGGGCGCGGAGGCCGCGGGGATAGCCGCGAAGGTCTCGCTCGCCGTAGCGGCGAAGGCATCGGCGGAGAATTTCCCGGTCGCGCTCAAAATCCTGCCCGCGCGGTGGCGCGAGCACCTGTCCGCGGTGTACGGCTTCGCCCGCCTGACCGACGACCTCGGCGACGAGCCGCTTCCCGGCCTGGACGCGGTGCCACCCGGAAGCCCGGGCGCCACTCCGGAAGACGTCTACACCGCCACCCGGCTCCGCCTGCTGGACGAACTCGCCGCTGACGTCGCGCGCCTGTACGCCGGGGAAACCCCGGAACTGGACATCGTGGCGGCCCTCAAGCCCACGGTCGAAGAGTGCCGTATCCCACAGGGACTCCTGGACGATCTCATCGCGGCCAACCGTCAGGACCAGACGGTCACCCGCTATCAGTCCTACGATGACCTGGTTAAATACTGTGAGCTGTCGGCGAATCCGGTGGGCCGGATCGTGCTGTGCATCGTCGGGGCGGCCACTGAAGACCGCCTGAGGCTTTCCGATAACATCTGCACGGCCCTGCAACTGGCCGAGCACTGGCAGGACGTCGCCGAGGATCTCGGCAACGGGCGGGTTTATCTTCCCGCCGACGACCTGAAGGCCTTCGGCGTCACCGAGGACGCCCTGGCCCGGCCGACGGCCGACGACGCGGTCCGGCGGCTGATGGCGTTCGAGACCAAGCGGGCCGCGGACCTGCTCGATCAGGGAGCCCCGCTGGCGGGGACGCTGAAGGGGGCGGCCCGGCTCGCGATCTCCGGCTACATCGCCGGGGGACGGGCGGCCCTGAAAGCCATCGTGAACGCGGACTACGACGTCCTGGCGCAGACGCCGAAGCCGTCCAAGGCAGCCACGCTGACCGGCCTGGTCAGCTGTTACGTCATCGGGAGGTGAGCGTGGACACCGAAGAGGCCTACGCCGAGTGCGAGCGGATCACCTGGGCGGAAGCACGGAACTTCGCTTACGGGATCCGGCTCCTGCCGCCGCACAAGCGGCGCGCGCTGGCCGCCGTGTACGCGTACGCCCGGCGGATCGATGACATCGGCGACGGAGACCTCGGCACGGACAAGAAGTCGAAGCTCCTGGAAGAGGCCCGCACGCAGGTCCACGCCCTGGACGCCGGGGACTGCCCGGACGAGGCCGACGCCGTGCTGGTCGCCCTGACCGACACCGGCCGGAACTTCGATGTCTCGCTGGCGGCCTTCGGCGAGCTGATTGACGGTTGCCTGGCCGACGTCAACGAGGCGACCTACGAGACCTTTGATGACCTGCTCTACTACTGCCGCTGCGTGGCGGGCTCGATCGGCCGCCTGTCCCTGGGCGTCTACGGGGCGAAGCAGCCCGAGCGCCAGGCCAGGATGGCCGACGACCTCGGCGTCGCCCTCCAGATCACGAACATCCTGCGCGACGTCCGGGAGGACTACCTGAACGGGCGCGTCTACCTGCCCCGCGAGGACCTGGAGAAGTTCGGCTGCGAGATCACCCTGGGCGGTGACGAGCCTTATCCGACCGACGCGGCCCGGGCCCGGTTCGCCAGCCTGGTGGACTTCGAGGCGGCCCGCGCCCGCGAGTGGTACGCCTCGGGGCTGCGCCTGCTGGCCACGATCGACCGGCGCAGCGCGGCCTGCACCGGTGCGATGGCCGGCATCTACCGCCGCCTGCTGGAGCGGATCGCGGCCAACCCGGCCGGGGTGCTTCAGGCCCGGATGTCGCTGCCGGCGGGGGAGAAGGCCCTGGTCGCGGCCCAGTCGCTGGCCGGAATCGACCGCTGGCGGCACCGCAAGGGGGCGGCGGCATGACGACTGTCGTCATCGGGGGCGGCCTCGCCGGGATTACCGCGGCGGTGGCGCTGGCCAGCGCGGGCGAGGACGTGACCCTGCTGGAGGCCAAGCCCCGCCTGGGCGGGGCGACGATGTCGTTCGACCGCGACGGGCTGATCGTGGACACCGGCCAGCACGTCTTCCTGCGCTGCTGCACCGCCTACCGGGGCCTGCTGGACCGGCTCGGCATGACCGCCCACGCGCCGATCCAGCCCCGCTTCGACGTGACGGTGCTGTCCCCGTCCGGCCGGGCCCGCCTGCGGCGGGCGAAGATGCCCGCGCCCCTGCACCTGGGGACCGCCCTGGCCCGCTACCACGTGCTCTCTCCGGCCGAACGGATCAAGGTAACCCGGGCCGCACTGGCTTTCCGTCAGGTTGACCCGGAGGACCCGGAAGCCGACGCCACGCGCCTCGGGGACTGGATGACCGCCCGCGGGCAGAGCGAGCACACGCGGCGGGCCCTGTGGGACCTGTTCACCATCGCGACCCTCAACGTCCCGGGCGACGACGCGTCCCTGGCCCTGGCGGCGAAGGTGGTCCGGACCGGACTCCTGGAGGACGCGCCCGCCGCCGACATCGGCGTGCCGGCCCTGCCCCTGGGCGACCTGCACGGGACCGCCGGCCGGCGCAAGCTGGAATCGCTCGGCGCCAGCGTGCGGGTGAGCGCCAAGGTCGAGTCGATCCAGGTCACCGGCCCGTCGAAGTACATCGTCCGGCTGGCCCGCAGCGACGAGGCCATCGAGGCGGACAAGGTCGTGCTGGCGGTGCCGCACGAGGCGGCAGCGAAGCTGATCCCGGCGGGAGCGCTGCCGGACGGGCAGGTCAGCGCCTGGTCCGGGCTCGGCGCGGCGCCGATCGTGAACCTGCACGTCATCTACGACCGGAAGGTGATGGACGCCCCGTTCGCGGCGGCCGTGGACTCGCCGGCGCAGTGGGTGTTCGACCGGACGCGGATCTCCGGGATGCACGCCCGGGGCGACGACGGCCAGTACCTCGCGGTGTCCCTGTCGGCGGCCGACTTCTGCGTGGACACCTCGGTCGCCGAACTGCGGGAACGGTTCGTCCCGGCCCTGGCCGAGGTGCTGCCGGCGGCGGGGGACGCCTCGGTGCGGGAGTTTTTCGTGACGCGGGAGCGTCGGGCGACCTTCCGCCAGGTGCCCGGGTGCGGACGGCTGCGGCCCCCGGCCGCGACCGGCCTGCCCGGCCTGGTCCTGGCCGGGTCGTGGACCGACACCGGCTGGCCCGACACGATGGAAAGCGCCGTCCGCAGCGGCCTGAACGCCGTCCGGGCATTGCGCAATCCGGAAGCGCCGCCCAGCGCGGCACGTGGAGTGAGTGAATTGACACCTGAGTTTGTCAGTACAGCAGAGCATGAGGAGGTGCGGTC
>WRBL01000373.1 GCA_009784565.1 Streptosporangiales bacterium | reverse complement strand
TTGGGACCGCGTCCACCGCGCGCCGCCCGGTGAATACCGCGCGCTCTACCGGCCGACGGGGCTCGCGTCCTCGTAGGGCCCGGCCGGCACCCGTACCGGGGCGGGACTCAGGATGACGACCGGCATGACCTTCGTCCCGGTCACCCGCCCGCCGGTCACCCGGTAGACCGCCAGGTGGACCGTGGTCAGGAAACGCAGGAAGGCTCCCAGCGCGCTCTGGGATGAGCCGAGCAGGTTCATGACGCGGCGCACGATTCCCGCTGCCAGTTCATACATGGAGCCTCATCGTGCCGGTCCCGCGTCACCGTCAGATCGCGCTTGGGCGCCGATCGCGGCACGCCTGCCGACGCTAGGCGTGCTACGCCTGACCGACTGCCGCGCTCAGCGCGGCCGCGATCGCGAAGAACACCACCGCCGCCACCACGATGACGCCGATCATGGCGAACGTCTTGCCCGCCACCGACATCCGGGTACGGGCGACCGACAGGTTCGCGGCGACTCCCAGGACGCCGATCACCCCTCCGATCGCCCCTCCGATGGCGATCAGCAGGATCGGCACCATCGTCAGGATCTGCAGCGCGACGGGCGGCTTCGGCCCGGTCCGGTACGGAACGCCGTTGACCTCCACCGTCGGGTAGGCGTCGGCGAACCCGCCCCGGACGGTGGCCTCGACCGTGCCGCCGTCAGCGGCCGGAAGCGCGTACTGACGACCGGTCCGGGGCACTGGCTGCCCCCAGACCGTGATCGAGGGCCGTCCCCAGAACGAGGGAGTGACCACGACCGGGCCCGCTACGCCGTCGATGGCGATTGGTTCTGTTTGCACCTGAGTACGTTAAATCATGACTTAACTTTCACGCATCGGTAATTCAGCCGCCGTGGGCGGTCAGCCAGTCCTCCGCCTGCTGCAGGTGGTGATCCTGCAGTCCCTCGTCGGCGTCGATCTGGATGATCAGGTGGTCCGGGGCGCCGTGGGACGCCAGAAACTTACTGTCGGTGTCACCCGGGTGATCATCCAGCCAGACAAACGGGCGCCCCTGCGCGTACGAGGCGATGTGCCCGGTTTTCCAGAGCACCAGCGAGCCCAGGATCAGGGGCTGGGTGTTCACCTGGATGACGTCCAGCGGCGGCAGGCCGAGCCGGGGCGCCACCTCCGCGTTCGCGTGTTCCTCCCACGACGTGCCCCACACGATCTCGCAGCCCGTCCGCTCGGCCAGGGCAAGCAACTGCTTGCCGTGGTCAGGGTTGAGCGCGACCACGTAGCCCGACCAGTCCGCCTCGAACGTGATCCACGGCGGCTCCGGGTCGGCGCGCGGCCCGTGAGGATTGAGTACTCCGTCAACATCGAGAATCAGCAGTGGCCTCGACCGGTCACCTGACATGCCCTCCCCCAAACTATGCAGTCGATTACAGTCGACAATAAAATTGGCAATCACATACTGCCGGACCAGCATCTCACATCAGAATGCGGCTCTCTGATATTGAGAATTCTCATTCCGCCCGCATAGGTTCAATAGGGCCGGCAGAGCCGACCGACCGGAGCGCCCATGGACCTCGTCTTCCCGATGCCGCACACTATCCGGCTCAAGTCCACCCGCCAGCCCTGGGAGTCGAGCGTCACCGGGCGGGACCAGACCCGGATGGCGAAGCGGGCCGACGAACTCGGGTACGACATGATCAGCGTTCCCGAGCATTTCCTGATCCCGGACGAGCAGGTCGACCGGTCGGGCCCGCATTACTTCAACGCGACCGCCGCCCAGGCCTACCTCGCCGGGGCGACCGAACGCGTCCGCGTCAACTCCTCCGTCACCCTTCTTCCCCTCCGCAACCCGGTGGTCCTGGCCAAGGCCCTGTCCACGATCGACTGGATGAGCTCCGGCCGGTTGACCGTGACCTTCGGCGTCGGCTGGCTGAAAGAGGAGTTCGACCTCCTCGGCGTCCCCTTCCGTGACCGCGGAAAGCGGGCCGACGAGTACCTGGCCGCGATGATCGAGCTGTGGACCAGCGACAGCCCGGTCTTCCACGGCCAGTACGTCCGCTTCGAGAACGTCGCCTTCGAGCCGAAGCCGGTCAGCGAGCCGCACGTCACCATCTGGATGGGCGGCGACTCCGACGCGGCGCTGCGCCGCGCGGCCCGGTTCGCCACCGGCTGGCACCCGTTTCTGACCCAGGCCGGCGACATCCCGTCCCGGATCGATTTCCTGAAGTCGCAGCCCGGCTACGACGGCCGCCCCCTGGAGATCATGTACGGTCTGTCCACGGCCCGCGTCGGCAGGAACCACGAGGTCATCGACGCCCCGAAGTCCCGGCCCAGCATGTCCGCCGACGAACTCACCGACCGCCTGGGCGAACTGGCCGAACTCGGCGTCACCATGAGCGGCGTCCCCATTCCGCCGGTATCCGGCGTCGACGCCTACCTCGACTACTCCCAGTGGGTCATGGAGGAAATCAAGCCCCACCTGCCCTGACGCGATCCTTTTCTTCCGAACGGGTCCGGGCATCCCCCTCCGCGCCGTTTCCCCTCTCACTCCGGAAAGCGGGCACAACGGCTATTCTGCTGCCCGTGGCCGAAATCAACGATTCGCGAGGCATCCAAATCGGCGACGGCAACGTCCAGCACAATTTCTTCCACGGGCCCGCCGTCCGCCAGGACGTCTCCGCGGGACGCGACGCGTACGCCTCCGGCGGGGACATGACCATCCACCAGCACGCGCCCCAGCCGGACGACCACACGGCACTGAAGCATCTCAACGCGGCCAATGGCGCGCGGCGCCTGGTCGAGCTGTCCGAGGCCGACGCATCACTCGGCCCCGCCACGCGGCTGCTGACGGCCGTCACCCCAGAAGAGGCCAGTCCGGCCCTGAAGGCGCTATGGGTACGCGACAATGACCTGGCCATCGCCCTTCTGGGCGCGATCCCCCAGGCCTCCGCCGAACGCATCGCCCGCGCGGCGGGCACCCCGGATCCGGCGCTGAAAGCCCTGCTCGAGGCCACGGCGGCGAGAGCCCGGTGCGAGAGCAGCGAGGAAGGCGCGGCGCTGGGCGACCCCGCCGGGCGGTTCGCGAAAGTCACTTCTCCCCGCGGGACCGACGGGTTCGTCCAGCAGTACGCGAACGGCACCGTCTGCTGGAGCCCGCAGGCGGGAGCCTTCGCGGTAACGGGGGAAATCGCGAGAAGACACCACGCGTCCAAGGGAGCGGCAGGCGCATTCGGATTCCCGCTGAACAGTCCGGTCCCCGATTCCTATCCGCGCACCGGCACCACCTGCGTCTGGCAGGTATTCGAGGGCCCATTTACCTACGGCGCGGAGGCCTGCACTGGCGCGGGCACGAGATACGGCGCCGCCATTATCTCGACGGAGTTCGGGATCTACGGGACGTGGGGCGGCATCGGAGAGTTCTCCGAGAATGACTGGCGGGGCGAGGACCTGCTGGGCGCGCCGGTAACCGACGAGCACGAGACCGCCGACGGTGCCTGCCAGCGTTTCCAGGGCGGCACGGTGCACTGGAATTCGGCCGCCGGCACCTTCATGCTGCGCCCCGCGATACGCGATTACCTCGACGAGCACCCGTCGATCGCCGGCCGGCTGGGCTGGCCGCTCCGGCCGGAAACGGCCGTGGCCGACAGCGGAAGTGACTGCCTGCAGGCCTTCGAGCACGGCCGCGTCACCGTCGAGGACGGCCTGGTCCAGGCCTGGCTGGCACCAGTCGCACCGCAGGAGTGAACCAGGCCCGCCACCTCTTCGTTACTTTATGTAGATATATAGTAACGGAGGATAATCTAATGAACCCGCAGTCCGTCACGCCGAACGGACCTTCGCTTGCCACGTTCGCCGACAACTGGATCGGCACCGACATCCACGGGCTGCAGGGCACGGCCCAGGACCTGAGCCAGCGCGTCCAGCGCGTCCGGGACCTGACGCGGTGCCTGTCGGCCATCGCCCGGGACATCACCGCGGCCGCACCCGATCCCTGGCAGGGCACGGCGGCGGCCTCGTTCACCGCCTCCTGGGAGCGGCAGTTCGAGATCCTTACCGCGCTGGCCCGGTGCGTCACCGGGGTCGCGCGGGTGCTGGAGGGGCTGGCGATCCGGCTGTCCCGGATCGAGATCAGCCTGGAAGAACAGGCCTTCGACGCTCGACGGCACGGGGTTCGCGTCGGACCGGACGGCGCCGTGGAGTCCTGTTCCGGCCCTCGCGCCCTTGAGTACGCGGCCCGCTACGACCAGGCCCGCAAGCGGGCCCTGGCCGAGGCCGACGCCCTCCGCGACGCCGCCGCGGCGCGGCTCCGCCGGCTGTATGCCCCGGCCGGGCTCAGGACCGGTCGCGCCGGGCCCAGTAACGCAGCCAGAGCAGGCCGCAGACCGGGAGAATGAAGGGAACCCAGCCGTATTCGGCGCCGTACCCGGACCACACCGTGGAGTCAGGGAAGGCGGACGGGTCGAGGAGGGTCCAGGTTCCGACCCCGATCACCCCGGCGAGTTCGACCGCGCAGGACACAAGGGCGACCCGGCGCGCGGTCAGGCTGCCGCGGGTGAGGGTGACCGTGGCGGTGATGTAGACCAGCCCGGCGAAGGCCGACAGCAGGTACGGCATCGGAGCATGGCTGAACTTCGTCGCGATCTGCACCACGGCCCGGGCGGTGGCCGACAGGGCGAACAGGCCGTAGAGGGCGACCAGCAGGCGGCCGGGACCGGTCCGGGTCGAGGTCGGCCGCTCGCCGGGTGACGGCTTCGGGTCCGTCGCGGGCTCCGCGGGAGTCGTCGTCTCAGACATGGATCACCGACCAGATCTCGTGCAGGCGGACCATCAGCACGGCGCAGGCCAGCCCGGCCACGATGGCCACGGCCGAGCCCCACCGGGATCGTTCTACCGCTCCCCAGAACGCCGCCGCCACCGGAACGAGCGGCATCGCGATCAGGTACCCGATCAGCATCGCCATCCCCGGCGGGTGCCCGTGCCCGCCGCCGACAAGCAGGACGACGATCCAGCCGACCATGACGAGCAGCAGGATCTCCAGCACGCCGAGCGCCAGGAGCAGCCCGCCGCCCAGGCGCCGGTTGAGCACGGTCAGCACCCCCGCGTACACGGCGAGGGCGATCCCCGCGACGACGATCACCGTGGGAAGGGCACTGTTCACGGCCGTTATCGTACTACGTCCTGTAGTGCCGCCGGGGCCCGCGTTCTGTCTTCGCGGGCGGCGCCCGGGAGGGCGATGACGCCGGCTATCGCGGCCAGGTAGCAGAGCCCGGCGACGACGACGCAGCCGATGGTGAGTCCGTCCAGGAACGAGTCCCGGGCCGCGGCGAGCAGCTGGGGATGGGCCCGGGCGATGCCGAACGCGACGGGGACCGACCCGGCTGCCTGCC
>WRBL01000372.1 GCA_009784565.1 Streptosporangiales bacterium | reverse complement strand
GGCGACATGGTCGCCTGCCAGCTGTTCTCCGAGCCCCAGGCCGGCTCCGACCTCGCCGGCGTCCGCACCAAGGGTGTCCGGGAAGGGGACTCGTGGCGGATCGAGGGGCAGAAGGTCTGGACTTCGAACGCACAGTTCGCCGACATCGGCCTCGCGCTGGTGCGCACCGACCCACGGGCGTCGAAGCACCGAGGCCTGACCATGTTCGTCGTCCCCATGAACACGCCGGGGGTCGAGGTGCGACCGCTGCGGCAGATGACCGGCGGCGCCAGCTTCTGCGAAGTGTTCCTCACCGACGTCGTCCTGCCCGACCGCTACCGTCTCGGCGAGGCCGGCGCGGGCTGGAAGGTCGCGCTCGACACCCTCTCCGCCGAGCGGAGGTCCACCGGCGACCGGTCCCACGAGCTCACCGCCCGGGCCGTGCAGCTCCTGTGGCTGCTCGCCGAGCGCAGCGGCCGGAACACCGACCCGCTCGTCCGCGACACGTGGGCCCGGCTGTACGGGCAGATCCAGACGGCCCGCGCCTACCAGGCCCGCATGCAGGAGACGCCGGAGGAGCACCTGACCGGCGCGGAACGGTCGCTCGACAAGCTGATGCTCGTCTCGACCCTGCGCCGGGCCGGGGAACTCGCCCGGGAACTGCTCGGCCCGGCCTTCGTCGCCGACACGGGGGAGTGGGGAACCTTCGCCTGGAACCGCTGGCTGATGGGCGCCCTCGGCTACCGTATCGCGGGCGGAACCGACGAGGTCCTGCGCAACATGGTCGCCGAACGGGTCTTGGGTCTCCCCCGAGACCCCCGCTGACCGCGAACGGCGCCTGCCCCTGGAGGAGGGGCAGGCGCCGAAGAGCCGTTCGGAAGTAAGGGTTCCGCCGCTACCAGCGGGCCGCCATGCCGGCGTCGACCGGGATGGACGTGCCGGTCAGGTTGCGGCCCTCGTCGGCGGCGAGGAACACCACCAGGTCGCTGACCGCGTCCGGCTCCACCCAGGGAACAGGCAGCACGTTGAGCCGCCGGGCGATCCGGGCGAAGTCCTCCTCCGACGGGTTCTCCCGACCGGGCAGGAACAGCTCCATCGTCGAGTCGTTGCGGACCATCGGCGTGTTCACCGTCGTCGGGTGGATCGTATTGACCCGGATGTTCTCCGGGCCGAGTTCGAGCGCGAGCACCTTCATCAGGCCCACCACGCCATGCTTGGCCGCGGCGTAGTGCGCGTTGTTGGGGATCCCGCGCAGCCCGGCGGCCGAACTGGTGATGACGACGGAACCGCCCTCGCCGCCGCGCCGGACGTGCCCGATCCCGGCCCGGATGGTGCGCCACACGCCGCTGAGGTTGATCGCGATCATTTCGTCCCACTGGAGTTCGGTGAGCTCCGCGCCGGGCGCGTAGGAGGCGATCCCCGCGTTGGCGACGATGACGTCGAGCCGGCCGAGCCGGGCGACGCCGTCGTCCACCGCCGCGCTCAGCGCGGGCAGGTCACGGACGTCGGCCACGGCCGTGACCGCCTCGCGGCCCTGCTCGCGGACCAGACGCGCGGTCTCGGCCAGGTCGTCCTCGCCCGCCAGCGGGTAGTCCGCGGTGGGTACCTGGGCGCAGAGGTCCACCGCGATGATGTCGGCGCCCTCGGCGGCCAGGCGGACGGCGTGACTGCGGCCCTGGCCCCGGGCCGCCCCGGTCACGAACGCCACCTTCCCCGCCAGCCGGCCGTCTCCCGGCATCAGGCTTTCTCCGCGCCGTCGGATCGCGACGGGTCACGGCGGACCAGCACGTCGATCCGCCCCGACTGGACCACCTCGCCGCGCTGGTTGACCAGGTCGAACTGCCGCTCGACGACACCGCGGTCGGGTTTGGACCGCGAGGGGCGGACCGAGACGATCGTCAGTTCCAGGTGGATGGTGTCGCCGATGAAGACAGGAGCGGTGAATTTCCAGCCGTCGATGCCGAGCATGGCGATGGCGCTGCCCGAAAACGTACCGAGACGGTCCAGCAGCCCCGTGGCCACCGACAGGCCGAGCAGGCCGTAGACGACCCGCTGCCCGTAGACGGAGGCCTTGGCGGACTCCGCGTCGGTGTGGATGACGTTGAAGTCACCGCTCAGGCCGGCGAACGACACGACGTCCGCCTCGGTGATCGTGCGGGCGGCGCTGACGAACCGCTGCCCGGGCGACAGGTCCTCAAGGTAATGCACGCCGGGCCGGGTCGCCGCTGCGGAAATGGTCATCATGATCCTTCGGTTCGCTGGGCCAGGATGCCGGTGAGTCGTTGCTCGATGAGGTCCCGGGCCTGGCCGGTGATGCGGTCGACGAGGTCGGCGCAGGTCGGGATGTCGTGGATGAGGCCCTGGGCCTGCCCGACTGTCCAGACGCCGCCTTCGGGGTCACCGCCCGCGTAGACGGCCGAACGGCCCCGGGCGCCGGATGCCAGGTCCCTGATGTCGTCGAAGGTAGACGCGGGGTCGTCCTCGATGGCCCTGATCCGCTGGGAAACCGAGTTGCGGGCGACCCGCGCGGTGTTGCGGAACTTGCGGTACAGCAGGTCGGTGTCGCGCTCGCCGGCCTCGACGATGCGCCGCTTGACGTTCTCGTGCACCGGGGACTCGGCGGTCGCCATGAACCGGGTGCCCATGTTGACCGCCTCGGCGCCCAGCGCCAGCGCGGCGGCCAGGCCGCGCCCGTCGGCGAACCCGCCGCTGGCGATCAGCGGCAGGCTGACCGCGTCGGCCGCCGCGGGGATCAGGACCAGGCCGGGTACGTCGTCCTCGCCCGGATGGCCGGCGCACTCGAACCCGTCGATGCTGACGGCGTCCACTCCGAGCTTCTCCGCGCGCAAGGCGTGCCGCACGCTGACGCACTTGTGGATCACTTTTACCCCGGCCGCGCGGAACGCGGGCAGGTGCGGCTCCGGGTTGCTGCCGGCCGTCTCCACGATCCGGACACCGGAGTCGATGATCGCCTCGCGGTACTCCGTGTACGGCACCGGCTCGATCGTGGGCAGGATCGTCAGGTTGACCCCGAACGGGCGGGAGGTCATGGAGCGGCAGCGCGCGATCTCCTTGGCCAGCTTCTCCGGCGTCCCCTGGGTGAGAGCCGTGATGAAGCCGAGGGCTCCGGCGTTGGCGACTGCCGCGACCAGGTCGGCGGTGCCGACCCCCGTCATGCCGCCGCAGACGACCGGGTGCTCGATGCCGAACTCGCGGGTGAACCGGGTGCTGAACACAGGCTCCCCGCTCACATGAACCGGCCGCCGGTGATTTCCTGCACCGTCCCGGTCATGTAGCTCGACCAGTCGCTGGCCAGGAACAGCACCACGGTCGCCACCTCGCGCGGCTCCCCGGGACGGCCCATCGGGATCTCGCTCATCTTCTGGTCCCAGGCCTTCTGAGGCATGGCCTCGGTCATCGCGGTCCGGATCAGGCCCGGCTGCACCGCGTTGACGCGGATGCCGCGGAACGCGACCTCCTTGGCCGCGGCCTTCGTGATGCCGACGACCCCGGCCTTGGCCGCCGAGTAGTTGGTCTGCCCCGCCATGCCGACCTTGCCCGACAGGGACGAGATGTTGATGATCGACCCGCGGCCCGCCTCGCGCATCCGGGCGGCGGCCGCCTGGGTCCCGAGCCACACGCCCTTCAGGTTCACCTCGATGACAGCGTCGAAGTCGTCCTCGGTCATCTTCCGCATGGTGGCGTCCCGGGTGATGCCCGCGTTGTTCACCATGATGTCCACCGGCGCGCCGCCCAGATCCGCGGCCGCGTCGAGCAGCGCCTCGACCTGGTCCTTGCGGCGCACGTCGCAGCCCATGCCCACGGCTCCGGGGCCGCCGAGCGTCCCGGCCGCCTTCTCCGCCAGGTCGCCGTCGACATCGCCGATGACTACCTTCGCGCCGTGCTCGGCGAGCACCCGGGCGATCTCGAGCCCGATTCCCTGGCCGCCGCCCGTCACCACGGCGGTCCGTCCGTCCAGCACTGCCATGTCCTGGTTCCTTTCCATCCGGCTAGCGCAGTTCCCACTGCGGCTTGGAGACCTGGGCCATTTCGAGCTTCCCGACCGCGTTTCCGAGGTGCGTGTAGTGCAGGGGCACCTCCCGGCCGGCGCTCGGCGACATGGACATCCCGTCCCAGATCGCCTTCACCGTCCCCTGGACCGCCATGAACGGCTTGGCAGCCAGCCGATGCGCGAGCTGATCCGCCCGCTTCCACAGGTCCTCCCGGGGCAGCACCTCGCTGACCAGGCCGATCTCCAGGGCGCGCCGGGAGCTCATCCGCTCATCCAGGCCGAACAGCGCGATGCGCATCGCCTCGCCGAGCGGGATCCGGCGGGCCAGGCCCACCGATTCCAGCGCGGACACCATCCCGTACGTCGTGTGCGGGTCGAAGAAGGTCGCGTCGTCGGAGCAGATGATGACGTCGGCTTCGTTCAGCCAGTAGAACGCCCCGCCCGCGCACATGCCGTGCACCGCGCAGATGAGCGGCTTCCAGACCCGGTTCTGCTTGGCGCCCAGGAACATGCCCGGGTCGTCCTCGCTGAACGGATTGGGGTGCCGGTACCGTCCGCTGTTGCGGTCCACGCCGGTGGAGAAAGCCCGGTCGCCGTTGGCCCGCAGCACGATGGCCCGGATCCCGTCGTCGGTCCGGCAGACCCGCCAGATCTCGGCGAACTCCTCCAGCATCGTGTTCTCGAAGCTGTTCAGGACGTGAGGCCGGTTGAGGGTGATGGTGGCGACGCCGTCCGCCACCTCGAAGGAGACGGTACTGTACTCGCTCATGCCTGTGGGGCCTTTCGTGAATCCTGGTCCGCGGCCAGCCGGCCGCGGACGATGCGGGTGACCGCCGCGCGGTTCACCTTCCCGTTCGGGACCCGCGGGAGGGCGTCCACGCGGAGAAGGTGCCGGGGCCGCTTGTAGGAGGCCAATCGCTGAGCCGCGGCGGCCAGGAGGTCGTCCGGCGTGCCGGTGCCCTCGACGACCGCGACCGGGATCTCTCCGAGCCGGTCGTCCGGCCACGGAACGACCACGGCCTCGGTGACCCGCTCGTCCTGCTCGATCGCGGCCTCGACCTCCTCGGGAAGGATGTTGAAGCCGCCGCAGATGATGATGTTCTTCAGCCGCCCGGTGATGTAGAGGTAGCCGTCGTCGTCCAGCCGCCCGAGGTCCCCGGTGCGCAGCCACTCATCGCCGGGCGTCCCGTCCCCGGAGGCCGGCTGATCCGCGCCGGTGACGTAGCCGGTCATGGCCGAACGGGACCGGACCCAGATCTCGCCCTGTTCCCCAGCCGGGACTTCCTCTCCGCCGGGAGAGGTGATCCGGATCCGCACTCCGGGCAGCGCCTTGCCGACCGAGCCCGGGCGGCGGTGCCCGGCGAGCACGTCTTTG
>WRBL01000371.1 GCA_009784565.1 Streptosporangiales bacterium | reverse complement strand
GCGTGGGGGAAACACCCGGTCCCATCCCGAACCCGGAAGTTAAGCCCCACAGCGCCGATGGTACTGCGAGGGAAGCCTCGCGGGAGAGCAGGACACCGCCGGTACTTACGTGATGAAAAGGCCGACCCTCATGGGTCGGCCTTTTCGCGTTTGCTCGTTCCACGGGTGAGCGCTCTCCGTTAGGACCGGGTGTCATGGGGGAAGCTACCGGTATGTTCTCCAAGATCCTGGTAGCCAACCGCGGCGAGATCGCCATCCGTGCCTTCCGGGCCGCCTACGAACTCGGCGTGCAGACGGTGGCCGTGTTCCCCTACGAGGATCGCAACTCCGAGCACCGGCTCAAGGCCGACGAGGCCTATCAGATCGGGGAGCCCGGGCACCCGGTCCGGGCCTACCTCGATCCGGAGTTGATCGTCGAGGCCGCGGTGCAGGCCGGCGCCGACGCGGTCTACCCCGGCTACGGGTTCCTGTCGGAGAACCCCGCCCTGGCGGAGGCCTGTGCGCGGGCCGGGATCACGTTCATCGGGCCGGGCGCCGACGTGCTCACGCTCACCGGCAACAAGGCCCGGGCCGTCGCCGCGGCCCGGGCCGCGGGTGTCCCCACGCTGCAGAGCATCGCCCCGGGAACCGACACTGACGCGCTCATCTCCGAAGCGCACGCCATTCCGTTCCCCGTCTTCGTGAAGGCGGTGGCCGGGGGCGGTGGCCGGGGGATGCGCCGGGTGGAGGAACCCGGCACGCTGCGGGACGCGATCGAGACCTGCATGCGGGAGGCCGAGAGCGCGTTCGGTGACCCGACCGTGTTCATCGAGCAGGCGGTTACCGAGCCGCGGCACATCGAGGTGCAGATCCTCGCCGACGGCCGCGACGGCATCATCCACCTGTACGAACGCGACTGCTCCGTGCAGCGCCGCCACCAGAAGGTCATCGAGATGGCGCCCGCGCCGCACCTCGACCCGGACCTGCGGGCACGGATCTGCGCCGACGCGGTGCGGTTCGCGACGGAGATCGGCTACGTCAACGCGGGCACGGTGGAGTTCCTGCTCGACCCGTCGGGCAACTACGTCTTCATCGAGATGAACCCGCGCATCCAGGTAGAGCACACGGTGACGGAGGAGATCACCGACGTGGACCTGGTGCAGTCTCAGATGCGCATCGCCGCCGGGGAGACCCTCGCCGATCTGGGACTGTCCCAGGACGGGATCCTGATCCGCGGGGCCGCGCTGCAGTGCCGGATCACCACCGAGGACCCGGCGAACGGGTTCCGCCCCGACACCGGTGCCATCACCACCTACCGGTCGCCGGGCGGTTCCGGCATCCGGCTGGACGGCGGCACGACCTACACCGGCGCCGCGGTGTCGCCGCACTTCGACTCGATGCTGGCCAAGCTGACCTGCCGGGGCCGCACCCACCAGGTGGCCATTGACCGGGCCCGGCGCGCCATCGCGGAGTTCCGGATCCGCGGCGTGTCCACGAACATCCCGTTCCTGCAGGCAGTCCTGGACGATCCCGACTTCCGGGCCGGACGGATCACCACCAGCTTCATCGAGACGCACCCCCGCCTGCTCACGGCCCGCTCTTCCGCGGACCGCGGCACCAAGCTGCTCACCTACCTGGCCGACGTCACCATCAACCAGCCGCATGGCCCGCGGCCGGTCAGCGTCGACCCGGTCAGCAAGCTCCCGGACACGGATCTGGACACCGAGCCCCCGCCCGGGTCGCGCCAGCGCCTGCTGCGGCTCGGGCCCGGGGAATTCGCGCGTCAGCTGCGCGCCCAGACCGAGGTCGCGGTCACGGACACGACGTTCCGGGACGCGCACCAGTCCCTGCTGGCTACTCGGGTCCGCACCCGGGACCTGCTGAACGTCGCCGGCCATGTCGCCCGGACCACGCCGCAGCTGCTGTCGCTGGAGGCCTGGGGCGGCGCGACCTACGATGTGGCGCTCCGCTTCCTCGCCGAGGACCCGTGGCAGCGCCTGGCCGACCTCCGCGCCGCCGTGCCGAACATCTGCCTGCAGATGCTGCTGCGCGGCCGCAACACCGTCGGCTACACGCCCTACCCGGACGCCGTGTCCGACGCCTTCGTGGCGGAGGCAGCAGCCACCGGCGTCGACATCTTCCGCATCTTCGATGCCCTGAATGACGTGGGCCAGATGCGGCCGGCGATCGACGCCGTCCGCTCGACCGGCTCGGCCATCGCCGAGGTCGCGCTCTGCTACACGGGCGACCTGTCCGACCCCGGCGAGCGCATCTACACCCTCGACTACTACCTGGGCCTCGCCGAGCAGATCGTCGAGGCGGGCGCTCATGTCCTCGCCATCAAGGACATGGCCGGCCTGCTGCGGGCGCCGGCGGCCCGGACGCTGGTAACAGCGCTGCGCGAGCGGTTCGACCTGCCCGTCCACCTGCATACCCACGACACCCCGGGCGGCCAGCTCGCGACCCTGCTCGCCGCCATCGACGCCGGCGTAGACGCGGTCGACGCCGCCAACGCCGCCATGTCCGGCACCACCAGCCAGCCGCCGCTGTCGTCGCTGGTGGCGGCCACCGACTACTCACCTCGCGAGACGGGCCTGTCGCTGCGGGCCGTCTGCGACACCGAGCCTTACTGGGAGGCGGTGCGCCGTCTCTACGCCCCGTTCGAGGCCGGGCTGCCGGCGCCGACCGGTCGCGTCTACCGGCACGAGATCCCGGGCGGCCAGCTATCCAACCTTCGCCAGCAGGCGATCGCCCTCGGCCTGGGAGAGAAGTTCGAGCAGATCGAGGACATGTACGCCGCCGCCAACGAGATCCTCGGCAACCTTGTCAAGGTGACGCCCAGCAGCAAGGTCGTGGGCGACCTGGCGCTTCACCTTGTCGCCGTCGGCGCCGACCCGGGGGACTTCGCCGAGAACCCTGGCAAGTACGACATTCCTGACTCGGTGATCGGCTTCCTGTCCGGTGATCTCGGTGACCCGCCCGGCGGCTGGCCCGAGCCGTTCCGCACCCGGGCGCTCGCCGGGCGCACCGCGCGCCCGCTCAACGCGGAGCTCACCGGCGCTCAGCGGGAAAGCCTGGGCACTGACCGCCGCCGGACCCTCGACCGGCTGCTGTTTCCCGGGCCGACCCGGGAGTTCGAGGAATCCCGCGAGACCTACGGTGACCTGTCGGTGCTCGCTACGGCGGACTACCTTTACGGCCTCCAGCCCGGCGCGGAGCACCAGGTGACGATCGAAGAGGGCAAGACGCTCCTGTTCGGCCTCCAGTCCGTGGGCGAGCCGGACGAACGCGGTATCCGGACCGTCATGTGCACGATCAACGGGCAGCTGAGGCCGATTCCGGTTCGCGATCGCTCGGTCGAGCCGGACGTGCCCGCCGCCGAGAAGGCGGATCCCGGGGCTCCGGGGCAGGTCGCCGCGCCGTTCGGCGGCAGCGTGACCCCGGTCGTCGAGGCCGGCGACCAGGTCGCCGCGGGCGACGTGGTCGCGAAGATCGAGGCCATGAAGATGGAAGCCTCCGTCACGGCCCCGATTGCCGGAGCCGTAACCCGGGTCGCGCTGACGGGCACCGCCCAGGTAGACGGCGGCGACCTCATCATGGTCATCGGCTGATCCCTGACCGGAGCCGCGGACCGCGAGCCCGGCCGTTCGCGGCCCCCGAATTTTGTACAAATTTTGGTACACTATTGCGGTGGCTGGTTCTGCTGTGCTTCGCGTCCATCCGCTGGCCGACGTCCGGGCGCGGCTGTCGGGAATTCTCGCGCGCTTCCGCCAGGAGGGAGCCGTTGCCGAGCCGGTGGCGTTCGGATCGCATCGGAGGCCCGAGGCGGTCATCGTGCCGTATGAGGTCTATGAGCGCTACGAGGAACTGGCCCGTCAGCGCGACCGTTTCAACTGGGCATCCTCGGCCGAGCGGTCGGTGCAGGTTGAGCTTCCGGGCGCCTTCAGCGCCGAGCACAACCGGGAGGTATCGGCCTACGTGGACGGGGAGATCGACGCGAGCGAGTTGTATCGCCGGGCCGTGGCTCGCCACCGGCAGCCGTAAGTGCCGGACGACCCGTACACCGATTCCGCGACAGGCATCCTGCGCAACAAGCTGGGACTGACCACCCCCGCGGGCCTCGCGGACGCGGAGCGGGAGATCACGCACGCGGCGCTTGTCCTGCTCAAGGAAGCGCCGGCCCGGGGGAGCTACGGTCTTCCTCATCTCTGCGATATTCATCGCCGGATCTTCGGCGACATTTACGACTGGGCCGGGCAGATCCGCACGGTCGCGATCTCCAAGGGGAGCCCGTTCTGCCTTCCTCAGTTCATCGAGTCGTCCGCGGCTGAGATCTTCGGCCAGCTCCGGGACGAACGATTTCTCAGGGGGCTTACCCGTGACGGCTTCCTCGACCGGCTCACCTACTACCTGGGAGAGATCAACGCCATCCACCCGTTCCGTGAGGGGAACGGCCGGGCGCAGCGGGCCTTCTTCGAGCAACTCGCCGACGATGCGGGCTACGCGCTCAACTGGCAGCGTCTCGACGCCGACCGTAACGTCGCGGCGTCCGCCGCGGTCATGCGCGGCGACTCCGGGCCGATGCGCGCGATGCTCGATGAGCTCACCGAAGAGCGCGACGGACTCGGCCGGTCCACCTGAGCACGCCCCGCCAGGCACTGAGTGTCCGGGCGCGTTTCCGCGGAAACGTCTCACGCAATTGCGAGGGTTTTGATTGGCTGAGTCACCGCAATGAGTGACCGATGGCATACGGGAGCGTGCCGGGATGACGGTTGAGGTAGTACAGGCCGGAGCGGGAGACAAGACGGTCCTGCGGCGGCTGCTGCAGCTGTATCACTACGACTTCTCCGAATGGGATGGCGGTGACGTGGACGGGCACGGGGAGTTCGCTCATCCCTACCTCGACCACTACTGGACCGATCCGGATAGCCACCCGTTCCTGATCCGCCGCGGGGGCCGGTGGGCCGGGCTGGCCCTGGTGCGCACGGCGGGCGTCAACGACATGGCCGAGTTCTTTGTCATGCGGAAGTACCGCCGGAGCGGCACGGGCCGCGAAGCGGCCCGGCAGGTCTTCGCGATGTTCCCGGGGCCGTGGCAGGTGCGGCAGCTTCACGGCAACGACGTGGCTACCGCCTTCTGGCGATCGGTGGTGCCGGGCGACTACCAGGAGGCCATAACGGCCGACGGGCCGGTCCAGCGGTTCACGGTGCTCTGACCTGGCCGTCTGCGGATCAGTTTCACTGGGGGAGTGATCGGGCAGGGGGACTTTCCCCGTTTGATTTGACGCGGGGTGCCAGGGGGTCTAGAGTCTTCCTTGCCCCGAGGGGAGACGGCGTCGCCGCAAGGCGGGTCTACCGGTCCCGGGGAGCCCCCAGTTAGAAGCGGCAAAT
>WRBL01000370.1 GCA_009784565.1 Streptosporangiales bacterium | reverse complement strand
CGCGCCTCGTCCGCTGTGTTGGCAACCTTGTCTTTCGGCACCGGAACGCCGTATTCGGCGAAGAGTTCCTTAGTCTGGTACTCGAACAGGTGCAGTGGGGGTCCGATCTCGGTCCGTTGCTTTGCTTTGTTTGATGCCGCGTGACAAACGGCGTTGACATGAAGCCTAGCCCGTGGGTATAAGCCGTCGCCCACCAGGTACAGAAGCCGGCCGGTGTGAAGTCCGTAACGTGCGTCCGTCCGGCGTCGCCGGGCGGCGTGGCGGCGTGCCGTTTGCCCGGTTCGTTGCCAGGATGGGCATGTGCCACTGCTCCCCCGGACCCTTCCCCCTCGCTCCATGCTCATCGCCGGGGGGACCGCGGCCCTCGCGGCCGCGGCCGCCGGGCTGGCCGTGCTGGTCATGCTCTGCCTGTTCGGGTGGATCACGGCCCCGCACGCCGGAATCGGCGGTGGCCTGGTCGGGGTGATCCGCGAGGCGGGCCTGCTGTGGCTGGTGGCCCACCACGTCGAGGTGAAGGTCCAGGGCGTGGGGGAGATCGGCCTGCTGCCGCTCGGCCTGGTCTTCCTGCCCGGCCTGCTGCTGGAACGGGCCGGGCGCTGGCTGACGCACGAGGGCCACGTCACCCGGCTCCAGCAGGTGGGCCCGGGGGCGCTGGCGATCGCGCTCCCGTACGCGCTGTTCACCGCCGCGGTCTCGCTCGGCAGCAGCGTCGGCAGCGTGCAGCCGTCGCTGATCCAGGCGGTCGGATGGGGCTTCCTGATCGCGTTCGTGGCCGCCGGGTTTGGCGCCGCGCACGGCCTGGCCCCGTGGCGTAAGCTGGCGGGCCTGCTGCCGACCCGGTCTCGTTCTGTCGTGCTGGGGATGGCCGCCGCCCTGGGCGTGATGATCGCGCTCGGCGCGCTGCTCAACGCCATATCGCTGGGCCTGCACCTGGGCGCCTACACCAAGGCGGTCAACTCGCTGGCGCCCGGGCCGTTCGGCTCGGTCCTGCTGCTGCTGGCGGAGATCGCCTACCTGCCGAACTCCGTCATCTGGGCGGTGTCGTACACGCTCGGACCCGGGTTCGCGTTCGGCGTGGGCACCGCGGTGTCGCCCTCCGGGGCGGCGCTGGGCGCGCTGCCCGCGTTCCCCATGCTGGCCGCGCTGCCGACCGCGTCCGGCCCGGCGTTCCCGGCGTGGCTCGGCTTCTTCGTCCTGGCGGTCCCGTACCTGGCCGGGGGACTGGCCGGGCTGGTGGCCATCCGGATCGCGCCGACGCCGTTCCTGGAATCCGCGCCGCTGTGGGGACTGCTCACGGGAGGCCTGGCCGGAGTCGTTCTCGGGGTCCTGGCCCGGGTCTCCGGCGGGCCGCTCGGGTCCGGGCGCCTGGCGTCGGTCGGGCCGAACGGCCCCGAGGCGGGCCTGGTCGCCCTGCTTGAGGTGGGCGTGACCGCCGCCCTGGTGGCGGGCGCCGGCAACTGGTTCATCCTCCGGCATCACATGCGGCGGATCGCCGCGGCCGGCGACCTGGAGCCGGATCAGGGACCGATGGTCAATGTCACCGCCGGCCCGCCGGACTCGGTCGACGAGACCGATGACGCGGGCGGGCACCGGATCTTCGTCGACCCCTGGGCCGACCGGCTGGACGACGAGTAGCTAGCTCTTCGTTCCCCGCATGAGCTTGATCTCCTTGACGCCGGTCGAGCTCATGAACTGCTGATAGCAGGAGTCGTGCGCGGTAATCGTGTTCGCTCCCGACTCGCACTGGGAAAGCTGGGTCATCTGCGGCCACAGTTCGGCGAAGCCCAGGAGCATCAGCGCGCCCAGCGCGATCGCGATGGCGCTGACCACGATGGCGAAGATCGCCCCGCGCGGGCGGGCACTGCCGAGGCGGCGGGCGCGGGTCAGGGAGGTCACCGCGAGCCAGATCGCGACGATCCCGATGACGATGGCGGCGCCGATGGGGTAGACACCGCGCTGGACGCTGTTGACGATGGACGCCGCGTAGCCGCCGAACAGGCCGAACAGCCCGATCAGGGTCATGAGGGCCGCGGCCGCGGCCCGCTGCTGGAACACGGGGTCGGCAGCCGGGCGAGAAGAAACGGGAGCGGGTGATTGTGACATATCGGGGTCCATTGTGCCGTGTTATGCCGCTGTCGGCCGTGCCCTTAGCGCAGGATTAGCAGGCTGGAGCGTCCCATCCGGGTGCATCCGGACGCATCCGGCCCGGTTATGGTGGCTGTCATGAACGCGAGACTGGTCGTGCTCGTCTCCGGGGAGGGCACCAACCTGCAGGCGCTGATCGACGCCTGTGAAGACGAGGATTACGGAGCGACCGTCGTCGCCGTCGGGGCGGACCGGGACGGCACCGGGGCCCTGGACCGGGCCGCCCGCCACGACATCCCGACATTTACCCGTAAAGTGCGTGATTTCACATCGCGTGCCGACTGGGATCAGGCCCTGGCCGATGACTGCCAGCGCTACCGGCCGGACCTCGTCGTGTCGGCCGGCTTCATGAAGCTGGTGGGCAAGCGCTTCCTGGGCGTCTTCGGTGGCCGCTTCCTGAACACGCACCCCGCGCTGCTACCGTCTTTCCCTGGCATGCACGGCGTGCGGGACGCGCTCGACTACGGGGTGAAGGTAACCGGATGCACGGTGTTCCTGGTCGATGAGGGCACGGACAGCGGCCCGGTGCTGGCGCAAGCCGCTGTCGAAGTCCTCGATGACGACGACGAGGCCACCCTGCACGAGCGCATCAAGGTCTCCGAGCGCAAGCTGCTCGTCGACACCGTCGGCCGCATGGCCCGGGAAGGCTGGACCGCCGAATCGGCACGAAAGGTAAGGCTCGGACAGTGACTCAGATCCCGATCAAGCGCGCACTGGTCAGCGTCTACGACAAGACCGGACTGGAGGACCTGGCCCGGGCCCTGCACGAGGCGGGCACGGAAATCGTCTCCACCGGATCTACCGCCGGCCGGATCGAGCAGGCCGGAATCCCGGTAACCAAGGTCGAGGATCTCACCAGCTTCCCCGAGTGCCTGGACGGCCGGGTCAAGACCCTGCACCCGCGCGTTCACGCCGGGCTGCTGGCCGACCTTCGTCTCCCGGCCCACTCGGATCAGCTGAAGGACCTGGGCATCGAGCCGTTCCAGATGCTCGTCTCGAACCTGTACCCGTTCACGCAGACCGTCGCCTCCGGCGCCGGGGACGACGAGGTCATCGAGCAGATCGACATCGGCGGCCCGGCGATGGTCCGCGCCGCGTCCAAGAACCACGCCTCCGTCGCGGTGGTCACCAGCCCGGACCAGTACGCCTCGGCCGTCAAGGCCGCCGCGTCCGGCGGGTTCACCCTGGCCGAGCGCAAGCGCCTGGCCGCGGCCGCGTTCGCCCACACTGCCGCTTACGACGCCGCGGTCGCCTCCTGGTTCGCGGCCTCCTACGCCCCCGACGAGACCGCGGCCGAGACCGGCTGGCCCGATGTCACGGCGGCCGTCTGGCGGCGGCAGGACGCCCTGCGCTACGGCGAGAACCCGCACCAGCGCGCAGCCCTCTACTCATCCCTAACGGATAGTGCCTCCTCGGGCATCGCCAGCGCTACTCTCCTGCACGGCAAGGCGATGTCGTACAACAACTACGTGGACGCGGACTCGGCCCGCCGGGCCGCCTACGACTTCGCCGAGCCCGCCGTGGCGATCATCAAGCACTCCAACCCGTGCGGGATCGCGATCGGCGCCGACCTGGCCAACGCCCACGCCAAGGCCCACGCCTGCGACCCGGTCTCCGCGTTCGGCGGCGTGATCGCGACCAACGGCGTGGTCACCGCCGCGATGGCGGATCAGGTCAAGGACATCTTCACCGAGGTCGTGATCGCGCCGGACTTCGAGCCCGCCGCGTTCGCGATCCTCAGCCAGAAGAAGAACATCCGGCTGCTGAAGTGCCCGGCCCCGGCGCGGGACGCCGCCGTGACAGAGATGCGGCCGGTGAGCGGCGGCCTGCTGCTGCAGTCGACCGACCTGGTGGCCGAACCGGGCGACGACCCGGCCAGCTGGGAGCTGAAGGCTGGAAACGCGGTCGATCCCGCGACGCTCGCGGACCTCGGGTTCGCCTGGAAGGCCTCCCGCGCCGTCAAGTCCAACGCGATCCTGCTCGCCTCCGACGGCGCCTCGGTCGGCGTCGGTATGGGCCAGGTGAACCGGGTGGACTCGGCCCGGCTGGCCGTGGAGCGGGCCGGGGACCGCGCCGCCGGGTCCGTGGCCGCGTCCGACGCGTTCTTCCCGTTCCCCGACGGCTTCGAGATCCTCGCGGAGGCCGGTGTCCGCGCGGTGGCCGAACCGGGCGGTTCCATCCGGGACGAGAGCGTCATCGAGGCCGCGGAGAAGGCCGGCGTCGCGCTGTACTTCACCGGCGTCCGGCACTTCTACCACTAGGGGTTACGCACATGACTGCTTCCATCCTGGACGGCAAGGCGACCGCCGCGAAGGTCAAGGCGGATCTGAAGGAGCGGGTGGCGGCACTGGCCGCGAAGGGGATCAAGCCGGGCCTGGGCACGGTCCTGGTCGGCGACGACCCCGGTTCGCACTCCTACGTCGCGGGCAAGCACCGGGACTGCGCCCAGGTGGGGATCGAGTCGATTCGCCGGGACCTGCCCGCGTCCGCCTCCCAGGCCGACGTGGAGCAGGCGGTCCGGGAACTGAACTCCGACCCGGCCTGCACCGGGTACATCGTGCAGCTTCCGCTGCCGGCGGGCCTGGACGCCGGGCGCGTGCTGAACCTCATGGATCCGGCCAAGGACGCGGACGGACTGCACCCGGTCAGCCTGGGCAAGCTCGTTCTCGGCGAGGACGGGCCGCTGCCGTGCACGCCGCGCGGCATCGTGACGCTGCTCCGGGAGTTCGGGGTCGAGATCGCCGGCGCCGAGGTCACGGTGATCGGGCGCGGCATCACGGTCGGCCGGGCGCTGGGCCTGCTGCTGACCCGCAAGTCCGAGAACGCCACGGTGACCTCCTGCCACACCGGCACGAAGGACCTGGCCGCGCACACCCGCGCCGCCGACATCATCGTGGTCGCGGCCGGCCGTCCCGGCCTGCTGACCGCCGACATGGTCAAGCCGGGCGCCGCCATTCTGGACGTGGGCATCACCCGCACCGACAAGGGCCTGGTGGGGGATGTAGCCCCCGAGGTACGGGACGTCGCGGGCTGGGTCGCCCCGATGCCGGGAGGCGTCGGACCCATGACGCGCGCGATGCTGCTGGCCAACGTGGTCGAGGCGGCTGAGAGAAGCGTCACTCGGCAGTAGAAAGCTACTGGCGAGTAACATACACTGCCGATAGTCGACATACCGGGAGGGCAAGCGTTGTCTCTGAACATCGTCGTCTGCGTGAAGCAGGTGCCGGACACCGCCGTGGAGCGGACGCTCAAGGAAGGCGAGGGCACGCTGGACCGTGCTGCCGTCGACGGGCTGATCAACGAGCTTG
>WRBL01000369.1 GCA_009784565.1 Streptosporangiales bacterium | reverse complement strand
GCTCCCATGGCGGGAGAGTCTGCTGTCAATCGGCAGGCAATGCAGGCCGCGGCTCAGCAGGTGGACTCGGCGGTGACCACGATCCGCGGGCTGCAGTCCAACATGTCGTCGTACGCCCAGGAGCTGCAGGGCGGCTGGCAGGGCCAGGCGGCGTCGGCGTTCCACAGCGCCTTCGAGGCCTTCAGCGCCGACTTCGGCAAGGTCCTGACCGCGCTGGACGGGATCCACGAGAAGCTCGTGGGGACCCACAGCACCTACACCGAGACCGAGGCGTCGAACACCTCCACGGCGCACAAGCTCAACTCGATGCTGAACGGGGGCTGACCATGAGCGCAGGCGGAGACTACACGCGGGTCCGGTTCGAGGCCCTGGAGCAGGGCCAGGCCGACTTCCAGCGGACCTACTCCTCGCTGCAGTCCGAGATCGAGCAGCTGGAGTCCCAGCTGAACTCGAGCCTCGGCGAGTGGGTCGGCGGCGCCCAGCAGGCCTACCACGAGGCCCAGCAGCAGTGGCACCAGGCCATGGGCAACATGCAGGCCGTGATCCAGCAGCTCGGCGTGGTCATCGGCCAGGCCAACGACAACTACCAGCAGGCCGAGGCCCAGAACTCCAGCCGCTGGGGCGGCTGAACCGCCCTATCTGGTCTTAAGCGGCCGGCTAGCCTCGTCGGTGGCCGGCCGCTAAGTCCGTGTCTCGCATGTGCCAGGTGAGGAGATTGCGATGGGTTTCTGGGACGACTTGAATCCCGTCCACGACGTGAAAGCGGTCGTCGGCGACGTCAAGACCGCGTGGACCGAGGTCACTTCCGGCGCGCAGACCGCGCCGACCCCCACGATCGGCAGCTCCCCGCCCCCGGCGGCGCAGCCGAACCAGTGGACCGCCCCCTCCGTGGACTCCAGCGGTCACATCAAGGTGCATCACGGCGCTCTCACCAGCGCGGCCGACGTCATCAAGAGCTACGTGAGCGAACTTGAGAGCGCGATCAACGAGGTCAACGGCCACATTGGCTCGTTCGACTCGCTGGCGGGCTGGGCCACCGGCGCCTCGTTCTGCGGCAACCTGACGTCCGCCGTCACCGCCTTCGCGCAGGCCGGCGGCGACACCAGCCAGGCCCACGCGGACGCCGCGAAAAACCTGAGCGACTCCAGCAGCACCTATGACAGCACGGAGTCGGCCAACGCCCAGCTGTCCAACGGGTGGGGTAGATAAGCCATGCTGATGAGCGACGGCGGGGGCAACAGCAACCCGTACCTGATCAAGGTCAACTCCGTCTCCAACGGCGGCGAAGAGCAGTCGATGGGCTACCAGGAGATCATGCAGCACCTGCACGGTCTCCAGCCCGGGGAGATGACCCAGGCCGCGGCGGCGTTCAAGAAACTGGGCGAGACCCTGGACCGGGTCACGGCCAAGCTCGCGTCGACCGGGAACCAGCTGGCGGAGAGCTGGTCGGGCGAGGCCGCCTCCAAGGCGATGGCGCGGTTCCAGGAACTGCACGACCAGTCGGCGCGGCTGGCGGCGCAGGCCCACACCACGTCGAGCACGATGAACTGGATGGGCACCGACGTGATGCCCAAGTTCCAGTCCCTCCCGAGTCCTCAGGTCATGGGCCACGGCGGGCAGGCCGCGGCCGACGCGGCGGCCGGCTCGGCCCTCGGCCCGGGGGGCACGGTCGCGGGCGCGATCTACGGCGGGTTCTTCGGCGCGGACGGCACGGCCAAGGCCGACAAGGCCGCCCGCGAGTACCTGAAGTCCTTCAACCAGGCCATGACCCAGGCCAACAGCCAGCTTCCCGCCTCCACGGCGGGGCCTAGCCAGAAGACCAATAACGGGCAATGGATCACCCCGGGCCAGGGCACCTCGGGCCCGGGCGCATCCGGCACCTCGGGGCCGGGTACCGGCAGCGGCGGCACCGGGGCAGGCTCCGCCTACGCCGGCGTCGGAGGCACCAACGGCACCGGCGGGGGCGCCCCGTCCGGCTACTCTCCCCCGGCCGGCACCACGGGTCACGTCAACCTGTCGAAGCTGGCCCACGGCAGCAACACCCCCAGCGGGTCGCTTCAGGGCTACAGCCCGCCCGGCGGCCCGCCGAACTCGCCGTTCTCCGGCGCGCACGCCGGCGGGAACCAGGCGGGCCCGAATCCGTTCGAGCCCGTGATGACGCCGGGCGGTACCTACGGTTCCGGCAAGGGTGTCCCCGGCGAGGGTGACGGCGCTCCGGGCGCGGACGGCCTCGGCAAGAACGGGCTGAACGCCGAGGACGGCGCGGCCGGGGAGAAGGCCCTGGGCGAGGACGGTCTCAAGGCCGGCCGGGGCCTGGGCGAAGACGGGGCCGCGGGCGAGGGCCTGGGCGCCGACGGCGCCAGCGCGGCCGGAGCGGACGGCGCCTCCACCGCGGCCGGGGCCGACGGCGCGGCGGGTGCCGCGGACGGGGCCGGGGCGGCCGGCGCCGCGGGCGCCGAGGGCGAAGGCATGAACGCCATGCCCATGGGCGGCATGGGCGGCGGAGGCCAGTCCGGCAAGGAGCGGCAGCGGCAGGCCTGGATGGCGGAGGACGAGTCCATCTGGGGCGTACCCGAGACCGACATCGGTTCCGTCATCGGGTGATGCGGTAACGTCCTGAGCCGCAGGCGGACACGAAGGTGAGAATGAGAACACTGACACGGCGTGCGCGGCGGCTCGGAGTCGCGGCGGCCGGGCTGGCGGCGGCGTGCGCCCTGACCGTCCCGGCCGTGGCCGCGCACGCGGCCACGGGGAGCTACACCCCCAATCCCCACCAGTGGTACTTCAGCCAGTGGCACGTCCAGCAGCAGGTATGGCCGGTCTCCCAGGGCGCGGGTGTCACCGTCGGTGTCGTGGACAGCGGTGTTCAGCCCATCCCGGACCTCCAGGGTGTTCTCAAGCCGGGCGCGGACATGCTCGGCTCGGGCAATGGTGAACATGACTACGCGGCCGACGGCGGGCACGGCACCGGGATAGCCGAGCTCATCGCCGGGCAGGGCGTCGGCACCGGCCTGGGCGGCGGCGGCCCGGTCGGCATCGCTCCCCAGGCCAGGATCCTGCCCGTGCATGCCATCGACCCCGGATCCAGTGCTTCCGTCGCCAACGGCATCAAGTACGCGGCCAGCCACGGGGCGAAGGTCATCAACCTCTCGCTCGGCGATGCGAGCACCACGGCGACGTCGTGCGAGCCCGTCGAGCAGGCCGCGGTCTCCTATGCGCTCGCTCGCGACGTGGTCGTCGTGGCGTCTTCCGGGAACACCAAGTCAAACGGGACTACCCCCCAGGAGCCCGCTACCTGTGCCGGCGTGCTCGCCGTGGGGGGAGTCGAGCAGGACGGCTCGCTCTGGCAAGGCAGTACCCAGGGTTCCTACGTCTCTGTGGCGGCACCCGGCGATCACATGTACGACGAGAGCAGCAATGGCCAGCAATACACCCTTACGACTTCCGGGACCAGTGATTCCTCGGCGCTGGTGTCCGGGGCGGCGGCGCTGATCCGGTCCAAGTACCCGTCGATGCCGTGGTACACCGTCGACCAGCGGCTGATCGGCACCGCGATCGCCACCGGATCGGTGCCGAACAACGGGACCGGCTACGGGATCATCGACATCGCCAAGGCCATTGACCCGGCGCAGTACCCGGTCAAGTCCTCGTCGCCCAACCCCCCGTACATCCGGTACCAGAACTGGCTGAAGGCCAACGGGAAGTCCGGCGCCCCCGGGGGCCAGGCCGCCCCGTCCGGAGGCGCCGGCGCGTCCAAGGGCGGCGGGTCCGGCGTGGTCTGGATCATCCTGGGCGTGGTCGTCGCCGTCATCGTGATCATCGTGGTCGTACTGGTCATCGTCCTGTCCGCCCGGAGCCGGAACCGCCGCGGTCCCCGCAACCCCGGCGGGGGCGGCTATCCGCCCGGCCCGTACGGGCCTCCGCCGGGCCAGTACCAGCCGCCCGGGCCCCAGTACCCGCAGGGCCCGTACCAGGCCCCGCCGCGGCACCCGCAGCAAGGTCAGTACCCTCCGCCTAGGCAATAGGACTCCGAGACCATGAGCAGCGACGACACTCCCAGGGAGCATTCGGGCCAGGAGCCGAAGGGACCCGACCCGGTCCCCTCGATCCACCACGGGCCTCCCGCCCGGAAGGAGCCGCACAAGTGGCCCCTCCACGAGCACACCGGGCACGGGGACCACATCCACGTGCATACCGACGTGCTTCGCGAGACGGGAGCGGCGATGCGGGGACCGGACATGTACGAGCTCAACGACGCGCTCCGGACGCTCCGGCATTCCGCCCCGGCCCTCGGCTCGCTGTCGAAGTGGTCGACCGGGTCCGGCTTCGTCGGCAACGTGACCGCCGCCCGCGACGGATTCGGCGCCGCGGCCGGACAGGCGGGCCAGGTCAACGGCTCGGCCGCGAAGAAGCTCATGGACACCGCCGACGACTACGACGAGGCGGACTCGAAGATCATTCGCAAGCTCAAGAAGCATCCTTCCGGCCACGACGGGCACCACGGGGGATCTCACGGGGGCAAGCGATGACCACGAGTCCCGGAGACGGCTACAGCACGCACGCCGGCATCTTCATCAAGCCGCACTCGGTGGACGCTCCCCACGAAACGGCCACGATGGAATCGCAGGAGATCATGGATCTCCTGCACAGCCTGGACCCCGGGGGCACGTGGGAGGCCGGGCACCATTTCGCCGAGGTCGGCCTGGCCCTGAACCGCATCGCGACCCGGCTGGCCAAGCACGCGGAGCACATCTCCGATCACTGGAGAGGCAAGGGCGCCACCCGCTCGATCAGGCAGCTCAAAGTGATGCACGACTACGTCGCCGAACTCGCCGCGCAGGCCAACCAGACCGGTGAGGCCATGAAATGGCTGGGCAACGACGTCATGCCGCACTACAAGAGCCTGACCGCCCCGCACAAGATCCCGGGGGTCAGCAAGGAGCAGGCCAACCACGCGGCCCGCTCCTACCTCGAGTCTTTCAGCAGCCATGTCGTCACGGCCAACAACCACATCCCGCCCCGCATCGTGGGCATGAACCCGGCCAAGACAGCCAAGGCTCCTCCTTCTCCCCCGCCGGCTCCGGCGCCCACTCCAACACCGACCCCGACACCCACTCCCGCCCCGGTACATCCCAGTCCCCCGGCCACGCCCGTCACGACGGCGCCGCCAGGCGGGCATCTGCAGAGCGTGACCAGCCCGTTCGCCCCGTCGGCTCCCGCTCCCGCCGTGTCGGCAGCGCCCTCTACGCCGGCGGCACCCTTCGGCGGGCCGGGGTTCGTTCCCGCAATGCCCGGGGCCGGGGCCGACGGCAGCGCACTCGGCGACACCCCGATCCCGGTCTCTTCCGGGGCGTCCGAGGCCGGGGCGGCCGACGGCGCCGCGAACGGCGCGGCCGGCGACGCGGCGGCGACCGGAGCCGAAGCGGCCGGAGGCGAAGAAGGCGGCATGGCCGCCATGCCGATGATGGGCGGAGCCGGCGGCCAGTCCGGGCAGGACCGGCAGCGGGACGC
>WRBL01000368.1 GCA_009784565.1 Streptosporangiales bacterium | reverse complement strand
TTCCCCGCATCGCCCACGTGTCACTGGAGTACGACAGTCACCTGGCACTGGTGCGCGCGGGGCTGGGAACCGCGCTCATCCCGCGCCTGGGCCGCGCCGCGCTCGGCGATGACCTGACAGCCGTCCCGGTCACCGACCCGGTCCCGAACCGCGGCATCATCGCCGTCCACCGCGCTTCGATGACCGACTCCCCCGCCATCCAGGCCCTCCTGGCCGCTTTGGCGGATGCAGGCGGCAGCGGGTCCGGAGGCTCTGGTATAGGGGGGCGAATCGGGCGGCGTTGAGACTAAGCCGGCGTTCCGCCTGCGCCAGGCGCGGGCGAGGTCGCGGCGGCGGCGAAGGCTGGCGCGGTACACGGGAACCGCGATCTCGGCGGCCAGCAGGGCCGGGATTGCGATGACCGGAATGATCAGCTCGAATTTCGGGCCGCCGTAGGCCAGGAAGACCATGAGCGCCATGACGGCGAAGACCTGGACCAGGACCGCCGCCGGCAGCAGCAGTCTCCATGGTGGCCAGGCGGGCCTCGTAACGGACTCGGGGCCAGTGCGTCCCGTGGCATGCTGCCAGGCGCCCCGTATACGCGTGTACGCAGCGTTAAATTCCGGGGCTCTGGACGTCAGGACGGGGACTGCGACGTAGCCGCCGCTCGTCGTCGTGAGAGCGATCGTGTAGTACGTCGGCCTGCGGCTCGGCCGGTGCTCACGGCGGGTGACGTTACTGATCTCGTCCCAGCGATACTCGAACCGGCCGAACGGGTTCCTTCCCCTGATTCCCTCCGGCCCGAACCTGGTCCAGGAGAGCCTGGAGTCGAGGTAACCGTACAGGACGACGGGAAAGACCAGAACCGCGACGGATTCGAGGCCCCACAACCTGGGGACCGCGAGGAAAGTGATCACCCCGAGCAGGGCGTCGACGGCGAGAAGAACGACGGTCCCGATGAGCCAGTTCCGCGTTTCCTCGGGTGAGGCCCGGCATTCAGTGTCTTCGTCAGGCATGGGCACGCGCCCGGCGGCGATGGCTGCGGTACAGGGGGATGCCGATCTCGGCGGCGAGCACGAGGAGGAACAGGACGACCGCCATTATCCATTCCGTCCATGACTCCCGATAGGTCAGGTAGATTCCCAGGGCGAGGAACGCCTGAAAGAGAATTGCCAGCGTCCAGAGGGTGATGATTCCCGCGAGCCTCCACGACCAGAATGGCCTGGTGTCATTCTCGGGCCCGGTGCGGCCGGTTGCGGACTCCCAGGTACCGCGGATCCGCGGGAAGCTCGCCAGGAACTCCTGGTGGGCCTCGACCCCGCCGTTGGACACTGGCACGGCGAGCCGGACGCGTTCGCCGACGGTGGTCGTGAGCATGATCGAGTACGACGGCGAGCCGTGACTGGGGAGTTCCCGGCGAGCGACATTCTCGATCTGCTCCCAGCGGTACTGGAACTCACTGCCCGGCAGAAGCCTCCGGCCGCTGATCCCGTCCGGCCCGACCCGGGTCCAGGCCACGGCGTAGAGGAAATGCTCGTAGATCAAGTACAGGACGATCAGTCCGCACATGACGCAGCCGATCCAGGCCTTCATGGCATGAGTGACGCCGGCGGCGGCCCCGGCCGCGACGGTCGGCACGAGGAAGACCAGTATCCCGATGCGCAGGTTCCTCTGCTGGCTGGGCAGGAACCGGTATTCGGTGACGTCGCCAGGTACCGGGGCGGCTGACGAGAAAGGCGGCTGCTCCTCGGTCCCTTCAGGCACGGGACCATCGTAACGGGGCAGCCGCCTTCATTCGTTAGGTATGTAAATGGGTTTTAGCGCTTGCGGTGGTTCCAGTGCTTGTAGCCGGCCGCGCGGGCGGACTCCTCTGAGTCGAACCAGACTTCGGCCTTGGTGCGGTCGTAGTGCTGGGAGTCCTTGCCGTGGAAGAGGCCGGAGTCGGCGTTGCCCTTGACATGGAAGCGCTCGTGCGGCGAGGAGCCGTCCGCGAGCGGGTGCGCGGAGCCCGGGCCGTGCGGGCCCTCGGGGATCTCCGCCTCGGCCGTCTCCCCGGAGGCCCCGCCGAAGGCCGGGTGCAGTCCGGCGGCGGTCTTGAGGAACTCCCCGTTGAACTTGCGCTGCTCGTCGCGGAGCTGGCCGGCGAACTCGCGGGCACCGGACAGGTCCGGGCGCGGCACGTTCACGGACGGGAGCTTCGCGGCGGGAATCTTGGCCGACGGAAGCTTGGGCGCTGGGACCTTGCTGGTCACGGGCGCGGCCCGGTCCACGACGACCTTGAAGGCGTCGAGGGTGACGGAGTGGCCCTTGCGGACGGCGGACAGGACATGCTCGCGCGGGTCGCGCGAGGCGGCGGTGTCGATCTCGGAACTGGCCATGGTGAAGGCTCCCCCGTAGGTGCTCGATAACACCGCTAACTATATCTAGCTAGATTGGCATGTCAAGCGGACGCTAACTAAACACAGCGCCCGCTTGACGTGCCGGCGTCTTCTAGGACAGCTCGCGCTTGAGGATCTTGCCGGTGGCGGTCATGGGAAGCTCATCGGCGATCTGGACCACGCGCGGGTACTTGTAGGCCGCCATGTTCTGCTTGCTCCACGCGACCAGTTCCTCCGGCGTGACGCTCGCGCCCGGCTTGAGGATCACGTGCGCCTTGACCTCCTCGCCGTGGTTCTCGTCCGGCACGCCGATCACCGCGGCCAGCGACACCGCCGGGTGGGTCATCAGGACCTCTTCGATCTCCCGCGGGTAGACGTTGTAGCCGCCGCGGATGACCAGGTCCTTCGTGCGGTCGACGATGTAGTACCAGCCGTCATTGTCGCGCTTGGCCAGGTCGCCGGAGCGGAACCAGCCGTCGGCGTTGATGGCGCCGGCGGTCGCGTCGGGCCGCTTGTAGTAGCCCTTCATGATGTTGGTGCCCTTGATGACGATCTCGCCAACCGCGTCGGGGTCCGGCTTGACCGGATTCCACGTGCCTGACTCGACCAGGTCCATCTCGACACCGGGGACCGGCACGCCGATCGACCCGGGCCGGGCCGGCTGGCCGAACACGCTGAACGACGCGATCGGGGACGTCTCCGACAGGCCGTAGCCCTCCAGGATCGTCACGCCGAACTTCTCCTCGAACGACCGGTGGATCTCCACCGGCAGTGCCGACCCCCCGGACACCGCGATCCGCAGGTTCTGCTTGAGGTCGCTCACGTCGACGCTGGCACCGCCGGAGTCCAGGGCGTTCAGCAGGCCCCAGTACATCGTCGGGACGCCCGCGAACGCGGTGATCTTCTCCTTCAGCATCAGCTGCAGGGCCGCGTTCGCCTCGAAGCGCGGCAGCATGACCAGGGTCCCGCCGAACGCCAGGGTCGTGTTCTGCACCGCGGTCTGGCCGAACGCGTGGAAGAGCGGCAGGACGGCCAGCGACGTGTCCGGCCGGTCCTTGCTCGCGCCCATGATCTGCTCGGCGATCAGGACGTTGTCGCGCAGGTTGCGGTGGCGGAGTTCGGCGCCCTTGGGCTGGCCGGTGGTCCCGGAGGTGTAAAGGATGACCGCCGTGTCGTCCTCGTCGGTCGGAACCGTCTCAAACGCGTCCGGTGCCGACCCGAGGGCCTGCATCAGGGTCTCGGTGCCCTCGAACGGCGACGTGGCGGCCAGGTCGGCGGTCAGCACCAGGAAGATCTCGCAGCCGTCCGCCTCCTTGAACCCGTCGAAGCCCTCCTGCCCGATCGGCAGTTCCGGCGTGCCCTCGAAGCAGATGAACGCCTTCGCGTCGGAGTCCTTCAGGTGATACGCGACCTCGCGCGCCTTCAGCAGCACGTTCAGCGGCACGACCGTGGCGCCCGCCTTCAGGATGCCGAAGTAGGCGACCGTGAAGTGCGGCGTGTTCGGGCAGGTCAGCGCCACCTTGTCTCCGGGAGCGATGCCCCGGGCCGCCAGCGCCCCCGCGACCTTCGTCGCGAGGTCGTTGACCTGGCCGTAGCTGAGCCTGAGGTCTCCCAGCACGACGGCGGCGCGGTCCGGGTGCTCGGCGGCGCCGGTCTCCAGCAGGGAGGCAAGGTTGTAACGCGTAGTCATGGGGGCCATTGTTGCCTACCAACCGGTAGCCGCATGCGCGACCCCCGATAAATAGGTTTCCGCCGCCAGTCCGCGTATCCGCTCGCCGCGCCCGGCAGCCTGACCGCCAATCTGACGTTCGGCATGCTCAAACTGGACCTGACAGTCGAGGAACCGGACACCGAGGACGTAGTCCGACGGCTTTACGCCGCGGGCCGGTGAGCCGCACTCAGCCGGCTGGCAGCGCGCCTTACAGCCCAGCTCGCGCATCCCGTTCGCGCCCGCGGTCGGCGCCCGCCATGATCAAACTAACGAGTTGATTCAGTGTGCTTCCAACGCCACTAGATCCGCTCGTTAGCCGGTCGGCAGCCGGTACACCGACACGTGAGACTCGGACTCGCCGGTGAACTCCGACTCCGCCCAGTCCGCGTGGCGGCTCTCCAGCGCGAACCCCGCCAGCTGGCCCATCAGGTCCAGCTCGGCGGGCCAGATGTAGCGCTGCGGGGTCCGGGACACCATCGCCTCCCGTCCGCCGTCGACGTCCTCGGGGAACCGGAAGTGATGCGAGACGAGGATCTGCGCCAGCGCGTCATAGCTGTCGACGCCCACGTAGCCGGGCCCGGCTGCGAAGATGACGCCCGGCTGTCCCGGCGGCAGCCGGCGCAGGTCCGGGACGCCCAGCTCGATCACGAACCGTCCGCCCGGACGCAGGTGCCGGGCCGCGTTGCGGAAGCACGCGACCTGTTCCTCCTGCGTCAGCAGGTTCCCGATCGTATTGAACACGAGGTAGACGAGGCTATAGTCGCCGGGCGCGCGGGTCGTTGCCATGTCCCCGGCCACTACCGGAATCGTGTCCTCGCCGGTCTTTTCCCGCAGCCGGGCGATCATCGCCGTCGACAGCTCGATCCCGGTGACCGGCACGCCCCGCTCCATCAGGGGAATGGCGACCCGGCCGGTCCCGATCGCGAACTCGAGCGCGCGTCCGCCCCCGGCCAGCGACTCAAGCCGCTTCGCCGTCGCCTCCAGCACCTCGTCCGCGAACATGCCCTCGCCCGGGGTGTCGTAGGTCCGGGCGGCTTCGGCGTCCCACAGTTTCTGCTGATCCACTCGATCAACGATGAGCTCGCCAAGGCGGGATGTCGAATTCTTTTCAGCGCAGCGGCTTCACCCAGCGCCGCCACTCTTCCTGCGGCGCGTACCCGCGGGCCCGCCACAGGCCCTGGCCCAGTTCGTTGCCCTCCAGCACCATCGCGTCGGCCCGGCCCGCGTCCAGCGCCCGGAACCGGTCTTCCGCCGCCGCTACCAGCGCCGACCCGATTCCCTGGCCGCGCCGTCCGGGCCGGACGGCGAGCCGGTAGAGGTGGAAGCGCCAGCCGTCCCAGCCCGCGATGACCGAACCAACCACCTGCCCGTCCTCATCCGCGACGATCACCGGCCGCGCGTCGTTCTCGGCCGCCTCCTGCCACAGTTCCAGCAGTACATCAACCTCGTCCG
>WRBL01000367.1 GCA_009784565.1 Streptosporangiales bacterium | reverse complement strand
GGGCGTACCCGGACTCGTGCGCCGGAAACTGAGGCGCCTGGGCCTGGTAGATGTCGGCCGCCGGCTGCGGACCGCTCAGCGGCTCGCGGACCGCCCCCGGGTCGTACCCGGACGGGTCAGCCGGCCGCGGCCAGTCCATGACCGGCTCGGCCGGCGCCGCGGGCTGCGGTGCCGACGGCGCGTGACCCGGCTGAGGCTGGCCCGGCTGAAGCTGGCCCGGCTGAGGCTGCGCCGGCTGCGCGGGCGCGGCGGGAGGCGCGGGTTCCGCTGGCGCGGGCTGGGCGTGTGCCCCGGTCTGGGCGTGCTGCGGCTGCGGCGCCTGGAGTTCCGGCGCCTGGGGTTCCGGGGCCGCCTGCGCGGGCTGCGGGGCCGGCGGCACTTCGGAGACAGGCGCCGCGAACAGATCCTGGTAGGCGGTGAACTCCCGCCGGACCGGCTCGGGGCGAAGGCCCGGGTTGCTCCTGGGATGCCGTTCCCGGCCGAACGGCATGCCGTCGGCCTCGGGCGCGTCCACGGGTGCCGGCGGTTCCGGCCGCGGAGGCGCGGTTTCCCGGGCCTCGGCGCCGGACGCGGCGCCGGCGGCCGTCGGGATGGTGGCTCCGAGTGCGCCCAGGGCGGTCCCCGCAACCGGAGCGGGAGGAGCGGGAGGAGCGGGAGGAGCGGGCGGGGCAGCAGGGACCGGGGCGTCGTTGCTCTTCACCGGCATCGCCACGAGACCGGCCAGCAGATCGCCGGCCATGGGCGCGGGCGGAGCGGGGGGAGCGGGAGGCATCGCGGGCGCGGGAGGCGCCGGGGCCTCCGGGGCCGGCTGCGGCCCGGACTCGGGCTGGCTCACCGCGGGCTGGCTCACCGCGGGCTGGCTCAACGCGGGCTGGCCGCCCGTCGCGGGGCCGGGCACGGGCTGGCCGCCCGTCTGCGGCCCGGCGGCTTGCGGGGCCTTGATCAGCAGGCCGTCCGGACGCAGCTGGTCGCCGGTGGACGGGCCCGCGGCCGACGGCACCGGGGCCTGCGGCCCGGGTTCCCGCGCGGGCGCCCCCGGGGCGGACGGCTGCTCGCCGGCCGGCTCACCGGTTCCAGGGCCGGCTCCGGCGGGATCGGCAGGCCCGGCGGGAGCGGCGGGGGTCTCCGGCTCGGCGGCGGCAGGAACCGGGGGCTGAGCGGGAGCGGGTGCCGCCGGAAGCGAAGCGATCGGCGCCAGGGGCGCGGCGGGAGGCGGCGGTGCCTGTCCCAGCTGGGGAATCGGCGGAGCCACCCGCGGAACGGGCCTCTGGTTCCCCTGGTCTCCCCGGCTGGCGGGGTCGATGTAGAGCGTGGGCGGGTTCGTCAGGCGCCCCTGGCCGTTGCCGGACGGCGCGGCGGCCGGCAGCAGCGGCGCGTAGCCGGTGGTCCGGACGCCGGCGACATGCCCGTTCACGTGCGGGCGCACGGCGACCTGCGTGCTGGTGGAACGTTCTTCCGCCCGGACGGGCTCGGCACCGGTGATCAGCTCGACGTACGGCCGCAGGTGGGCCGGGCTGATCTCGACGATGTCGTCGCATTCCTGGCGCAGGGTCCGGGAGATCGTCCAGTTCCCGTCGGCCGCGATGTGCAGCAGCGTGACACGCATGCCGAGGTCCTGGACATCGCCGACAACCTGCGTAAGCTCTTCGGAAGAGCTAACCACCATGGCGTCGCTGACCGCCTGGTTACGCGCGAGAGCGGTGAGATCCCGGTGCATCACGCCCGTAACTCCGTCATAGCCGGAGTCCGCCTTGGCCAGCCGGAGCTTGACGCCCGGCATGTCGGCGAGGGCGTCCTGCTCGGCGTTGCGGCGGCCGTCAGCGGCTCTCTCGTACCAGTAGCAGCGCAGTAGCGGAAGCCCGGACTGGCCCATGGCCAGGTTGCCCAGGAGCTGCAGAAGGCCCCCGTAGTCCCACGACACGGATTCCCTGCGCTGCGTACCGTGCACCGCCATGGCGCCATCCGCAAGGACATAGCCAGCGTCCACGAATAGCGCGCAACGGTCCACGCTCCACCGTCCTTCCCGTTAGTGCGGGGTTGCATCAGTTCGCCAGGCCAGGATCATGCTGGCCGTTCGTATCCCGCCCTCTAAGGGTAATGAAGCGTTCCGGCCACGTACGCCTTTCCGCGTATTACCCGCCTAGTCCGCATACCTACATCTCATGGGCATAGCATGCTCATCGCGGCTTTTGGGGCGTTTTGTGACGTGCGCCACCACCTACACCGCCGGGCGCGCCGGCTACCCCGGGGACCTGCCGATATGCTCTGCAGGCGTGAGCGATCGTGATGACCTGCTGGCCGGGATCAAGGACAAGGCCGTGGTACACGGCGACTTCGTGCTCTCTTCCGGGCAGCGTGCCGACAAGTACGTGGACCTGCGGCGGGTGCTGCTGGACGGACGGCTCGGGCCGCTGGCCGGGCGGGTGCTGCTGAACGCGACCGCGCACCTGTCCTACGACGCGGTCGGCGGGCTGACCCTCGGGGCCGACCCGGTCGCCACGGCGATGATGCACGCCGCGGCCAACCGGGGAACGCCGGTCGACGCCTTCGTGGTCCGCAAGACAGAGAAGACCCACGGCCTGCAGCGCCGGATCGAGGGCCCGGACGTGGAGGGCCGCCGGGTGCTCGCGGTCGAGGACACGTCCACGACGGGCAACTCGGTGCTGACGGCGGTCGACGCGCTGACGGAGGCGGGGGCCGAGGTGGCCGGGGTCGCCGTCCTGGTGGAGCGGGGCGCGCGCCCGGCGATCCAGGAGCGAGGCCTGCCGTACGTGGCCGTATACGAACTGGCCGACCTGGGGCTGTAAGGCGCCCAGGCCGGCCAGGAGCAGAACTAGCTGAAGTTAGCGGCCGTACCGGTCGTAGCCGGCCGGCGGCTGCTGCCGGGGCTGACCGCCCGGGGGGTACTGTCCCCCGCCGTTCTGGTAGCCCGGGTGCTGCCCGCCCTGGGCGCCGAAACCGCCCTGCGTTCCGAAACCGCCGTCCTGAGCGGAGTAGCCGCGGCCGTCCGGACCAGGAAAGCCAGATCCGTTCGGTCCCGTCTGATCTCGGGCCTCCCGCTCGGCCTTTTCCTTCTTGAACTCCCGCAGGCGGAGCACGACGAAGGCGATGACCGCGAGCACGACGAGGACGACCACGATGTCCGTGACCTTGGAGAGGCTCTTGTTGACCTTGGCCCACTCGCCGCCGAGGCTGTGGCCGATGGTGGTCAGCACGATCACGTAGACCGCGGTGCCAATGCTGTTGAGCACGGTAAACCGCGCGGGCGGGATGTCAACGATGCCGGAGACCAGCCCGGCGAACGCCCGGACCAGCGGCAGCATCCGCGCGACCGGCACCGCCCATCCCCCGTGGCCGACCAGGAACCGTTCGGCCCGGTTCAGGTCGTTCTCGGTCAGCAGCACGTACCGGCCCCAGCGCGACACCAGCGGCCGCCCGCCCTTGCGGCCGACAAAGTAAGCGATGGAGGAGCCGATCACCTCGCCCACGATCCCCAGGATGATGACGAGCACCAGGTTAAGGTGATGCGCGGCCGACAGCCCGGTAGAGGCCATCGCGCCGCCCAGCAAAAACGTGACCTCCGACGACCACGGGACGCACATGGCCTGGGCTATGGCCAAGACAAAAATCGCTGGGTAACCCGCTGACAGCAGAAAACTCTCCATGGCGACCTTTGTACCTGATGGCGGTCACCAGCATGGCGCTTTGAGAAGACCTTGATACGGAACGGATCTTCGCTTCCTCCGCATGGCCGCCCTCCCTGTCCCGTAGTCTGACCGGCCGTTACGCTTGTCTATAAAGAAAGTTTCGGACTTGACCCGGCGCCGTCTGAGTACGGCCGTCTGACACGAGGGAGCCATTCGCCATGCCCATCGCGACTCCAGAGATCTACGCGGAGATGCTGGACCGCGCTAAGCAGCAGGGGTTCGCCTACCCGGCGATCAACGTGACCTCGAGTCAGACCCTGAATGCCGCGCTGAAGGGCTTCGCCGACGCCGAGAGCGACGGAATCATCCAGATGTCCACCGGCGGGGCCGAGTACCTGTCCGGCCAGGGCGTGAAGGACATGGTTACCGGCGCGTCCGCGCTGGCCGAGTACGCCCGGGTCGTCGCGGCCAAGTACCCGGTCAACATCGCGCTGCACACCGACCACTGCCCGAAGGACAAGCTGGACGGCTACATGCGTCCGCTGGTCGACATCTCCCTGGAGCGGGTGGCGAAGGGGCAGGAGCCGCTGTTCCAGTCCCACATGTGGGACGGCTCGGCCGTGCCGCTGGAGGAGAACCTCGACATCGCCGCCGAACTTCTCGACAAGTGCGCCAAGGCGAAGATCATCATGGAGGCCGAGATCGGCGTCGTCGGCGGCGAGGAAGACGGCGTCGTCGGCGAGATGAACGAGAAGCTCTACACCACGCCCGGGGACGCGATGGACACGGCGGAGAAGCTGGGCCTGGGCGAGCGCGGCCGGTACATCCTGGCCGCCACGTTCGGGAACGTGCACGGCGTCTACAAGCCGGGCCATGTCAAGCTCCGCCCGGCGGTGCTGAAGGAGATCCAGGACGCGGTCGGCGCCAAGCACGGCAAGGAGAAGCCGTTCGACCTGGTCTTCCACGGCGGCTCCGGCTCCGCGCTCGAGGAGATCCGCGAGGCCATCGGCTACGGCGTCATCAAGATGAACGTGGACACCGACACGCAGTACGCGTTCACCCGCCCGGTCGCGGCGCACATGCTGAAGAACTACGACGGCGTGCTCAAGGTGGACGGCGAGGTCGGCAACAAGAAGCAGTACGACCCCCGTTCCTGGGGCAAGGCGGCCGAGGCCAACATGAGCGCCCGCATCGTCGAGGCCTGCGAGAGCCTGCTCTCCGCCGGCACCAAGCTGAGCTAGCCGGCGCGGTACTCCCGCTTCGAAAATCCCCCCGGAGGCCCGCTCCGGGGGGATTTTTCGCGCCCGATGAGCGCGAATTGGTCACGGTTACCGGTATTTACGTCATGTCGAGGTTTGCCGTGATTATGTCCACTTGCAGAGTGGGGACGAGCCCGGGGCATCCGGGCTCGCGTTCATCAGAGGGTGATGCATGCACGCTGGACGGGATCGTCGAAGACGCAGGATTACCGGGTACGGGGCGATGGCGCTGCTGGCGCTCACCGCGTCGCTTTTCATGACCGGGGGCAGCCCGGTCGCCGCGTCCGCGGCCAGCACGACGGCTTCGGCCGCGACAACGGCGCCGAGCCCGGCCGAGGGCCACTCGCCGCGGGTAACGCAGGCGCTGTCCGGCCCGCTCAGCGGCACCGGCGCAGCCCGGCCCGGGTCGTCGGCCGCCATGTCCCCGGCCATGCGGCAGGCGACGGCCGCCGCGGCCAGCACCATGGTCAACGGCGTCGACGTCTCCTCGGTCCAGGACTCGACCGGCTCCGCCATCAACTGGGCTAACCTCGCGGCCGCGGGCGATAAGTTCGCCGGGATCAAGGCGACCGAGGGCAACTACTACGTCAACCCGGGCTACGCCGGGGATGCGAAGAACGCCGCCGCCGCGGGCCTGTACGTGTCGGCCTACGCGTTCGCCAACCCGTACGGCGCGGCCTCGAATCCGCCC
>WRBL01000366.1 GCA_009784565.1 Streptosporangiales bacterium | reverse complement strand
TGTCTGGGTCAGCGGAGGCATGCCCAGGTCATCGTGGGCCTGGGCCTCGGTCACGTACGCCGCCCGCTGAAGCGTCAGAATCTCGCCGGCGTCACCGGGCCCAAGAAGCAGCGGATCGATCTGGCTCACGAATACGGAAGACTACTCCCGCGCTACGCGTGCAGCGCGTCGTTAAGGCCGGTGAAGGTGGAGGACTTCCAGGGGACCGCTTCCACGGCGCCGCTGACACTATTGCGGCGGAACAGAATGCCCGGTGCCCCGGACAGCTCGATCGCCTTGACGACGCAGCCGTCCGGCAGGCTCACCAGCGTGCCGCGGGTGATGTAGAGGCCCGCTTCGACGGCGCTGTCGTCGCCGAGCGAGACGCCCGTCCCGGCGTTGGCGCCGAGCAGGCACCGTTTCCCGATACGGGACATGTGACTGCCGCCGCCCGACAGCGTCCCCATGATCGACGACCCGGCGCCGATGTCCGCGCCCTCGTCCACCACCGACCCCTGCGTGATCCGTCCCTCGACCATGCACGGCCCCAGCGTCCCGGCGTTGAAATTGACCAGGCCCTCGTGCATCACCACGGTGCCCTCCGCCAGGTACGCGCCCAGCCGGACCCGGCTGGCATCGGCGATCCGGACACCGGGCGGAGAAACGAAGTCGGTCATCCGCGGGAACTTGTCGATCGAGTGGACGGTGAGCGGCTTGCCGGCCGTGCGACTGCGCTCCCGCAGGCCCGCCAGGTCGCCGGGATGCACCGAACCCAGGTCCGTCCACGCCACGGCCTGCAGGCACCCGAAGATCCCGTCGACGTTCAGTCCGCGCGGCTGCACCAGCCGCGCGGACAGCAGGTGCAGCCGCAGGTAGGCGTCGGCGGCGCTGCCCGGAGCCGTGTCCAGGTCGACGGCCACGTCGACGACCTCGAAACGCACCGCCCGCTCCTCGTCCCCGGCGCGTTCCAGGACAAGCGGAGACTCCGGCGGGCCCTCCAGCGACAGGTCCCGGAACCAGACGTCCAGCGTGACGCCGTGACACGTTGAGATGGTCGCGATGCCGCGCCCGTAGCCCTGCATGAAGCAACACGGTAACTGCCAGGCTGGCCTGTGTATACTCCGGGTGATGAAATCGGCGGCCTGGCGGACCGCGGGGTCAGCAGCCGCGATCAGGCCGGCGAGCAGCATGAAATCGTGCCACATCCCCGGCCATGACGTGCAGGTGACTTCTACGCCGGCGGCACGGGCGCGGTCCGCGAGGCGCTCGGAGTCGGGGGCCAGCAGGTCATCGGCGCCGTACTGGACCAGGAGGCGGGGAAGGCCGCCCAGATCCGCATGCAGCGGCGAGATCTCCGGCCGCGCCCGGTCCTCGTTCCGTGCGTACGCGCCGGCGAAGGTCTCGATCCGGGCCGGGGACAGCATGACGTCCCGCCGCAGCAGGTCCGGGATCGCCGCCCGGTCGGCGGTGAGATCAAGCCACGGAGACAGCAGGATGCAGCCCGCGAGCCGTGTCTCCTCCCTCGCCAGGGTCAGGGCCAGCCCGCCGCCAGCCGAGTCACCGGACACGAACACGGGCCCCGGAGGCTCGGCGGACAGCACGGCGCGCAGGGCCGCGCGGGAGTCCTCGAGCGGGACCGGGAAGGGATGCTCCGGGGCGAGCCGGTAGTCGGGCAGGATCACCCGGCACCCGGCCCGCGCGCTGAGATGCGCCGCCCATTGCCGTCCCACCGCGGGTGACCCCACGCAGTAGCCGCCGCCGTGAAAATGCACCACCGTCGCCCCGTCGCCGGCGCCGGAGGTCACCACCTCGGCCGGGACCCCGCCCAGCACGGCCGGCGTCACCGACGTCCCCCGCGGCAGCGGCCGGACGTTGAGGACCTGGTCCAGGCGGCGCCGCTGGACGTCCCAGGGCACGCTGGGAGTGCTGACCCGGCAAGTGATCCGGATGCCCTCGCGGATGAGTCCCGCCGGCACGCGCAATCTTCTCATGCCCGACATTATGGGACCTGCAGGTCCCGGCGCATGCAGACGCGGGGCCACGTGTCGAGGCCGAGTCCGGCCTCGTGCCGGCGGATCGCCCGCAGGCCCGGGGTGACTTCGGGGTCGCTGAGGATCCGGAACCCGCAGCGCGCGTAGTACGGGCCGTTCCACGGAACGTCCGCGAACGTCGTCAGCGTCAGCGCCGGGAGACCGTCGGCCGACGCGCGGGTCGCCGCGTGCTCCAGGAGCGCACGGCCGAGCCCGCGCCGGGCCCAGTCCGGGTGAACCGACACCTGCTCGACGTGCAGGCAGCCGTCGACCACGTCGGCCAGCAGGAACGCGACAGGCTCATCCGCGTCACCGGCCATCACCCACAGCAGCCCGGCCCGCTGGCCGGCGGCGAAGACCGGCAGGTCCGGCGGATCGTCCCGGGCGACCTCGGCCATCCCGATGCCGGCGAACGGCCGCCCGGCCGCCACCTCGATCGCCTGAAGGACCGGAAGTTCGCTCGTCCGCGCCGCCCGGATGTTCATGCTCTCATCATGCCGGTTCCGGAGCCGTCCGGCCGGAGAACGTGCGCCGGTAGGAATCCGGGGTGGTACCGAGCGCCTGCCGGAAGTGCCGTCGCAGGGTCGCGGCGGTGGCGAATCCCGACCGCTGCGCGATGAGGTCAATTCCGTGGTCGGTCTGCTCCAGCAGTTCCTGCGCCCGCCGCAGGCGCTGCTCCTGCAGCCAGCTCAGCGGGTTCGTGCCCGTCTGCTGACGGAAGTGGCGGTTCAGCGTGCGGGGCGTCAGACGCGCCTGCTCCGCGAGGTCCTCGACGGTGACCGGCTCGCTGAGGTGATCCAGGGCCCAGGCCATGGCCGTGCCCAGGCTGTCGCGCGCGGACCTCGGCACCCGTTCGGTGATGTACTGGGCCTGGCCGCCTTCGCGGTGCGGCGGTGTCACGAGGCGACGCGCGATCTCGGTCGCGACGGAGGAACCGTAGTCGCGCCGGACCACGTGCAGGCACAGGTCGGTTCCCGCGGACTTGCCCGCCGAGGTCAGCACCTGGCCCTCGTCGATGTAGAGGACGTCGGCGTCGACGGTGACGGCCGGGTAGCGCCGCGCCAGCGCATCGGCGTGCAGCCAGTGAGTGGCCGCGCGGCGGCCGTCGAGCAGCCCGGCCTCGGCCAGGACGAACGCGCCCGAGCAGATCGACATGACCCGGGCCCCGCGGTCGTAGGCGGCGCGCACCGCCCCGACGAGGTCCGCGGGCGGGCGCATCGAGCCGTCGTGGCAGGCGGGCACGACCACGGTGTCGGCGGCGACGAGATCGTCGTAGGTGTGCTCCGTCGCCGCGCGGAACCACCGGTCCACCTGCGCGTCCGCCGGACCGCACACCCGGAAGTCGTACCAGTCCGTGCCCGTGATCTCGGTGCGGTCGGTCCCGAAGATCGCGCACGGCGCCGCGAGCTCGTACAGCGGCACGCCGTCGGACAGCGCGAGAGCAACAGTACTCATGTCCGAAAGTGTACGTGGGTTGTCAGATCGGACACTGTCGCGGAGGCCGCCGCGCGGGCACCGTTGCTGTCATGCTGACCACGACGTACTCATCCGCGCCGCCCGCGGTCACCCGCCGGGCCTGGCTGGGAGCGGGACTGGCCCTGGCCGCCGCCGGATGGGGAGCCAACCAGTTCTCCCCGATGATCGTTTTTTACACCGAACGGATCGGGCTGTCCGCGACGGTCGCCGACGCCATGTTCGGCCTGTACGCCCTCGGGCTGATTCCCGCGCTGCTGGCCGGCGGCAGGCTGTCGGACCGGACCGGCCGGCGCGGCGTGATCATGACGGCCCTGCTGGCGTCGTTTCTCGCCACCGTCCTGCTGATCGCGGGCGGAGCCGAGCCGTCTCTCCTGTACGCGGGCCGTTTCCTCACCGGTGTCGCGAGCGGGCTCGCGTTCGGCGCCGGGGCGGCCTGGGTGAAGGAGCTGTCGCAGGAGGCCGGCGACCCGTCCGCCGGGCCGATGCGGGCGACGGTCGCGATGACCGCCGGGTTCGCCGCCGGGCCCCTCGCGGCGGGCCTCTGCGCCCAGTGGCTGCCGGACCCCGCGGTGACCGCCTACCTCCCGCACCTCCTCGTGCTCGCCGCCGTGACCGTCCCGGCCTGGCGGACACCCGACCCCGGCCGCGCCGCCGCCGGATCACCGCACCAGGCCGCGACCGCGCCCCGGCCCCGCGGGATGGCCCGGTATTTCGTGCTGGTCATGCTGCCGTTCGCACCGTGGGTCTTCGGGACGGCGGCGATCGCCCTGGCCTACCTGCCCGCGCTGGCCGCGCCTCGCGTCGGCCACCAGGCGCTGCTGTTCAGCGCGCTCGACACCGGCCTGGCCGCGCTCGCGGGCATCGCGGCGCAGCCCCTGGCCCGGTTCGCCCGGCACCTGCGGCCCGGCCGCATGGTGACGGCGGCGATGACACTCGTGCTGGCGGGCATCGGCTTCGCCGCCTGGGCGGCGGCCACCCTGTCGCTGCCGCTGATCTTCCTGGCATCGGCCGTGCTGGGCGTCGCCTACGGCATCACCCAGCTCACCGGCCTGACCGAGGTCACCCGCATCGCCGGCGCCCGGTCCCTGGGCACCGCGACCGCGACGTACCAGGTCCTCAGCTACACCGGCTTCGCGCTCCCGTTCCTGATGTCCCTGGCCAGCAGCCACCTGTCCCTGACCCCGCCGGCACTCCTGCTGATGCTGCTCGGCGCCGCCGCGGCCGCCGCCGGCTGGCTGGCCCTCGCCGCCTCCCGGACGGCGGGCACCACGGCCGGCAACCGCCAGGGGAGCGGCGCGGGCCGTCCGGAACGTTAGGATCTGCCCATGGACCGGTCCCGGGCTATTTCCGAGATGCTGAACGGGACGTTTCCCGGGGACGGGCTCGCCATCGCCACGACCGCCGTCGGGCCGGACGCCGGCCCGGTGTTCGCCGTCACCGAGGGACTGCCGGAGAACGCCCGCTTCGAGATCGGCTCGATCACGAAGACCATGACAGCGATCCTGGCGGCTAGTCTCGCCGGAGACGGCGTCCTGACGCTGGACGACAAGATCGGCCGCTGGCTGGATGCCGGACCGAACCAGGAAATCACGCTGGAGCAACTCGCGACGCATACCTCCGGGCTGCCGAGCCTGGCTCCCAACCAGCCGACCGGAGAAGGCAACCCCTACCGGGATTTCACCGCCGAACTCGCCGAAGAAGGACTGCGGGCATCAGCCCGGACGCCAGACGCCGGATACCTATACTCAAACTTCGGGTTTCAGCTTCTCGGGCTCGTCCTGGAGCGGGCCAGCGGACAGCACTACCAGGACTTGCTGGCGGAGCGGCTGCTCAAGCCGCTCGGGATGACCTGCTCCGGTATCGGCGCCGCAGGCAACGGGATCCGTCTGACCGGATACGCCGACGGAGCGCCGGCTGAGCACTGGGATTTCGCGCTACCCGGCCCAGGGGGTGTCGAGACAACCATCGCGGACCTGTCCCGTTACATCACTGCCTGCACCGAGCCGCCTAATGGGATCTAGGCCGTGTATAAAAAGCGGCCTGCCAGCTCCGTGAGTTAACAGAGCCGTTTCGATGCAGGAGAGGGGCCCGTGACGCAGCAAGGCCTCCGGTAAAGGTGTTAACGACCAAGAAAACATCT
>WRBL01000365.1 GCA_009784565.1 Streptosporangiales bacterium | reverse complement strand
GCGCTCGCGGCCGCGACGGGGTCCTTCGGCGGGTCGCCCGCGCCGGCGCCGTCGGCGGCCCGCGTGAGCCCGGGCGCGTCGTCGGTGTTCTCGCCGCGCGCGCACGCCACCGGCGGTCCCGTGCGCGCACACGGCCCGGTGGCCCCCGCGGTACCCGGGCCGGGGGGCTCTTCTGCCTCGTCCGGGGCGGCGGGCCCCGCGGCGCTGTGCCGGGACCTCGCCGCGCGGGCCGGGTCGGCGCGGTCCGGCCTGGAACAGGCGCTGGCCTCTTCCGGGGTGCCGGGTGTACTCGACGGGGCGAGCTACGCGCCGTTGACCGAGGCGGCCGGGGGCAGCGCCGGCGTGCCGGACTACTGTGCGCTCCTGCTGCGACTGCCGTCCCTCCCGCAGCCGTCCCAAGTCACGCGGATCCCCGCCTCGGTGCTGGCCTCGGTCCTGACGGGGCTTCCGCCGCAGACGGCGAGCGAGGTCCTGTCCGGACTCCCGGCGCCGGTGCTGTCGGCGGCGCTGAAGGAACTGCCGGTGCCGACCCTGTCGGGGGTCCTGACCGAGCTGCCCGCGGGGCCCCTCGGGAAGGTCCTCGGCAAGCTCCCGGCCTCGGACGAAGCGGCGGTCCTGACCCGGCTGCCCGCCGCCGCGGCGTCCCGGGTCGAGGCCAAGCTGCCGCCCCGGCGGATGCCCGGCGCCAAGACCGGCCTTCCGGCGCCCAGCGCTCTTCCGTCTCGCCTTCCCGTCGGCTGATTACCGCGCGTTACCCAGGATAAGCCGTTAAATCGCGACAAGACGGCTGAGTCCCGGCAACGTGGAGGCTACCTTCCGTTCACCATTGGCCGGTTCTATGTAACTTGTCTAGCCAAGATGAACACGTCAGCCCCATGCCGGTGCCCTCAGAGCCCTTCAGCATCCCGGCCGCGGGCGGCGGGAAGGGTTTACTGTGCGGATTAAGAAGGCACTCGCGGCCGGTGCCGCGGTTGGCTGCCTCACGCTGGTCGCGGCCGGCTGCTCCGGCACCGCGGGCACGGCGGGCAGCACCAGCGGCTCCAAGTGGGCATCGGCCACGTCCGCTTCCAGCGGCGGCGGCATGAGCGCGCTGGTCGCGGCGGCCAAGAAGGAAGGGCAGCTGAACGTGATCACGCTGCCGTCCGACTGGGCCAACTACGGCACGATCATGAAGAAGTTCGAGGCCAAGTACGGGATCAAGATCACCGACGAGAACCCGGACGGCACCAGCCAGGACGAGCTGAACGCCATCTCCCAGACCAAGGGGCAGAGCCGCGCCCCGGACGTGGTGGACGTCGGCACCGCCTTCGCCGCCAAGGGCCAGGCCATGGGCGACTGGTCGCCGTACAAGGTCGCGACCTGGAACAACATCCCGTCCAACGAAAAGGACCCCAGCGGCGACTACTACTCCGACTACGGCGGCTACGTGGCCATCGGGTACGACACCAAGAAGGTGAAGACCCCGCCGACGTCCCTGAAGGACCTGCTGAAGCCGCAGTACAAGAACATGGTCGCCCTCAACGGCTCTCCGACCGAGGCGGGCGCCTCGTTCGCGGGCGTGTACGCCGCGGCCCTGGCCAACGGCGGCTCGTTCTCCAACATCGCCCCCGGCGTCGCCTACTTCAAGAAGCTGAAGCAGGCCGGCAACTTCGTCCCGGTCACCGGCTCCGCGACCACGATGGAGAGCGGCCAGACCCCGATCCTGGTGTGGTGGGACTACCTGCTGACCTCCGAGGTCGGCGCCCACTACAAGAGCCTGAAGATTGTCATCCCGAGCGACGCGCACTACACCGCCTACTACGATCAGGCGATCAGCAAGTACGCGGCCGACCCCGCCGCCGCGCGGCTGTGGGAAGAGTTCCTGTACTCCGCAGAGGGCCAGAACCTGTGGCTGCAGGGCGGCACCCGTCCCGCCGAGCTGCAGAGCCTGATCTCCAGCGGCGCCGCGGACAAGAAGGCGCTGTCCGCCCTGCCGCCGGCGCCCAAGGGCGCGGTGACCTTCCCGTCCAACGCCCAGCAGGCTAAGGCCGAGCAGGTGGTCGCCCAGCAGTGGCCGAGCGTCTCGGGCAGCTAAATGCCTGACATGACCACTGTGCCGCCGGCACAGGGGCCGGCCGCCCCGGGACCCGCCACGGGTCCCGGGGCTCGCCGTGCTTCCCCGGCCCGCAGGAGGGCCCGGAGCCTCGCCCGCTACCTCGGGGCCCTGCCGTTCTTCGCCTACGTGGCGCTCGGCCTGCTCGTCCCCCTGATCGCGGTGGCGATCGGCGCGTTCAGCGACGCCAGCACCGGCACGTTCACCATGGCCAACGTCGACGACGCGCTGCAGGGCGCGTACCTGAAGGGCTTCGGGAACACCCTGATCCTGTCGGTGGTGTCCGCGGTCGTCGACGGGGTCTTCGGCGTGCTGATCGCCTACGCGATCTTCACCGCGCGCCGGGCCGGCGTGCTCCGCCAGATCGTGATCACCGCGTCGGGCGTGTTCGCCAACTTCGGCGGCGTGCCGCTGGCGTTCCTGTTCATCACGACGCTCGGCTCCACCGGCCTGGAGACCAGGTGGCTGACCGACCTCGGCTTCAACCCCTATAGCCACGGGTTCAGCCTCTACAACCTGACCGGCATCGAGATCGTCTACGGGTACTTCGAGATCCCGCTGATGGTCCTGGTCACGCTCCCGGCCCTGGAGGGCCTGCGGCCCGCCTGGCGGGAGGCCACCGAGAACCTGGGCGGCCGGACCTGGGCCTACTGGCGGTACGTCGGCGGGCCGGTGCTGCTGCCGTCCGTGCTGGGCAGCGCGCTTCTCCTGTTCGGGTTCGCGCTGTCGGCCTACGCGACGGCCAACGCGCTCACCAGCGGCACGGTCGCGATCACCTCGCTCCAGATCGGCCAGGTGATGAGCGGCAACGTGATCGCGGGCTCGGTGAACGTGGGCAAGGCCCTCGGCCTGGGCCTGGTCGTGATCATCGCGGTGGCGATGACCCTGTACCTGTTGCTGCAGCGAAGGGCGGCGAAATGGCTGCGATAGCCCGCAAACCCGGCAGGAAGTCCTTCCCGGCCTGGCGCTGGGTGATCCTGCTCCTGGCGGCCGTGTACTTCCTGATCCCCCTGTACGGGGCGTTCCAGTTCACCGGGGTCTCCGCGTTCGGGCAGGTCATCACCACCGACGGGTTCGGCAGTTCGCTGTGGCTGTCGGTGCGCCTGGCCCTGGTCACCACGGCGATCACCCTGGTGCTGATGGTGCCGACCACGATCTACGTGCACCTGCGGCTGCCGAAGGTCCGGCGGGTGATGGAGTCGGTCACCATCCTGCCTATCGTCATCCCGCCGATCGTGCTGATCATCGGCCTCCTGCAGATCGCTCCGCCCGCGCTCGCGGGCACCCCGTACATGCTGGCCCTCGAGTACGTGGTCCTGGCCATGCCGTTCGCCTACCGGTCCATCGACGCGGGCCTGCGGTCCATGGACCTGAAGACCCTGACCGAGGCGTCCAACAGCCTCGGCGCCGGCTGGCTGGCCACCCTGCGGCGGGTCGTCCTGCCGAACCTCACCACGGCCCTGCTGTCGGCCACGGTCCTCACCGTCGCGCTCGTGCTCGGCGAGTACGCGATGGCGTCCCTGGACCTGACCACGACGTTCCCGGTCTGGATCGTGACCAACGACCAGACCAGCGCGCCGGTCTCGGTGGCGGCGTCCCTGCTGTCGCTGTTCGTCACCTGGCTGGTCCTGATGGTGATCGTCGTGATCGGCACCCGCCAGTCCCGCCGCAAGGGCGGCGGCGAGGTCGCCCTGTTCTCCGTGCTTCCCACCTCCCAGACGATGAGTGAGACCTGATGACATCGAAGACCAGCGTGTCGCTGCGGAACCTCACCCGGGCCTTCGGCGCGACCAGGGCCCTCGACGGCATGTCCCTGGACATCGAGCCCGGCGAGTTCGTCGCGCTGCTCGGCCCGTCCGGCTGCGGCAAGACCACCGCGCTGCGGGTCGTGGCCGGGTTCGAGACCGCCGACTCCGGAGAGGTCCTGGTCGGCGGCGACGACGTATCACCGGTCCCGGCGGCCAAACGGGACATGGGCATGGTGTTCCAGAGCTACAGCCTGTTCCCGAACATGAACGTGGCCGACAATGTCGGCTTCGGCCTGCGGATGCGGAAGAAGTCCGCGGCCGAGCGCCGCGCGAAGGCGGCCGAACTGCTGGAGATGGTCGGCCTGGCCGACCGGGCCAGGCAGTACCCGCACCAGCTGTCCGGCGGGCAGCAGCAGCGGGTCGCCCTGGCCCGGGCCCTGGCCATCCAGCCGCGGGTGCTGCTGCTGGACGAGCCGCTGTCCGCGCTGGACGCCAAGGTCCGCCAGCAGCTCCGCGACCAGATCCGCGAACTCCAGCAGCGGCTGGGCATCACCACGCTGTTCGTCACCCACGACCAGGAGGAAGCCCTGTCGATGGCCGACCGGGTCGGGGTCATGCGGGACGGGAAGCTGGAGCAGGTGGCCGCGCCGGACGAGCTGTACGCAAGCCCGGCGACCGAGTTCGTGGCCGAGTTCGTCGGCACCATGAACCGGCTTCCCGGCGATCTGGCCGACGGCGCCGTGACGGTCCTGAAGGGCACCACGGTCCCGGCGGCCGGCGACGGCGTCGCGGACGGCCCGGTTGACGCGCTGGTCCGCCCGGAGAGCCTCGCCGTCGAGCCGTCCGGGGACCGCAACGGCACGGTCGCCGCCCGCACGTTCCTCGGCGCGGTCACCCGGGTCACCGTCACCCTGGACGGCGGCACCGACGTCCGCGTCGACCTGCCCAGCACCTCGGCCGGGGACCTGACCACCGGGGCGGGAGTGCGGGTGACCCTGCCCGGGACCCGGGTGCTGGTCGCCCCCCGGCGCTCCTGACCTCCTTGTCCCACCGAACGGATTGGCGGTCACACTCCATGACGACCCCTCCAGTCGACGTGATCGCCGGGGTGTTCGCCTCGGCCGGGGCGCGGGACTACCTCGGCGAGCCGGTCTCGGTCGCCGAGCACCTGCTGCAGTGCGGGACCCTGGCGTCCGACGCCGGGGCCCCCGCGCCGCTGGTGGCGGCGGCGCTGCTGCACGACATCGGGCACCTGCTGTCCGGTGAGGGCGGTGAGTACGGGGACATCCGGCACGGAGCGGCCGGCGCCGGCTGGCTGGCGGCCTGGTTCCCGCCGGCGGTCACCGAGCCGGTCCGGCTGCACGTGGCGGCCAAGCGCTACCTGTGCGTGACCGAGCCGGACTACGTCGCGCTGCTGTCGCCCGCGTCCGTGCGCACCCTGGAACTGCAGGGCGGCCCGATGGGCGCCGACGAGGCGGCGGCGTTCGAGGAACGGCCCTGCGCGGCGGACGCGGTGATGATCCGCCGCTGGGACGACCTCGCCAAGGAACCCGGGGCCCCGGTCCCGGACTTCGGGTTCTTCCGTCCCCTGCTGAAATCCCTGCTGGTCCCGGAATTATTTGCCGTAGGGAAACAAAACCCCCGGTATCGTTAGTTGTACGAAGGCAACTAGTCGTCTTTTCCGGGGGAGGGGATCGCACTGACTGAGCTGACCCGCCAGCGCCGTTATCTCGTGCTGGCCATCTGCTGCCTGAGTTTGTTTATCGTGGGCATGGACTCCACGATCGTGAACGTGGCGCTGCCCTCCATCGGGAGGGAACTCCACGCGCCCGTCTCGGGGCTGCAGTGGACGATCGACGCCTACCTGCTGGTCCTGGCCAGCTTCCTGATGCTGTCCGGGTCGGTGGCCGACAAGGTCGGGCGGCGCCGGGTCTTCCAGATCGGCCT
>WRBL01000364.1 GCA_009784565.1 Streptosporangiales bacterium | reverse complement strand
CGGCCTGTCGGCGGAGCTGGATGGAACGCACGGCTACGCCCCTCCCGCCGGCACGTCGGATTACCTGCCGCCGGAGCGGTGGAGTGAGCAGCTGACCGAGCGCGGGACGGCGATCCGCGAGTCTGCGGATATCTGGGCGCTGGGCGTAATCGCCTGTCAGCTGCTGACCGGCCACTTTCCGTTCCCGGGGCCGACCGCGCGGGCGCGGGCCGCCGCCGCGTCAGCGTACGCGGAATCCGGAGGCAGCCCGTTCGGAACCGATGGCCTGTCACCGCAGTGGCGGAACCTGATCACGGACTGCCTGGCGCCTGACCACGGAACCCGGAAACGGTGGACCGCCGAGCGGCTGGTCAAGAGGCTGCGAGAGCTTCGGCGGATTCCTGTGCGACGGGAGGGAGGCCCAGGAGAGCGCCGGCGGCGATGGCCGCTGCTGGCGGGCAGCGGCGCTCTCGCGGTCGCCGTCGCCGGAACGACCGCGGCGGCGATCCTGGCTGCCGGCCGTCCCGCCATCGCTGGCGATTTTCGCTATCTCAATCCGCGAGCGGAAATTCCGGCGCGGTACCGGGCGGACATCGTGACGGCCGGCACCGCCTGCCGCGAGCGTGGTGTCACCCCCGCCCTGGTCGCGGCGATCCTGAAGGCCGAGAGCGGGTTCAACGCCCGGTTCTCGAACCCCGCGACGAAGTCATACGGAATCGCGGGCTGGACTCCGGCTGTCCTGGGTTACTACCTGCGGCCGCGGGTTGAGAATCCGCCCCTGCGGACGGTGATGAACCCGGCGATCTCGATCTCCGGGGTGGGCCGCTACTTGTGCCAGTGGGCGCCGGAACTGTCGCAAGTGCCAGGGAACCATGCGATCAACCTCGCCGCCGCCTACCAGACCGCAGACTACGTGGTCGTCAAGGACAATGGCATCCCGCCTGAGGTCGCGAGTTTCGCGGCCGAGGTCAAGCGGTACCTGGCCGAGTACCAGCCGGGCTGAGAGCGTGGTTAGCACAACCCGAGCAGCGTGAGGTGGCGCTGGCCGACGAGGTCGAACCGGATCGCCAGTGAGACCAGGGCGGCGCGCTGCCAGTCGGCCTTGCCGCTTTCGTCGTTCTTGACGCGGAGCTTCCGCCGGGCCAGGTACTCGATCTGGAAGTTGACGGCGCTTCTGCTCATCCGCGGGTACCCGGCTTCGCAGAGGCGCTCGATGATCTCCGGCACGGTCGGGATGACGACCGAGGCGGCGTCTCGGAGCCGGGGCTCGCAGAGCGCGACCAGGATCAGGAAGTACTTCGCGGTCTCGTCGAGCGGGAAAGCGGCGACCGTCGGCTCGCCGGGCGCGGTGGCGGCCATGCCTGGAACCGAGTCTCCGTAGGTGTGCTTGGGGGCCAGCACGGAGAACGCGGGAGTGTCCTCACCCGCGGGGAGGACAACATCGGCGAACTCGAACGGCACGGGCATGTCGAGACGCCTCGGGGCGACCTTGATGAACTCGCCGCCCCCGTCCGGGTTCCGGATGGCGTAGGTCGAGTTCGCACTGTAGTTGCTGATCAGCCAGAAGTCGTCGCGGGCGGTGATGACACCCGCGAGCCGGGACACTTCAGGACCAGATAGCGTGATATCGACGTGGCTATTGTGGCTGGGGGGAATCCCACGGCCGAATGTGGCGGCTTCGCCGGGCGCGAGCTCGGTCTCCTTGGTGCCTCCCGGGATCCGCACGATGACTGTCCGCATGAACTAATTCTAGTCGATTCCGTCACGCTGACCAGGCATTTAATTCTTTTACCGCACTCTTTCTATAACCTTATAGATAGGCAGCGATGAAAATATTTGTAAAACTGTCTTCGTCCTCAGTAGAGGGCATCGCATCAGCGAAAATCGGGGAAAGGAAATCTGCAATGCGAAAGCTCACGAAGATCGGCGCGGGCGCGGTAATGGCGGCGGCGGGAACCGCCGCCATGATCGTTCCGGCGGCCGCGCAGACAGCGGCGCCCGCGGCCCAGGCGAGCGCCAGTCACTCTCCCGCCCTGCACCTGGTCATGGTGAAGAACTCCGGCGCGCGGCCGGCGTCAGGGTCGAGGAACTGCTCCTCGGGCTATGTCTGCATGTACAGTCCCGGCGAGTGGATTTCCGGAGAGCCTGGCTGGAGCGAAGAAGTCTATGGCTGCTACAACCTCGACGACTACACCGGTACGTGGTACGTCCTCAACAACCAGACGGGCGGCGCCTGGGTCAGGGGCTACGACGGCTACAACTGCAGCGGGAAAGTCGCTTTCGGGTTCCCGGCCGTCGCGCAGTACCCGGAAAATCTCACGCCCGTCAATTCCATCGGGATCAGCCCCAGCTGACTAATCCCGGCTACAGGCAATTCGCGCCGGGCGGGCTGTCTGCCTGCCCGGCCGTCCTGCACTTCATCGCGGAGCACACGCCGCCACGGGAATCGGACGCGGCCAGTCTGCCGTGAACGCCTACCCGAACAGGACCGGGATCTCGGTGACGCCGCGTTCGTACATCCCGATGAAGCGGGGCGGCTCGCGGTCCGGGTCCAGCCGCAGGCCCGGCAGCCGGTCCAGCAGCGCCCCGACACCGGTCGCGATCTCCGCCCGGGCCACGTGCATGCCCATGCAGATGTGCTCGCCGCTGCCGAACGCGAGCGAGGGGCGGTACCGGCGGGCGGCGTCGAATTCCTCCGGCCGCTCCCAGCGGTCCGGGTCCCGGTTGGCGGCGCCCAGGCACAGGTGCAGCACCGCGCCCTCCGGCAGGCGCGTGCCGTGAAAGTCGGTGTCCCGGGTCACGTACCGGGCGAACGCCGGGTCGGTGGGCATCCACCGCAGCGCCTCGTCGATGACGGGCTTGAGCAGCGCCCGGTCTTCGCGGACCGCGGCGAGCAGGTCCGGGCGCTGGAGCAGGATCGCGAGCACGATGCCCATCTGCTTCCAGGTGGTGCCGGACCCGGCGGCGAGCAGCAGCAGGGCGAAGGAATGGATCTCGGCGTCCGACAGCCGGTGGGACGTGCCGTCCTCGTCGGTGATCTCGGCCCGGGTCAGCACGGTGATCAGGTCGTCTTGAGGGTCTTCCCGGCGGGCGGCCACGATCGGGGCGATCATGCCGATGAGCTCGGCCGGGCGGCGCAGCGCGTCGCGCATGTCCAGCGCCCGGTCCACCGGAATGCCGAAACTGCTGGTGATCGTAAGGACCGGGATGGCGGCGCAGAATCCGGTGTTCAGCTCGGCGTGACCGTCAGCGGCGAACCCGTCGACGAGCGCCCGTGCCGTCCGCTCGATCCAGTTCATGATCCACCACCGGGCCCGGGCCGGGGCGAAGGAGGGCTGCACCAGGGCGCGGTAGCGCCGGTGCCGGTCGCCGCCCATGGACAGCATGCTGTTGGCGGCCGACGGAGCTCCGTCCTCGAGGTCGACCGGCTCGGGTGAGGACGCGAACAGGCCCGGATCCCGGTAGGCGTCCTCCAGGGCCGCGTAGCTGAACGCCGAGTAGTGCGGTCGTTCCGGGACGGGCAGGCCCTGGAAGTGCAGGTCGCCGGGGTACCCGGTCAGCTCATGCACCGTGCCCTCATGCACCTCGGCCCGTTCGCGCAGTTCACGCCAGACCGGGTACGGGTCGGCGGTGAAGTCGCCGCCGGCCCGGGCGTGGTAGCTGCCGCGCAGGTCGAACAGGGACCGGATCCGGTCCCGGTCGAGAACGAAGGTTTCTGGCATGGTGCTCACGGTGCCACAGGACCTTCGTTTCCGGGGAAAAGGGGCGGGGCAGGATGACAGGGGACAGGTCGTGTTTGTCGCGAATGTGAGGTCTGGTTGATGGCCACCTACGATGTCGGCGGACGTGTCGCGATCGTCACCGGAGCCGGGTCGGGCATCGGACGGGCCACCGCGCGGCTGCTCACGGCCAACGGTGCCGCGGTCCTGCTCACGGACGTGAACGAGGCCGCCGTGAAGGCCGTCGCGGAGGAGATCCGGGCCGCCGGAGGGAACGCCGCGACCCTGGCCGGAGACGTCGCCGACCAGGAGTTCGCGGAGCGAACCGTCGCCGAGGCCGGGAAACTGGGGCCGCTGCGGATCGCCGTGAACAACGCGGGCATCGCCGGCGAGTCCGCCCTGATGGGGGAGTACCCCCTCGATTCCTGGCGCCGCGTCATCGACATCAACCAGAACGCCGTCTTCTACGGCCTGCGCGCGCAACTGCCGGCCATTGCCGCCTCGGACGGCGGGGGCGCGATTGTCAACATCGCCTCGATCTACGGGACGGTCAGCAACGACACCTCCGCCCCCTACATCGCCGCCAAGCACGCGGTCGTCGGGCTCACCAAGAACGCCGCGCTCGGCTACGCGGCCCAGGGCGTCCGGGTCAACGCGGTCGGGCCCGGCTTCATCGCCACGCCGCTGGTGGACACCAACATCGATGACGAGAAGCGGGCGGCACTCGAGGACGCGCACGCTCTCGGGCGCCTCGGGCAGGCCGAGGAGGTCGCGGCGCTCGTCGCGTTCCTCGTCTCGGACGCCGCGTCGTTCATCACCGGCAGCTACCACCTGGTCGACGGCGGGTACACCGCCCGGTGACCGTCAGCGGAACGCGTCGGCGTGCTGCTCGCACCACTGCCGGAACGTCCGCGGAACGGCGCCGGTGAGGTTCGTGAAGTCCTCGGCGACCACCCCGGCTCGGCCCGCGCGGAACAGCTCGTACAGGTCACGGAGCGCGTCGGCCGTCTCGGCCGGAGTGCCCTCCTCGACGCTGCGCCGGGCGAACTCCTCCGGCGTAATCGGCACGAACTTGACAGGCCGTTCCAGGACCTCGGAGAGGATCCGGACCTGCTCGCGGGCGGTGAGCGCCTCCGCGCCGTTGAGGATGTAGCCGTGCCCGGCGTGACCATCGGTCGTGAGGGCGAGCGCCGCGATCCGGGCGACGTCCGCCGGGTCGACCGGGACGGTCTTGCCCGGGTCGCTCGCGTCGTAGACCCGGCCCTCGGCGCGGACCGAGGGAGCCCACCACAGGGCGTTGGACATCAGCAGGTTGGGCCGCAGGTAGGTGACGTCGAGCCCGGACGCGCGGAAGACCCGGTCGCGGGCGGCGATGCCCGCGCCGATGACCGGCGGCGGGTCCAGGACCGTCCCGACCGAGGACAGCACCGCGATCCGGCGGACCCCGGCCGCCCGCGCGGCCCGCACCATGCTCTCCGCCTGCGCGGGAAGCGGCTCGACCTGCATGAAGAACACGCCGTCCGTGCCGCGGGCCGCCGCGGCGAGACTCTCCTCGTCGTTCAGGTCCCCGACGGCGATCTCGGCGCCGTCGGGGAGGACCTTCCGGGCCCGGGCCGCGTCGCGGACCAGTGCCCGCACCGGGTGCCCCTGCTCCAGGAGCCGGGACACGAGCGGGCCGCCGACATTGCCAGTGGCGCCGACGACCAGGAAGGTCACCGCAGGCTCGCCGGCACCGGGAAGAAGCCCCGGAGCGCCTCCGCCATCCCGGCGCGCACCGGGGTGCCGGAGATGATCACGCCGACCATCGTGATCGACGTGTGGGTGTGCCCGCGCGCCCGGATACGGCGGACCGGCGCCCCGGCGGATTCCAGGGCGTCGGCGTAGGCGAGGCCCTCGTCGCGCAGCGGGTCGAAGTCCGCGGTGACCACGCACGCCGGGGGCAGCCCGTTCAGGTTGCCGCGCAGCGGGGCGGCGCGCGGATCGTCCCGGTCGGCCGCGTCGGCGTAGTAGTCCCAGAACCAGCGCATCAGGTCCGTGGTCAGGATGTACCCGTCGCCGTTCTCGGCGTAAGACGGCCGGGTCAGGTCCGAGTCCGTGACCGGG
>WRBL01000363.1 GCA_009784565.1 Streptosporangiales bacterium | reverse complement strand
TGACGGTGAGCGAGCCGGGGTCGACTTCGGTGAACCCGGCGTCCTGGACGGACGGCAGGTCCGCGTCCTCCAGGACCTTCCACCGCCCGGGCGAGGCGGTCCGGACCGCGAGGTCGAATCCAGACCCCCGCCACTCCGAACGGATCTTCGTTCCACCCTCGAGCCAGGCGATCTGGGCCGCGTGGCCGGCCTGGGCCATCGCCTTTCCCGCCGACATGGACAGGTGCGGGTTGAGGTAGAGGACCGGAGAGCCGTTCGGCGGATCCAGGGGTGTTTCCGGGTCTTCGAGGTCGGTGCCGGAGACCTGCAGCCGGGAAAGATCGGCCGGCCAGTCGTCGACCGGGACCGGCGGGTAGACCCGCACCTCGGCGGTGCCGTGGGTGAGGGTCACGCCGGGCAGTTCGGCCGCCCGCCGCCAGCCGGCGCCCCGGGCGCGGCGGACCACCTTGCGGATCCGGCCGTCCGTCCAGGCCTGGACCCGGTCGTGCCACTCGCCGTCCGGCTCGGTGACCCGCGGGTCGGTCAGGAAAACCAGAACCGCCCTCGCCGCGGCCTCCAGGGCGTCGGTGCGGCGCGGGGGCGCCGCCTTCTCGACGTGGATGACCAGCGGGAGGGCGTACTGGGGTTCTAGGTCGCGGGGGTCTTCGGTCACTCCTTCAGTATGCCGGCGGGCTCGGGCTCCTTGGCCGGAGCTTCGGCCGCGGGGCCGCCCTTGCCCCGGCGGATGAGCTTGGTGGCCAGGTAGCCGACGATGACGACGCCGACGATCACGGCCAGCGGATCGGTGCTCACGCCGACGTACTTCAGGCCGGACGCGAAGATCACGATCGTGATGAACGGCCGGATGAACTTGTCCGGCGCCCGCGAGGACAGGAGCGAGCCGATGAGCACGGCCGGGACGCTGCCGATGATGACCGCGCCGGTGAGGCCGAAGTCCACCTTCCCGAAGGCCAGCGCGCCCAGCGCGGCGGCCGCGGTGAGCGGGACCGCCTGGGTGAGGTCGGTGCCGACTAGCTGCTTCGCGCCGATCATGGGGTAGCAGAACAGCAGCAGCACGATCATCAGCGTGCCGGAGCCCACCGACGTCATGCCTACGACGAGGCCGCCGACGGCGCCGATGGCCAGGGTCGCGGCCGGCCGGACCTTGATCGTCTCGATGGCGGCGAGGCGCTCGCTGCCGTTCCTGGCGTCCAGCCAGGAGCGCAGCAGGATTGCCGCGGTGCCCAGCAGCAGGGCGGCGCCCAGGACCAGCTCGACGTTGTCCTGCGCGGCCTTCGTGCCGCCCATGAGGTGCAGCAGGTAGGAGCCGACGAAGGCCATGGGCACGGAGCCCAGGCACATCCAGCCCACCAGGGCCCAGTTCACGGTGCCCTTGGTCATGTGGACGATCGAGCCGACCGGCCGCATCACGACGGAGGCGACGAGGTCGCTGGAGATGGCGGACGAGGGCTTGACAGCGAAGAACAGGATTAGCATCGGGGTCATCAGCGCACCGCCGCCGGCTCCGGTCAGCCCGACGAGCAGGCCGACGATCGCACTGCCGATGATCACGTAGGGACTCAGAAGGCTTCTCCGTTCGCGTTGCCGTTACAGCTTCCTAGCTACCAGGTGGCTAATATATCCAATGTAACCAGGTCGTAAAAGTCGTAACGGCCATGGAGACGAGATGGAGAGGTTTCCGATCGATTGAGCCGGATTCATCTCCGGCAGGCTAACAAGACGGCGGGAGCTGGCGAAAGGGCCTCGGACCGGCGGCGGCGCACCCGGACCAGCCGCGGGGCGAGCGTCGTGGCGTCGTTCAGCCGGAGAGCATGAGACGCGTGCCACATGAGAGTGCGGGTGCTCTGGTAGACGCAGAGCATGCTCCAGATCTCCTGCCGGGCCATGTCGGGGCTCCGGGAGCGCAGCGCCGTCCGCGGGCTGGGCTGGCCCGCGGCCAGGGACCGGGCCAGGATGACGCCCCGCCAGCGGCCCTCGTAAGCGGCCACGATCTCGTCTGCCGGGGCCTGGACCGGGTCGGTGAGCGTGGTGAGCAGGGTGAAGGTCCGGCCGGCCGGGCGCCCCGCGGGGGTGCAGGGCCGGCACTCGATCATCCGGACGACGGTGTCCCGGCCGTCCCTTCCCCAGGTCTCCGGCAGCCGGACCAGGCAGGTGCCGTCGAACAGGACCTCGCTGGGCACCGGCGCGACGCCGGACGCCATCCAGAGCAGCTGCGCGCCGCGGGCGCGGGCGTCATGCCAGAGCGCGCCGACCGGGAACCGGTCATCGGCCATCAGCAGCGTGGTCTCGTTGAGGTGCCCCGCCACGCCGGACGCCAGCGGTGTCCCGGGGTGCGAGGCCGCGCCGAAGGCGGCCCCCAGCAGGGAGCCGGTCCGGGACTCGCCCAGCGCCACTAGCCGGGCCTCGGGGGTCTTGTCGCTATCGGGCGCCGAGGGGCGGCTGAAGGCGGCGGTGTTCTCCGCGGTGTCCGGAAGCTCGAAGACGATCTCGTCCACCGACACCAGCCGGAAGCCGCGCCAGAACGCCCCGCCGGTCTCCGGCGGGGCCAGGGGCCCGGCGACGCGGTCGAACAGCAGGGCCAGGGGTGCCTCGCCGAGCCGGGACCGGGCCTTGGCGATGGCCGGGACCGTGGCCGTCTTCCCGGACGGGATCTCGTCGCGCAGCCAGCTCAGGCCGCCGGTGAGAAGGCACATCACCTCGACGTAGCCCTTCGGCGGGAACATCGCCAGCGCCAGCACGTAATAGACCATGAAGCGCGCGGGCAGCGTCCGGTACCGGCGCTCCCGGGCCCCGGCCTCATCGATGACCGCGTCCACCAGGTCGCTGGGGAACGCGGTGGCGAGGACGCCGATGCTCATGGGGTTGGGCAGCCAGGCCGGTGAGTTGCCGTCAGGCGGGCCGTCGCTGGTCATGCCGATGAGATTACCGGCCGCGAGGGTCGGCCTCGCGGAAAGTTTTAAGTTATCTTGCGTATACCCGGACGATTCGCCCACACGCTGGTTTCGTAACGCGGAAGTTCATCCTAAGTCTCCTATGGTGCATTTTGGGGTCGCTGAATTTCCCGGACCCCATACCCGGGTTGATTGGACATTTTTCGGATCACGCACTTGCGCTACGCACTTGCATTTCACTTTTCGTTTGCTGGGCCAATTGGCCTGTGTTAGAAATTCAATCGCCGAATCCGGCACTACCAGGAACGACCAAAGGAGACGCACCGATGGATGCTGTCAACTTCGCTGAACTGAACGAGCTCGCCGGCGAGCTTCTTCCGGAGCGCACGGTCCTGAGCACCGTGACCACGCCCTTCAACAACTGGAACCCGGGCAACTCCGGTGGCCTCGGCGGCGACGGGGGCTCGTCGAGCTCCGCTGCCGCGTCGGGCGGCGACGGCAACGGCGGCGTCGTCGTTGCTCCGGACCACGGCTTCGCGAGCCAGTCGGCCTGCAACACCAACGACACCCCGGAGAGCAACAGCGGCCTGCTGGGCCTGTTCACCTCCGCGCAGGAGAACAGCCAGGCCTGCACGCCGGCGTCCGGCTCGGGCAGCTACTAAGAATAGCGGTCCAATAGCTGGGAGGGCCCGGCAGTTCAGCCGGGCCCTCCCGGTTCCTTTTCGGACACTCGAATTCGGACACTGTACCCGTCAAGAGGAAAACAATGGCCACGGTCAGCTTTTCGGAACTCGAATCCCTCACCGCAGAGTTCCTTCCGCAGCGAATCGTGCTTTCGATTGTCAACATTTCGTACGTCCATAACACTTACACGACGAACGAGTTTCCGGCGCAAGGCGGGGCTCCGGCCGGAGGGGGCGACCACGGCTCCTCGGTGGCCTACGCGTGCAATTCCAACGACTCGCCGCCCAGCAACAGCGGCCTGCTCGGCCTGTTCGCGACACCGGGGGAGAACTCTATGCAGTGCGTCCCGGCCGCGGTCAGCAACGGGGGCTGAGCCCGCCGATGAGATCTGACGTGCCGACTATCCCCATGGACCGGTCCGGCGGGCGCGGTGCGGACGGCCCGCCGGGCGAACCGGGCGGGGGCCCCGGCGCCGGCCTGCCCGGGCTCGCCGAGGGAACCGAACTGGCGGGTGAGTTCGTCGGCGCCGGATACCGAGAACCGCCGCTCCTGGTCTACCGCGGGGACGGCCAGGTGGTCCGGCTGCCCGTACTGCTCTACCAGACGGTCCGGGCCCTGGAGGAATGCCACCGTTTCGGTGACCCCGCCGCCGCCCGGCGGCCGTTCGCCGGCCGCGGGCGCCTGCTGGCGGGCGTCGCGGGCCTCCTGAGCGCGCAGACCGGCCGCGAGTACGCCCCCGAGCACATCGAGTTCCTCCTCGACCGGAAACTCGCGCCCCTCGGGGTCACCACGTACTCGGACGGATCCGAGCCGGAACTGCGCAAGCCGCAGCCGATGCTGTCGCTGACCTGCCGGATGACCATGCTCTCCGAGCGGTCCACGTGGTTCCTCGCGGGCCTTTTCACCTGGCTGTTCACCAAGCCGGTGCTGGCGGCCATGATCCCGCTGATCCTGGGCGCCGCGTCCTGGGCGCTCATCACCCAGCCGATCGCCGGAGCGGTCGAGCAGACCCTGCAGTCACCCGGGAACATCCTGCTCGTGGTGGCGCTGGCGGTGGCGTCCACGGGCTTCCACGAAATCGGCCACGGCACCGCCTGCCGGTACGGGGGAGTGCGCCCCGGGGTAACGGGATGCGGTTTCTACCTCGCGTGGCCGGTGTTCTTCACCGACATCACCAACACCTACCGGATGGGGCGGGGCGGCCGGCTCCGCGCCGACTTCGGCGGCGTGTACTTCAACGGCGTCTTCCTGCTCGGCCTCACCACGGCCTACGCGGCCACGGGAAGGACGCCGTGGCTGCTGGTGGCCATCCTGTCCACGAGCATGGAAGCCGTCCAGCAGCTTCTGCCCACGCTGCGGTTCGACGGCTACTACATCATCGCCGACATGGTCGGCATCCCTGACCTGTTCAAGTACATCGGCCCCATCATCCGCCGGGTCCTGCTGCGCCGGCCCGATGACGGGCGCCTGGCCGCGCTGAAGCGCTGGCCGCAGATCGTGGTCACGGTCTGGGTCCTGCTGGTGGTCCCCGTCCTCATCGGGCAGCTGTCCCTCCTGGCCCTGAACTTCCCCGGGATCGCCCGGTCGGACTGGACCGGGATCCGGACCCTGGCCGCGAGCTCGATGATCAGCGGGAACCCCGTGCTGGGCGTGGCGTCGGCCACGGTACAGATCCTGCTGCTGCTCTTCCCGCTGGTCGGCATGGTACTGATCGCCTTCCGGCTGCTGCGGGGGCTGATCCGGATGATCGCGCGGCGGCTCCACACCGCCGGCGTCCTGGACCTGGCGAGTCTCGCGGGAGTGGGGGGCATTTCGGCGTTCCTCGGGATCCAGGGACTCCAGGCGAGCCGGGAGGGCCGGAAAGCGCGGGAAACGACCGCCACGGTGCCAGTCGACTCGCTGCTGCGGTCCCCCGCCCCGTCCGGGGCTGAGGCGGACGCTGACCCTGGCGCAGGGCCGGGCCGGAAACGGCGCCTGCGGGTGGTCGGCGATGACGACCTGCCAGCGCCTCGCCACGGGACGCGGCGGCCGGGGTGGGTGCCGGTGCTCGGCGCCGCCGCGGTGCTCGGGGTGGTCGTGCTTACGGCCTGGACCCTGATGCCGTCGTCCCGGGAGGGAAAGGCGGCGGACGTGCGGTCCAACCAGGTCGTCAGGGCGCCGTCCGCGGGCCGGACGGCCGGGCCGGGGCGCACGGCCTCGCCGCCGCCTCGTTCTGCTCCTTCGTCGC
>WRBL01000362.1 GCA_009784565.1 Streptosporangiales bacterium | reverse complement strand
GGATCGAGCCCGAGGAGACGGTTTCCGCCGAGGCGGAGTCCGGCGAGGCGGAGTCCGGCGAGTCCGGCGAGGCCGAGCCGGCCGGCGAGTCCGGCGAGTCCGAGGTCGAGACGGCTTCCAAGTCCGGCGGCCAGGGCTGACGCTCACCTAGCGAATTCACGAGGCAGGCGATAAGTGGCTCCCCCTAGAAGAAGCGGTTCGCGCCCGGGCCGGGTGCTGGCCGTGCTGGGCGTGCTGATCCTGGTCATGCTGGCCGGGATCCTCGGCGGCCAGATAGGCAATCCCGGCAAGTGGCGGCAGCAGCTGACCCATGTGGGCCTGGGACTGGACCTGTCCAGCGGTACCCAGGTGGTGCTGCAGGCTTATGCCCCGGGCGGGAAGCAGCCGACGTCCACCGACATGGCTCAGGCGATCAGCATCCTGGAAGCCCGGGTCAACGGCATGGGCACCAGCGGCGCGAGCGTCACGCAGCAGGGCAGCAACCAGATCAACGTGTCTGTGCCCGGCGCGGCCGAGCAGCAGGTGGTCAACGAGGTCAGCAACACGGCCCGGCTGGCGTTCCGCCCGGTGCTGCTCTGGCAGCCCAACCAGAGCGCGGCCAAACCGGGAGCCACTCCATCGCCGTCCCCGAAGGGGACGGCCTCTCCGAACACGGCCCCGTCGGGGACGGCCAAGCCGAGCGCCGCCCCGACACAGACGGCCAAGACGAAGGCGCTGATCGTCCACGACGGCGCCACCCCGGCCCCGAGCGCCCCGGCACCCGGGCCGACCCAGAACGCGAACGTTCCGGCCGCCCCCGCCTCCCCGCAGTCGGAGGTCCCGGCGGGCACGGCGCACAAGTCGGCCACCATGCCGGGCGCCGCCGCGACCCCGTCCCCGGGGGCCGCCGCGCCGACCTCCATGACGGGCCCCTTCGGGGCGCCGACCAAGGTCGACCCGGCGGTCAAGAAGCTCTTCAACAAGATGGTGTGCAAGCCCGGCCCGAACGCCAACACGACGAACGAGAGCTGGAAAGCCACCGTCGGGTACACCAACCAGAAATCGCAGTGGGACAACCCGAACAGCCAGATCGTCTCCTGTGACCCGTCGGGCAACAAGTTCGTCCTGGACAAGACGGTGTTCGACGGCACGGACGTGACGTCGGTCCAGCCCCAGCTCCAGCAGAACTCCACGGCCTGGGTCGTCGGCATCAACCTGAACCAGAAGGCCACCAAGGCGTTCGGCGACCTGACCACCCGGCAGGCCAGCCAGTACCTGCCCGGTTCCACCAGCAACGAGGACGACATGGTCCTCGACCAGACCGCCGTCGTCCTCGGCGGCAACGTGGTCGAGGCCCCGCAGACCCAGGGTGCGTTGACCTCGGGATCCTTCCAGATCAGCGGCGGCGGCCAGTCCGGGTTCAGCGAGCAGCAGGCCAACAGCCTGGCGAACGTGGTCAAGTACGGCCAGCTGCCGCTGAACTTCCAGCGGCTGTCGGCCAACTACGTGTCCCCGACACTGGGCCACAACTCGCTGGTGGCCGGCCTCATCGCCGGGGCCATCGGGCTGATCGTGGTGCTCCTGTACCTGTTCGCCTACTACCGGGGCCTGGGCCTGTTCGTCGCGGTCCCCAGCCTGATCATCTCCGCCCTGCTGGCCTACCTGGGCGTGGTGCTGCTGTCCGCGCACGCGGGCTTCACGATGTCGCTGGCCGCGATCGCCGGCCTCATCGTGGCGATCGGCATCACCGCCGACTCCTTCATCGTGTACTTCGAGCGATTGCGGGACGAGGTGCGCGAGGGCAAGCAACTGCGCCCGGCGGTGGAGAGCGGCTGGAACCGCGCCCGTCGCACGATCCTGGTGTCGGACACCGTGCAGTTCCTGGCCGCCGTCCTGCTGTACAAGTTCGCTACCTCTGACGTGCAGGGCTTCGCCTTCACCCTCGGCCTGACCACGCTGATCGACGTGGTCGTCGTGTTCCTGTTCACCAAGCCGATGATGACGATCCTGGCGTCCCGGAAGTTCTTCCGCGAGGGGCATCCCTGGTCCGGCCTCGACCCCAAGCGGCTCGGAGCCCGGGCCCCGTGGCGGTCCGGAGTCCGGCGCACCCAGCGCTCCCGGGCCGAGCGTCTGGCGCGCACGCACCAGGCCACCTCCTCCTCGACCACCACCAGGGAGGCCTGATGTCCCGCATCGGCGACATCCCCGGGCGGCTGTACCGCGGCGAGATCTCTCTGCGCATCGTCCACCGGCAGAAGATGTGGTACGGCATCTCCGGCCTCATCCTGCTGGTCAGCGTCGTCGCCCTGCTGACCCGCGGCCTGAACTTCAGCGTGGAGTTCACCGGCGGCTCGATCTTCCAGTTCCCGGCCGCGGCCGCGGCGGCCGCCGCCACCCAGAGCCGGATCGCCTCGATCGTGCAGTCGGCGGGCGGCGGCCAGGCGATCGTGCAGCACGTGCATTCCGGGCTGCAGAACCAGTGGCACGTCCAGACCGGGGTGCTGAACGACGCCCAGTCCGGCCGCGTGCAGGCCGCGCTGGAGCACGCGTTCCACCTCACCCAGAACCAGCTGGTCGTCCAGGTCACCGGGCCCAGCTGGGGAGGATCGGTCACCAACAAGGCCCTCGAGGCGCTGATCATCTTCCTGGTCGTGATCGTGATCTACCTGTCGATCGCGTTCGAGTGGAGGATGGCGATCAGCGCGTTCATCGCGCTGCTGCACGACATCCTGATCGCGGTCGGCGTCTACGCGCTCATCGGGTTCCCGGTCAGCCCCGACACGGTGATCGGTTTCCTGACCATCCTCGGCTACTCGCTGTACGACACGGTGGTGGTGTTCGACAAGGTCCGGGAGAACACGGCAGCCCTGCTCACCACGCAGAAGTCGACGTACAGCGACGCGGCGAACCTGGCCCTGAACCAGACGCTGGTCCGGTCCATCAACACGTCGCTGACCGCGCTCCTGCCGGTCGCCGCCATCCTGTTCATCGGGGGCGGCCTGCTCGGCGCCGGCACGCTGAACGACCTGTCCCTCGTGCTGTTCGTCGGCATGCTGTCGGGCACCTACTCCTCGCTGTTCATCGCCACCCCGGTCCTGGCCGACCTGAAGGAGCGCGAGCCCCGGTACAAGGAGCTCGCGGCCAAGGTGGCGCGCCGGGCGGCCGGCGGGCGCGCCGCGCAGCGGGCCGCCGGAGAGGCCGGATCGGCCGACGCCGGGTCCGGCACTGACGCCGTGCCTGATCCTGAAGGCGGCCTGGACGACGCGCAGATGACGACGGTCTCCGGCGGGCCTTCGGAGCCGGCGGGCCGACCCGTGCGGGACGGCACCCGGCCGGTCAGCCGCCAGCAGCCCCGTCGCGGCGGCGGCACCCGGAAGAAGAGGCGGTAGCGACCTCATGACCCAGGCGCCGCAGGCGGACCTCGCGGGCCTCATCGCGACGCACGTCCGGGACATCCCGGACTACCCGCAGCCCGGGGTGATGTTCAAGGACATTACCCCGCTGCTGGCCGAGCCGGCGGCGTTCGGCGCCGTGGTAGAAGCCCTCGCGGCGTCGTTCGGCCCGGTCGACAAGGTGGTGGGCATCGAGGCCCGCGGGTTCATCCTCGCCGCCCCGGTGGCGCTGGCGACCGGGGCCGGGTTCGTCCCGGTCCGCAAGAAGGGCAAGCTGCCCGCCGCCACGTACGAGGAGTCCTACCAGCTCGAGTACGGCAGCGCCACGGTTGAGGTGCACCAGGACGCGTTCCAGCCCGGCGAGCGGGTCCTGGTCATCGACGACGTCCTCGCCACCGGCGGCACCGCCCGGGCGACGGCCAACCTGGTCGCCAAGACCGGCGCCGAACTCGCGGGCATCGCCGTCCTGATGGAACTGTCCTTCCTGAACGGCCGCCAGGCCCTCGGCGGCCTGGATGTCCGCTCCCTCCTCACCATCTGACCGGCCCCTGGCCCGCTTGACCGGTGGTCGCTATCCCGGCCTGCCTAAACCCGCGCGTAAGCGCGGGTTTTAGCTTTTTTGTGAGCGATGTGAAGATCGATAATGACCTTTGCGGACTTTCCCCGGGGGCCGCCCTCCTGGCGGGCGCGGCCGAAATACCATGAGAACCACACCCATCGCTGCCACAGCGGTGGTCAGCGGGGGAGACGGGACATTCCTATCCGGGGATTACCGGGGTCTGCCCTATCGTTACTACCAGGACATAGACTGGTAGCTTGGCAAATGCGAGGAGCGCGAGTGGCCGGTGATGTCATGACGACCGCCGCGGAGGCGACGCGGGATCCCGAGCCCGCGCTGCCGGAAAAGCAGGCGGCTCCGGCCGGTGTCGGGGTACGCCGCCGCCTCGCGAGGCTCGGCGCCCAGCGGGGGTCCGGAGTGAATCCTGTACTCGAACCGCTCATCAAGACCATCCGCGCCACCCATCTCAAGGCGGACGTGCGCACGGTCGAGCGGGCCTACGACGTGGCCGCCTACTGGCATCGGGAGCAGAAGCGCAAAAGCGGCGACCCTTACATCACGCATCCGCTGGCCGTCGCCACCATCCTGGCCGAGCTGGGGATGAACACCGAGACCATCTGCGCCGCGCTGCTGCACGACACGGTCGAGGACACCCCGTACACGCTGGCGGAACTGCGCGGTGAGTTCGGGGAGGACGTCGCCGCGCTGGTGGACGGCGTCACCAAGCTGGACAAGGTCAAGTACGGGGACGCCGCCGCGGCCGAGACCGTCCGCAAGATGATCGTCGCCATGTCCCGGGACATCCGGGTCCTGGTCATCAAGCTGGCCGACCGGCTGCACAACATGCGGACGCTGCGCTACCTTCCGCGGCCCAAGCAGGAGAAGAAGGCGCGGGAGACCCTGGAGATCTTCGCGCCCCTGGCCCACCGGCTCGGCATGAACACCGTCAAGTGGGAACTCGAGGATCTCTCGTTCGCCACCATGTACCCGAAGCGGTACGACGAGATCGCCCGCCTGGTCGCCCAGCGGGCCCCCCGGCGCGACCAGTTCCTGCAGGAGGTCATCACCCACCTGTCCGGCGACCTGCGCGAGGCGAAGATCAAGGGGACGGTGACGGGGCGCCCCAAGCACTACTACTCGATCTACCAGAAGATGATCGCGCACGACGTCGGCTTCGACGAGATCTACGACCTGGTCGGCATCCGGGTCCTCGTGGACTCCGTCCGCGACTGCTACGCGACGCTCGGCACCATCCACGCGCGGTGGAACCCGGTCCCCGGCCGGTTCAAGGACTACATCGCGATGCCGAAGTTCAACATGTACCAGTCGCTGCACACGACCGTGATCGGCCCCGGCGGCAACCCGGTCGAACTGCAGATCCGCACCTGGGACATGCACAAGCGGGCCGAGTACGGCGTGGCCGCGCACTGGAAGTACAAGGAAGAGATCACCACCCGCGGCCGCAAGGTCGACGCCCCCGCCCGAGGGGGCAAGGCGGCCCGGGACGACGCCAACGAGATGGCGTGGCTGCGGCAGCTCGTGGACTGGCAGCGAGAGACCGAGGACCCCAAGGAGTTCCTGGACTCGCTCCGGTTCGACCTGGCCGGCACCGAGGCCTACGTGTTCACGCCCAAGGGCGAGGTGATCAGCCTTCCGCAGGACGCGACCCCGGTCGACTTCGCGTACGCGATCCACACCGAGGTCGGTCACCGGACCATCGGGGCCCGGGTCAACGGCCGGCTGGTGGCCCTGGAGTCCACGCTGGAGACCGGCGACACCGTCGAGATCTTCACCTCCAAGGCCGCCGAGGCGGGGCCGAACCGGGACTGGCTCGACTTCGTCAAGAGCGCCCGGGCCCGGAACAAGATCCGCCAGTGGTTCACCAAGGAGCGGCGC
>WRBL01000361.1 GCA_009784565.1 Streptosporangiales bacterium | reverse complement strand
GCCATCACCCAGACCGACGTGAAGCGGCTGCTGGCCTACTCCTCGATCGCCCACGCCGGGTTCATCCTCACCGCGGTGGTCGCGGCGTCCCCGAGCGGCCTGGCCGGATCGCTGTTCTACCTGTCCTCCTACGGGCTCACCACGGTCGGCGCGTTCGCCGTGGTCACGCTGGTGCGCGACCCGGGCGGCGAGGCGTCCCACCTGTCCCGCTGGGCGGGCCTGGGCAAGCGCTCTCCGGTGATCGCCGGGATCTTCGCCCTGTTCCTGCTGACCTTCGCCGGTATCCCGCTGACCAGCGGGTTCATCGGGAAGTTCGCGGTCTTCCAGGCGGCCATCGACGGCGGAGCGCTGCCGCTGGTGATCGTCGGCGTCGTGTCGTCCGCCATCGCCGCGTTCTTCTACGTCCGGATCATCGTGCTGATGTTCTTCAGCGACCCGCTGGAGAACGGGCCCGAAGTGGCGGTGCCCAGCGTGTTCTCCGGCGCGGCGGTGGTCCTGGGGACGGTGGCCACGGTCGTTCTCGGCATCATCCCGGGCCCGGCCCTGGACCTGGCCCACAGCGCGGCCACGCAACTGTTTGTGAGGTAAAGCACGCCCCTCGCGCCCGCGGGGCGCATCGGGGGGTACGGGGGGCCGTCCCCCCGGGCGATACGCTAGGGGCGGTGCGCCCGATACGATGGCGTTTTGTGCCATCGGGCGCACCGGCCCTGTGCCCATACGACATGGAGTTCGCGTGACCATCGCTGTTGCCGTCAATTTCGCCGACGAGACGCTCGCCGCGGAAATGTCGGAAGACCTGACTGTCGTAGAGGCCGCGCTGCGGGAAGCGGCGTTCGGCGGGGACGAGATGTTCACCGAGGTCTCCAAGCACATGATGGAGGCCGGGGGGAAGCGGTTCCGGGCGATGCTGGTCCTGCTGGCCGCCCGCTTCGGCGACAGCCGGGACAAGCGGATCGTGCCCGCCGCGGTCGCCATCGAGCTCACCCACCTGGCCTCCCTGTTCCACGATGACGTCATGGACGAGGCCTCCATACGCCGCGGCCACCCGTCGGCCAACTCCGAATACGGAAACTCCGTGGCGATCCTGGCCGGGGACTTCCTGTTCGCCCGGGCCTCCCGGATCCTGGCCGACCTCGGGGCCGAGGCGATCCGGATCCAGGCCGAGACCTTCTGCAGCCTGTGCGACGGCCAGCTGGCCGAGACGATCGGCCCCCGGAACGGAGAGGACCCCCTCGACCACTACATGCGTGTAATCGACGGGAAGACCGGCTCGCTGATCGCCACCTCCGGCCGCTTCGGGGCCATGTTCTCCGGCGCCCCCGACAAGGTGACCGACCTGATCGCCGACGCCTGCCTGCGCATCGGGATCGCCTGGCAGCTGTCGGACGACGTGCTGGACGTCTCCTCCACCTCCGACCAGTCCGGGAAGTCGCCCGGCACCGACCTCAAGCAGGGGGTCCGCTCCCTGCCGGTCCTGTACGCGCTCCGGTCCGCCGAGCCCGGCGAGGCCAGGCTCCGCCACCTGCTGGCCGAAGAGGACCTCACCGACCCGGAATTCCACGCGGAGGCCCTGGACCTGCTGAGGAAGTCGCCGGCGCTGGAAGAGGCCCGGAGATCCGTTCGGGAATGGATTGCCGGTGCCCGTGACCTCGTGGGCCAGCTTCCCGACGTGCCAGCCCGGGCCGCCTTCGAGTCTCTGTGCGACTTCGTCACCACCCGGGTGGCCTAGCCAGCCGTCCGGCGAGGCCGGAACAGGCCGCGCGATAGCGTCGTTGTGATCCGCGGGAGGCGGTATGAGTATCTTCGGGAACCGTAAGACGCAGATGGTCGGGCCGGACGAGGCCCTTCCCGGCCGGGAGGCCCGGATGCCGGTGCCGGACCGGCACCAGGTGCTGGGCACGCCGCTGAAGCGGCCGTACCCGGAAGGAACGCGGACCGCGGAGTTCGCCCTCGGGTGCTTCTGGGGCGAGGAGAAGGCGTTCTGGCAGGTGCCGGGCGTATACACCACCGCGGTCGGCTACCAGGGCGGTTTCACGCCCAACCCGACGTATGAAGAGGTCTGCACCGGGCGGACCGGGCACGCGGAGGCCGTCCGGGTGGTGTACGACCCGGGCAAGGTCACCTACGAGCAGCTGCTGAAGGTCTTCTGGGAGTCGCACGACCCCACCCAGGGCATGCGCCAGGGCAACGACGTCGGCAGCCAGTACCGTTCGGTCATCTTCTACGCCGACGGCGCGCAGAAGGCGGCGGCGGAGAAGTCCAAGGCCGAGTTTCAGAAGAAACTGACCGAGAACGGCTACGGCGAGATCACCACCGAGATCGTCTCGGCCCCCGAGTTCTTCTTCGCCGAGGACTACCACCAGCAGTACCTGGAGAAGGTCCCGCACGGCTACTGCCCCGACCACAGCACGGGCGTGAGCTGCCCGGTCGGCCTGATCAAGGCCGACTAGCCGCATGGCCAGCCTCCGTTTTCGTTGAGGGACTCGGGGGCGCGCGCCCGGTGGATGGGTGCTTCGACAGTGGTTGGCTACAGTCGCGGGGAGCCCGCCGCACCCGGCCCCGGCTTCGGCGCGGGCACTGCCCGTTCCGGGCAGTCTGGGAGGGGATACCGCCCCCAGACCCCCGGCGGACGGGTCTCCGCGGCCCACGGTGCGGGGCCGAGTGGTCGGCCAGGGCCCGCGTTGGGGACACGGTGACCACGGCTGCGCTGGACGGTGCTGGCCCCGGTCACCTGACCTCGGCTGCCGGGCCCGGTCAGGACAAAGGCGTTGAAATTTTCCGATAGCCGGGGTCTCGGGGCCGTGCGGCCGGTCACGGGCCGGGGTCGGTCCGGGCCGCCTTCCCGCTAGCGGTCCTGTGGGATAGGGCGCGAGCTGGTTGCCGGGCTGGGAGGGTCTGCGGCGTTTGTCGCACCATCTCGCGCCCCAAGTGAGGCCCGCCTCCAGCCGGAGGCCCCGTCCCCAGCCGGAGGCCCCCGTCTCCAGCCGGAGGCATGAATGCGGACGGGCCGCCGCGGTCCGCGTGAAGCGGGAACCGCGACGGCCCGTGCCAGGCAGTCGGGCAGAAGCCCTAGTTGACTTCCCAGGTGTCGCTGCCGGCGATGAGGGCGGCCAGGTCGCCCTCGCCCTGCTTCGCCTTCGCCGCGTCGAGCTGGGCCGACATCAGCGAGTCGTACGACGGCTTCTCGATCGACCGGAACACGCCGATCGGGGTGTGCGAGAAGTCGCCGCTGTCCAGGCGGGACAGGGCGAACGCGTACCCCGGGTCCTCGCGGGTCGCGTCGTGGGTGATCAGGTTCCCGGCCGGCACTGACGAGACGTCCACGGCCTCCAGGGCGCCGTACTGGCCGGCGACCAGCCCCTTCTCCCCATCCGGGCCGAAGGTGATCGGCTGGCCGTGCTCCAGCCGGATCAGGCCCGGCGCGGCCGGCTCCTTGACCGGCGCGAACGCGTCGTCATTGAAGATCGGGCAGTTCTGGAAGATCTCGATGAACGACGCGCCCTCGTGGTCCGCGGCGGCCTTCATCACCGACTGCAGGTGCTTGCGGTCGGAGTCCACCGAACGGGCGACGAACGTCGCCCCGGCACCCAGCGCCAGCGACACCGGGTTGAACGGCTCCTCCAGGGACCCGAACGGCGTCGACTTCGTGACCTTGCCCTGCTCCGAGGTGGGGGAGTACTGCCCCTTGGTCAGGCCGTAGATCCGGTTGTTGAACAGCATGATGTTGATGTTCACGTTGCGGCGCAGCGCGTGGATCAGGTGGTTGCCGCCGATCGACAGCGCGTCGCCGTCGCCGGTGATCACCCAGACCGACAGGTCCTGCCGGGAAGACGCCAGGCCCGACGCGATCGCCGGGGCGCGCCCGTGGATCGAGTGCATCCCGTAGGAGTTGACGTAGTACGGCAGCCGCGAGGAGCAGCCGATGCCGGAGATCACGACGACGTTCTCGCGCGGGACCTCCAGGGTCGGCAGGAACGACTGGAACGCCGCCAGGATGGCGTAGTCACCGCAGCCGGGGCACCAGCGGACTTCCTGGTCGGACTTGAAGTCCTTGGTCTTCAGGCCGGCCTTGTGGGGGACCAGGTTCAGGGAGCGCAGACGCGGGGTCTCGACGGACTCAGACATGGTTGATCACTTCCTCGATCGCCTCGGCGAGCTCGGACGCCTGGAACGGAAGCCCGCGCACCTGGTTGTAGGAGACGACGTCGACCAGGAACTTGCCCCGCAGCAGCAGGGCGAGCTGGCCGAGGTTGATCTCGGGAACCAGGACCTTGTCGTAGCGGCGCAGGACCTCGCCCAGGTTGGACGGGAACGGGTTCAGGTGGCGCAGGTGGGCCTGCGCGACCTTGTGCCCGGCCTTGCGGACGCGGCGGACGCCGGCGCCGATCGAGCCGTACGTCCCGCCCCAGCCCAGGACCAGCACCCTTGCGTCGCCGTCCGGGTCGTCGACCTCGAGCGGCGGGATCGAGGCGGCGATGCCGTCGACCTTCGCCTGGCGGGTGCGGACCATCAGGTCGTGGTTTTCCGGGTCGTAGGAGATGTTCCCGGAGCCGTCGGCCTTCTCGATGCCGCCGATGCGGTGCTCCAGGCCCGGGGTGCCGGGGACCGCCCACGGGCGGGCGAGCGTCTCCGGGTCGCGGCGGAACGGCTGGAAGCCGCCGTCGTCAGCCGGGGAAAGCTCGGTGGCGAAGGAGAACTCCGCGGACAGGTCCGGCAGCGAGTCGATCTCCGGGATCCGCCACGGCTCGGAGCCGTTGGCCAGGTACCCGTCCGACAGCAGCATGACCGGGGTCCGGTACGTCGTCGCGATGCGCGCCGCCTCGATGGCCGCGTGGAAGCAGTCGGACGGAGACTGCGGGGCGATCACCGGGACCGGGGACTCGCCGTTGCGGCCGTACAGGGCCATCAGCAGGTCGGCCTGCTCGGTCTTGGTCGGCATCCCGGTGGAAGGCCCGGCGCGCTGCACGTCCACGATGATCATCGGCAGCTCGACCGAGACGGCCAGGCCGACGGTCTCCGCCTTCAGCAGCAGGCCGGGTCCGGACGAGGTGGTGACCGCCAGGGATCCGCCGAACGCCGCGCCCAGCGCCGTGCCGGCCGCCGAGATCTCGTCCTCGGCCTGGAACGTCCGGACGCCGAACCGCTTGTGCTTGGCCAGCTCGTGCAGGATGTCGGAAGCCGGGGTGATCGGGTAAGACCCGAGGAACAGCGGGAGCTTCGACAGCTGCGAGGCGGCCACGAGACCGTACGAGAGCGCCGCGTTTCCCGTTATATTCCGATATTTTCCGGGGGCGATGGCGGCGGGCTTGACCTCGTACCGGACCACGAAGTCCTCGGTCGTCTCGCCGTAGTTCCAGCCGGCGTTGAAGGCGGTGACGTTCGCCTTGTAGATCTCCGGCTTCTTCCCGAACTTCTGCTCGAGGAAGGCCAGCGTGCCCTCCGCCGGACGGCCGTACAGCCAGGACAGCAGCCCGAGAGCGAACATGTTCTTCGCGCGCTCGGCGTCCTTGCGGGTGAGTTCGAGATCCTCGAGCGCCTTGACGGTCAGCGAGGTCAGCGGCACCGGGTGCAGCTTGTACCTCTCCGCCAGGGACTCGTCCTCGAGCGGGTTCGCCTCGTACCCGACCTTGGTCAGGTTCCGCTTGGTGAACTCGTCCGTGTTGACGATGAGGTCGGCGCCGCCCGGCAGGTCCTTGAGGTTGGCCTTGAGCGCGGCGGGGTTCATCGCGACAAGGACGTCCGGAGCGTCGCCGGGGGTGAGGATGTCGTGGTCCGCGAAGTGGAGCTGGAAGCTCGACACACCGGGGAGAGTCCCCTGCGGTGCGCGGATCTCG
>WRBL01000360.1 GCA_009784565.1 Streptosporangiales bacterium | reverse complement strand
GAGAAGCGGGCCGCCGCCGAGCGGGACCTGGCCAAGCTGGTCACCACGACCGAGCGGGACGTGGCCCAGATGAAGGCCGCGGCCAAGCGGGAGCGGGACGAGATCCTCACCACCTCCAAGAAGCAGGCCGACGAGATGCGGTCGCAGGCCCAGCGGCTCCTGGAGGAGAGCGAGGCCCAGCGGGCGCAGGCCGAGGCCGAGTTCGAGATCCACATCGCGGCGCGCCGCGAGGAGGCCGAGCGCCAGGAGGCCGAGCGGCTCGCCGCCGCGCAGGCCGCCACGCAGAAGCTGGTCTCCGAGGCCGAGCAGCGGGCCGCGAACGCGGAGCAGCGGGCCACCAAGGCCTCCGCTCAGGCCGACCAGACCCGCCGGGACGCCGATCAGCACGCCCAGAACCTGGTCGGGAACGCGAAGAAGAACTCCGACCAGATCATCGCCCAGGCCCGGGCCCAGGCCGAGCAGCACGTCAACGACGCCAAGAGCGACGGGGAACGCCGCCGCGCCGCCGCGCAGCGCGAGGTGGAGGAGCTCACCCGGCAGAAGGACAACATCTCCGCGCACCTGACGCAGGTCCGTCAGCTGCTCGGCGGCCACCTCGGCGCCGGTGCCGCCGCGGCCGCGGAAGCGGCGGCCGCCCCGGTGGAGAAGGCGCAGGATAAGCCGGCCATCGCCCAGTCGTCGGGGCCGTCGTCGGGCCCGAACGTCATCCCCGGGCGCGCGGTGGAGAGCGGCAACGGGAACGGCAACGGCTCCTCGGTCTTCTCCAAGGCCTCGTCGTCGTCGGAGGACTCCTCGGACTCCGAGCCGGAGGATTCCGCCGGCCCGGAGACGGCCGGCGCGTCGGTGACGGCGCTGCCGTCGCGGATCTCCCGTGCGAGCTCGACTCCGCCGGCCGCGGCCGAGAGGAAGCACGAGGAAGACTGGTGGACCGAGTAGCCGCCCGTTCGGAATTATTCGCCCCGGTGCCCCGGCTGCCCACGCGGCGGCCGGGGCACCGTTGTTACGCGTAGGGTTGCGATGTGCGGAAAGCGCTGGAACTGCCGTTTGATCCCATCGACCGGGCCGCGCGGACCTGGGAGCGGAGATTCGGGCCGTCGTCCGCGATGGCGGCGGTCACGTCCATCATGCGTGCCCAGCAGATCCTGCTGGGCGAACTGGACGGGCTCCTGCGGCCCTACGGCCTGACGTTCGCCCGGTACGAGGCGCTGGTGCTCTTGTCGTTCAGCCGGGCGGGGGCGCTGCCGCTGCGGGTCATGGGGGAGCGGCTCATGGTGCATCCCACCAGCGTCACGAACACCGTTGACCGGCTCGAGGCGCAGGGCATGGTGGTCCGCCGCCCCAACCCCGCGGACGGCCGCGGCCGGCTGGCCGAGATCACCCAGCGGGGCCGGGACGCGGTAGGGGCGGCGACCCGGGACCTGATGGCCGCGGACTTCGGCCTCGGTGACTACTCGGAGGAGGAGCTGGCCGAGATGTTCGGCCTGCTCCGGAGCCTCCGTCTCTCCGCCGGCGACTTCACGCCGGAAACCGAAACTCCCGGCACCCCCGGCGCCCCCGACACCCCCGGCGCCCCCCACCGCTAAGTTCGCAGTTTCTGCTGCTGGAACAGCAGTTTCCGCGAACATAAGGCGGGGTGGGCCTAGCTCACCGGCCGGGGCGTCCAGGTCCGGCCGCCGTCGGCGGTGACCCAGATCTCGTGGAGCGACGTATTCGCGGGCAGGGCCACTCCGTCGGAGCCCGAGGTCATCCCCACGTAGCTGAAGCCGCCGTCCGGCAGCCGGCTCCCGCCCGCCGCGGTGGCCTGGCGCCACCGGGACGCGCCGGAGGCCAGCGAGTAGATCCCGTCCGCCGTGGCCAGCAGCAGGGTGCCGCCGGGCGCGGCCGCCAGGGACCGGGGGTTCCCGGCCGGAGTGTACGCCGCCACGGTGGAGGCGGACGGAGAGGAACCGGCCGGGGAAGCGGGCTCCGTCGCGGAGGGCTCCGGGGATCCGGGGGCGGCCCCCGACGGGGCGGGCACGGGGGTGCTTCCCGCGGAGTCCTGCGTGGGATCCGGCGACGGGGCCGCGGGTGACTGCGTCCAGGCCGACCCGCCGTCGGCGGAAGTGTAGACCGAGTCGGAAGACACCGGTCCGGCGCACGCCAGGGCCAGGTGCCCCGGGCCGGACGCCGCCAGCAGCGCGCCCGAAGGAGACCCGCCGGGCTGAGGCGCCCCCGGCTCGCAGGGGGCGGTGCCGGCCTTGGCCCAGGTCCCGCCGAGCGGGCCGGAGTAGACGGTCCCGTCGGGGGCGAGCAGGTAGCCCTCGTTCCCCGCCACCTGGATCACCGCGGAGGACGCCGCGCCGCCCGCGCTCAGGCTGCTCGTTCCCGGTCCCGCCGGCTGCCAGGCGTCGCTGCCCGCCGGGCTCGTCATCAGCGTGAAGCTGGTGCAGCCGGCGGCGAACTCGCTCCCGGAGCTCCCGGAGCAGTTCGCGAACAGCGCGTAGGCCCGGTTCCCGGCCGTTTCCAGGCCGGTCACCCGCTGCCCGAACGTGTCCACGGCATGCCAGCTGTTGCCCCCGTCGTGGGTCGCCCACAGCTCGGGACCGAACGCCCAGCCGTTGACCCCGTCGAGGAACCGGATGCCGCTGACCCCGTTCGGCCCGCCGGGGGCGCCCGCCACCGGCGCATGCTCGCCGTGCCAGGTGCGGCCGTCGTCGGGGGTCCAGGCGACGGAGGTGCAGATGTTGCCGTTGTAGCAGGAACCGGGAACTCCGGCCTGCCCGATGACCCAGGCCCGCGCCGGAGACACGAAGGTCACCGACGACGGGGCGAAGTCGACGGGAACCGGTCCGGGGTAGGGGCTCCGGCCGCCGTCCGGAGCGGAGGAGGCGCGCGCGGACGTCAGGGGACGGCCCGATCCGTTCGGCTGATTAGCGCCGTTGACCGGGTACGAGCCCGGGCCCGGCGAGCGGGCGCCCGCCACCGCCTGCCCGGTCTCGGCCGGGGGGTTCAGCCGCAGCAGGGCCGGGTTCGCGGCGACGACCAGCGCGACGGCCGCCACGGCGGCCCCCGAGGCCAGGGTCACGGCGGCCCGTCGCAGCCTGCGGCGGCGGGCCCGGCGGCTGATCAGGTCGAAGGTGCCTGGAGGCGGGGGCAGCGGCTGGACTTGCTCGTTCAGCCAGCTGTCCAGGTCTTTATCGGGCATTGGGCGCTCCCGGGGTCATCGCCTGACGGAGCTGGACCCGCGCATGATGCAAATCGGCCTTGATCGTCCCTTCCGGGCGTTTGAGCAGCAGTGAGATCTCCCGGAGGCCGAAGCCGGCGTAGTAGTGCAGCAGGAACGGGTCGCGCAGCCGCGGCGGCAGCTGCTGGATGAGCGAGCGGACGTGGACGTCCTGGGAAGGGTCCTGGGAAGGCTCGCGTTCGGCGCCGGCGGTCACGCTGCGCATGGCCCGCCGTTCGCGCTCGGTCTTGCGCCAGTGGTCGCGCACGAGGTTCGTGGCGATCATGAAGAGGTAGCTCTGGGGGTTATCGAGCCTGCTGAGGCTCTTCCACCGGGAAAGCAGGCGGACAAAAGACTCGGATGCAATTTCATGCGCGGTTTCATCATCATCAACCAGCCGTCGCACCCATCCCGCCAGTTTCGGGTAGTTAGCGGCGAAAAGCTGCTCGGCGAGCGCGCGTCTAGCTCCCGATCCGGGGTTGGGCAGGGATACCGGGCCGGTGCCCGGGCCAGCCCCCGCTTCTGTGCTCACCAGGTCTCCCTTATCGCGTGCCTCCCGTTTTTCCGGGATTGGGACCGAGGTGGCGCGCGGGCCGCCGGCGCCGCCAAAGGCGATGATTTCATCGAACGGCGGCGTGTCCTCGAGGGCATTCGTGGAGTGCATGAACCGTTACCGAACCTTCTGACTCCGCCGGGAAGCCGGGGTTTTCCGGCCAACCCCAAAGACGTCTCCCCCCGCGTAACGGTTGTCCCGATTTTTTCCGGGCGAGTCATGGCAGGTCACGGGTCTCCACCTGCCCCTATCTTTACCCCCGGCCGCCCGCTACACTCGATTTAGTAGGACGTCCTACTAAATCGCGTGCGCGAAGGGGAGCTCAGCATGACCGAGGAGATCGCCGGAGGACGGGAGCGCTGGCAGCAGCGCTACGACCAGAGCAAGGTCAGGGACGCGGACTTCACCACGCTTTCGGGCCTGGAGACCGCGCCCGTCTACGGGCCCCCGGACGGGGCCGAACCGGCGGAGCGGATCGGCTGGCCGGGTGAGTACCCGTTCACGCGCGGCCTGTACGCGACCGGGTACCGGGGCAAGCCGTGGACGATCCGGCAGTTCTCCGGGTTCGGCAACGTCCAGCAGACCAACGAGCGCTACAAGATGCTCATCGCGGCCGGCGGCGGCGGCCTGTCGGTCGCGTTCGACATGCCGACGCTCATGGGACGCGACTCCGACGACCCCCGCTCGCTCGGCGAGGTCGGGCACTGCGGCGTCGCCATCGACTCCGCGAGCGACATGGAAGCGCTGTTCGACGGCATCAAGCTCGACGAGACCACCACGTCCATGACGATCAGCGGTCCCGCCGTCCCCGTGTTCTGCATGTACCTCGTGGCGGCCGAACGGCAGGGAGTCCCCCTCGGCGGGCTGGACGGGACCCTGCAGACGGACATCTTCAAGGAGTACATCGCCCAGAAGGAGTGGCTGTTCGCCCCGGAACCGCACCTGCGCCTCATCGGCGACCTGATGGAGTACTGCGCGCGGGAGATCCCCCGGTACAAGCCGCTGTCGGTGTCGGGGTACCACATCCGCGAGGCCGGCTCCACGGCCGCGCAGGAACTGGCGTTCACCCTCGCGGGCGGGTTCGGCTACGTCGAACTCGGGCTGTCCCGGGGCCTGGACATCGAGCAGTTCGCCCCGGGCCTGTCGTTCTTCTTCGACGCGCACATCGACTTCTTCGAGGAAATCGCGAAGTTCCGGGCCGCCCGCCGGATCTGGGCCCGGTGGCTGCGCGACGTGTACGGGGCGAAGACCGCCCGGGCGCAATGGCTGCGGTTCCACACCCAGACCGCCGGCGTGTCCCTGACCGCCCAGCAGCCGCAGAACAACGTGGTCCGCACCGCGGTCGAAGCCCTCTCTGCCGTGCTCGGAGGCACCAACTCCCTGCACACCAACGCCCTGGACGAGGTCCTGGCCCTCCCGTCCACGTCGGCGGCCGAGACGGCCCTGCGCACCCAGCAGGTGCTGGCCGAGGAGACCGGAGTGACCAGTGTCGCCGACCCGCTGGGCGGCTCCTGGTACGTCGAGGCGCTGACCGACCGGATGGAAGCCGAGGCGGAGAAGATCTTCGCCCGGATCAAGGACATGTCGTCCGACGGGTCGATGACCGGCGGGCTCCTGCGCGGCATCGAGAACGGCTGGTTCACCGGCGAGATCGCCGACGCGGCCTTCGAATACCAGCAGAAGCTGGAGAAGGGCGAGAAGCAGATCGTCGGCGTCACCTCCTACACCGAGACCGTCGGCGGCGAGCTTGAGACGCTCAAGATCAGCCCCGAGGTGGAGAAGGAGCAGGTCCGGGTGCTGGCCGGCCGCCGGGCGTCGCGGGACCAGGCCGCGGTGGACAAGGCGCTGTCCGAGATGGTCGCGGCCTCGCGGACCTCGGCCAACCTGGTCGAGCCCATGCTGGAGGCCGTTCGCGCCGAGGCGACCCTGGGCGAGATCTGCGGAGTCCTGAAGGACGAATGGGGCACCTACACCGAGCCCCCGGTCTTTTAGGCCGGGCTGGCCACGGGCAGCAGGGCGTTGGCGGCGGCGTCGTAGAGGGCCTTGTCGTAGGTGACGAAGGCGACGAGGTCCTTTCGG
>WRBL01000359.1 GCA_009784565.1 Streptosporangiales bacterium | reverse complement strand
CTTCGGTTTCTTCACCATGCCGGGGATGTTCAGCTTCTCGAACACGATCAGGTCGTGCCCGGCCACCAGGCGGGTCGAGATCTTCTCCGCCCAGTCCCGCCGCCGGTCGGTGACCTTGGCAGTGACGGCGGCCATCTTCCGGCGGGTCTTCTCCCGGCGCCTCGACCCGGGTTCCTGCCGGGCCAGCTTCCGCTGGAGGGCGAGGTACCGTGCGGCGTCGCGGTCGCTGATCCGGGGCGCGCGGTAGTGCTGCCCGTCAGAGGTGACCATCGCGGTGCGGACACCCCGGTCGATCCCCACGGCAGGGTACGGGCCCGGGGCCCGCCGCACGGCGGGCTGGGCGGCGGGGAACGAGACGTGCCAGCGCCCGGCCCGGTCCAGGGTTACCCGCGCCATCCCCGGATTCTGCGGCAGGGGCCGGGACCAGCGGAACTTCACCCACCCGCACTTGGGGACCTGCACCTCGCCCCAGTGCCGGGACACCCGCCGGGTCCGCACGTCGCGGACCACGAACCCCTGACTCTTCTTCCGCGACCGGAAACGCGGCTTACGGGCGGGGTTCGACGGGTCGAAGTAGGCGGTCAGGGCCCGGTCGTAATCCCGCAGCGCCTGCTGCTGCACCGACGAAGACCCCTCGGCCAGCCACGGCTCCGCCTGCCGCGCCGCCGCCAGCTGCTTCTGCCGGGCGACCGCCGACGGCGCCGAGCCCCGCCCCGGCCACCACCACGACTGCTGCTCCACGCACAGGTTCCACACGTAGCGCGACTGCGCGCAATGCACATCGCGCATCACCCTCTCCGCCTCCAGATCGGGGTATATCCGGTACCTGTTCGCCATATCCCGCAACTTAACGCCGACTACTGACATTCGAGCACTCTCGCTTCCGATGCTCCAGCGAAACTCTGCCGACTGGCGGCCACATTAGGACTTATCCCGCCCTGAAGGACGGACCTACGGCTCGGCCGGTCATGGCACCGAGTATGCGCACCGCGCCTGGGATGCCTAGAAGCGAACCCTGGGAGGAGCCTGGGAATCGCTGCCGGAACCGGTAAGGGACGTTCGGCCCTACCTGGGGGCACCGAGGCTGGGCAGAGTCTGAACGGTACCTGCGGGTCGTGTACGCCATGCCCGGACGCGCGGTTCTGGGGTGTCCGCGCTGCCGGGCGACGGCGCGGCCCGTAGGTTCCAGCCGGGCGGCCTCCGCTCGATCCGCTTCCGTCTCGCGGATTCAGCGGCCAGCGGGGCGGAAGCGGCGGAGCCGCAGGCTGTTCGTGACGACGAACACGGAACTGAACGCCATCGCCGCCGCGGCGATCATCGGGTTCAGCAGGCCGAGCGCCGCGAGGGGGATCGCGGCGACGTTGTAGGCGAAGGCCCAGAACAGGTTGCCCTTGATCGTGCCCAGGGTGCGCCGGGCCAGCAGAATGGAGTCGGGAACCGCGCTGAGGTCGCCGCTGACCAGAGTCAGGTCGGATGCCTCGATCGCGGCGTCGGTGCCGGTTCCCATGGCCAGGCCCAGGTCGGCCTGGGCCAGTGCGGCGGCGTCGTTGACCCCGTCGCCGGACATGGCCACGACCTTCCCGGCCGCCTGCAGTTCCTTCACCACCGCGGCCTTCCGCTCGGGCATGACCCCGGCGATGACGTCGTCGATTCCGGCTTCGGCCGCGACGGCCCGGGCGGCGCGCTCGTTGTCGCCGGTCAGCAGGACCGGGTGCAGGCCCAGGTCCTTCAGGCGCCTGACCGTCGCGGCGGAGGCGGGCTTGATCGTGTCGGACACCACGATGGCGCCGCGGACCTGGCCGTCCCAGGCGGCGAACACGACGGTGCGTCCCTCGGCCTCGGCCGTCTCGGCCCGTTCGGCGAGTTCCGCCGGGACGGGGAGAGACCATTCGGCGCGGAGCCAGTCCGCCCGCCCGACGACGGCCGCGTGCCCGCTGACCGTCCCGGAGACCCCGAGTCCCGGGTAGGAGGAGAAGTCGTCGACGACCGGGGGCAGTCCGGCGGCGCGGGTGATGGCGGCGGCGACCGGGTGCTCGGACGCGGACTCGACGGCGCCGGCCAGGCGCAGGATCTCCGCGCTGTCCTCTCCCGGCCCGGCATGCACGCCGGCGACCGACATGGTGCCGGCGGTCACGGTGCCGGTCTTGTCGAGGACGACGGTGTCGATGGCCCGGGTGGATTCGAGGACCTCGGGCCCGCGGATCAGGATGCCGAACTGGGCGCCCCGGCCGGTCCCGGCCAGGAGCGCGGTCGGGGTGGCCAGGCCCATGGCGCACGGGCAGGCGATGATGAGCACGGCCACCGCGGCGGTGAACGCGGAACTGGCGGGCTGCCCGGCCAGGAGCCAGGCGGCCAGGGTGACCAGCGCGGCGCCGATGACCGCGGGGACGAACACGGCGGAGACCCGGTCGGCGAGCCGCTGGACGGCGGCCTTGCCGTTCTGGGCCTCCTCGACCAGGCGGGTGATCTGGGCCAGCCGGGTCGCGGAGCCGACGCGGGCGGCCCGGACGATCAGGCGGCCGCTGGTGTTGAGGCACCCGCCGGTCACCTCGTCCCCGGGGGCGACGTCAGCCGGGACGGGCTCGCCGGTGAGCATGGAGGTGTCGACGGCGGAGGTGCCCGACTCGACGGTGCCGTCGGCGGCGATCTTCTCCCCGGGCCGGACCGTGAACAGGTCGCCGGTTTTCAGGGCCGAGGCGGGCACCCGGGTTTCCCGGCCGTCGCGGAGCACCGTCACGTCCTTGGCGCCGAGTTCGGCCAGGGACCGCAGCGCGGCACCGGAACTCCGCCGGGCCCGGGTTTCCAGGTACCGGCCGAGCAGGATCACGGCGGTCACCCCGGACGCGGTGTCCAGGTAGAGGTCGCCGCCCGCCGCCAGGGCGTACAGCGACCAGATGAACGAGGCCGCGACGCCGACCGAGATCAGGGTGTCCATGGTGGCGGCGCCGTGCCGCGCGTTGACCGCCGCGGCCTGGTGGAACGGCCAGGCGCCCCAGGTCGCGACCGGCGCGGCCAGGACAAGGGACACCCACTGCCAGCCGGGGAACTGGGCCGCGGGCACCATGGCCAGCACGGAGACTCCGGCGGCCAGGACCAGCGAGACCAGCAGCCGGAGGGCCGTCGGCCCGCCGCCGTCGGGCTCGTCACGCGAGTCATCGCCGGCGGCGGGCAGGGTCGCGGTGTAGCCGGTCTTCTCGACGACCGCGACCAGGTCGTCGGCCGTGAGGGTGTCGGGGAAGCTGACGTTCGCCGTCTCGGTCGCGTAGTTGACCGCGGCGGAGACGCCCTCAAGCTTGTTGAGCTTCTTCTCCACCCGGGCCGCGCAGGAGGCGCAGGTCATTCCTCCGACCGAGAAGGCAACGCTCCGTTCAGGCAATCTGGTAGTCACCCGCCTCGTCGAGCGCCTCGGTGACCTCCCGGTCGGTCAGCTCGGCCGCGCTGGTCACGGTGACGGTGGAGGTCCCGCCGGCTACGAGGTCGACGTTAACGGCGGACACGCCGTCGAGGGCCCGGAGTTCCTCGGACACCGCGCTGGCGCAGTGCTCGCAGGTCATGCCGGTCACCTTGTAGGACGTGGTTGCCATGCTCGTTCTCCTTCTCTGGCCGGTTTCAGGACTTCACGAGGCGGGCGATCGCGTCGGACGCCTCTTTGATCTTTTCCTGGGCTACGTCGCCGCCCTCGGCGGCGGCCTGGGCCACGCAGTGCCCCAGGTGGTCTTCCAGCAGGGCCAGGGCCACGGCCTCGAGGGCGCTGGTGACCGCCGATACCTGGGTGAGGATATCGATGCAGTACTTGTCCTCGTCGACCATGCGCTCGATGCCCCTGACCTGGCCTTCGATCCTGCGCAGCCGGTTCAGGTACTTCTGCTTGCTCGCGGTGTATCCGTGCTCAGTCATCGCCGCCGCCTTGAGTCGACCGGAGTCCATTACCATACCCCTGCATGGTACAACTTCGAGATTTTCCTGCCTGTTCCCGGCTCGCCGCATGCCTGGAAGCCCATCTGCCCCACGAGCCCCGGGAGTTGCCCTGACCTGGGGTTATGATGACCAAAAAAGCAGGTGTGACACGAAATGCCGGTTATGCGCTGTAGATGATGGACGCCCTTGCGCACCTGGAGGAGGAAGTCCGCCGGTGTTGGTGGCCCGGGGGGCTTGCGCGGGGCGGTCCAGCTTCTCTCCCCCGGGCAACGGCGAATCGGCCCGTTGCCCGGGGGACGCCGGGACCGCGGTCGGTTATGTTCAACTCATGGGGAATGAGCACGAGAACCTGTCCTGGCAGGCGTTCGGCGACGCGTCACGGGAGCTCGCCGAGACCATCGCGGCCGACGGGTTCCGGCCCGACATCATCCTGGCCATCGCGCGCGGCGGCATGTTCATCGCCGGCGCTCTCGGCTACGCACTCTCAGTCAAGAACCTTCACCTGGTGAACGTCGAGTTCTACACCGGCGAGGGCACCACCCTGGACATGCCGGTCATGCTGCCGCCGGTCCCGCAGGCGGTCGACTTCTCGGCCAAGAAGGTCCTCATCGCCGACGACGTCGCCGACTCCGGCAAGACCCTCGCCCTGGTGCACGAGTTCGTGCGGGAGCAGGTCGACGAGGCCCGGACGGCGGTCATCTACGAGAAGCCGCGCTCGGCGGTCAGGTGCGACTACGCCTGGCGCCGCACGGACCTCTGGATCGACTTCCCCTGGAGCAGCGAGGAGCCGGTGGCGTGATCCGCGGGCGTGCCGCTACTTCTCGGACCAGCCCTTGGCGATGAGCTCCGCCATCCGCTGATCGAGCCTCCGGTCTTCCACTACCTCGGCGTCGCTCCGCGACAGCAGCAGCGCCATCGTGATGCCGAACGTGACGACGACCAGCCCGACGATCACGGGCAGGAGGAAGGCGACCCCGGACGCTCCGGATGTCATCATGTCCGTGGAGCCCCGGTGGACCCGCAGGGCGGACATGCCCGTGTAGTGCATGCCGGTGACCGCGACTCCCATGATGAGCGCGGCCCAGGTCGTGTCGCGGATCGTGTTCACGCGCTCGCCGAGCCACAGCGCCGCCGTTCCGGCTACCACCGCGATCACGACGGACGCGGCGACCAGAAGCGGGTTGTAGCTCATCGTGTCCGGCATCGACATTCCCGCCATGCCCATGTAATGCATGACGTTCACGCCCACGCCGAGGATCACCCCGCCGGTGAGCAGGCGGCCGCGGCCGCCGTTCCCGTAGCCGACGATGAACAGCCCGATCCCGCACACCAGGATCGACAGCAGCATGCTCGCGATGGTGATCGGCACGGTGTACGTGATCGTCTGCCCGGGGATCGAGAATCCGAGCATCGCGATGAAGTGCATCGCCCAGATGCCGGTGGCGCCGACCGAGATCGCCGCCAGCGACAGCCATGCCGCCCGCGCCGCGCCCCGGTCGATCCGCGAGCGGCGCACGCACCGCAGCCCTAGAAACCCCCCGAGACAGGACACCGCGTAGGCGGCAGCCGGGTTCAGGAGCCCGCTCGTGAAATTATCAACAGCAACCACATTTACCCCCTGTACTGATAATAACGCGTACGGGTTACCAAGATACTGCTCGCGGGCACGGGACGGGCGGACCGTGGGGCCGCTGGCGGGACCCGGCCGCGGAACGGAGACCGGAGGGCTCTGCGGCACGCTGTCCGGGCCCGTCTCGCCCGGGGACCCGGGGCCGGGGGCCCGGTGCCTCGCCGCCGGGCGGGCCGACGGGCCGCTCTGGGGGCCAGGGGCGAGCCTGGGCTGGGGCCCGGTGAAATTGACCCGCGACCCGGAGACGTGGGACCAGCTGGCGTCGATCGCGTCGGCCTGCCGCTGGAGCAGCACGTCCTCG
>WRBL01000358.1 GCA_009784565.1 Streptosporangiales bacterium | reverse complement strand
TCTTTGTTCCTGGAGCCCCACCCAGTGCTCGCCGTTCCAGCGCTCGCGGACGCGGGCGCCCGGCGGCCGGTGCCGGTGGTGCCAATCGGGCCTGGTCTGGGTCGGAGGTTCGCTCACGCTCCCATGATGCCCTCCGAACGCCCCCGGGACCATCAGGGTCATCCCGGAGCCGGACCCGGGGATTGCCCGGGACCCCTGAGGCGGCACGCGGCGGATCAGGGTCGCCTCCCGGGGTTTCCCCGATGCGGCGCGGGGCCCGCGGACGCATTCTGAAGCCATGAACGACATGAACCAGCCGGGCTCTCCGCCCCGCCGTCCGCCTCTGCGCCGCGCCCGCGACGGGCGCCTGCTGGCGGGTGTCTCCGCCGGCCTCGCGCACTACCTGGGCGTGGAGGTCACGCTCATCCGCATCGCCTTCGCGGTGACCACGGTGCTGGGCGGCGCGGGGGTCCCCGTCTACCTGGCCTGCCTCCTGCTCATCCCGGAAGAGGGCAGCGATGTCTCCCTCGCCGCCGATCTCCTCGACTCCGTCCAGTCCCGGTAAGGACCAGCCGCCATGTCACCTTCCTCCACCCAGTCCTGGACGCGCCGCGTCCGTCCCGGCTACTACGACACCCTGCGGGTCTCCGACGCCGAGCGGTCGGAGGTCGCGGAACTGCTGGGCCGTCATTACAGCGACGGCCGGCTCGACAAGACCGAACTCGACGAGCGGGTGTCCCGCGCGATGTCGGCCAAGACGCGAGGCGACCTGAACGGCCTCTTCGACGACCTGCCCGACCTGGGCTCCGCCGGAGCCGGCGAGGAGCCCGATGACCGTGACGGAGACCGTCCCGGGGGACTGGCCACCGGGCCCTACCGGGTAGGGCGCCGGGGAGGCCGGGCGCATCCCATCCTGGTCGTGGCGGCCGCCATCGTGGCGCTCTCGATCGCGGGGCACATCATCGCGCACGTCCTGTTCGCCCCGTGGCTGGTGGCGATCATCGCCCTGGTCGCCGTCGTCGCCCTGGTGAGCCGCAACCGCCACCATCGCGACTACCGCAGGTAAGCCGCGGGTGTGACACCCTGGGGTGCGTGGCGACCGTCCTCGCGTTCCACGCGCACCCGGACGACGAGGTGCTGCTCACGGGCGGCACCCTCGTCCACCTGTCCGCCCGGGGGCACCGGGTGGTCATCGTGGTCGCCTGCGACGGCGCCGTCGAGGCCCCGAACGGCCGGCTCGACGAGTTCCGGGCCAGCGCCGCGATCCTGGGCGCGGCCCGGGCCGAGCATCTTGGCTACGCCGACAGCGGTCACGGCCTTCTCCTCTATCCGGACCCGCCGGGCAGGACCCGGTTCGCCCGCGCGGATCCGGCGGAGGCGGCGGCCCGCCTGGCCGCCCTCATCCGCGAGGAGAACGCGAGCCTCCTGCTGAGCTACGACTCTCGGGGCGGGTACGGCCACCGGGACCATGTCAAGGTTCACGAGGTCGGCGCCCTGGCCGCGCGGCGTACCGGCGTGCCGGTCCTGGAGGCCACTGTTCCCACCGAACTCGCGGTGGCGGGCTCGGCGGTCCTGCGGGCGCTGCGGCTGGCGAGGTTCAGCGACGACGAGGCCAGGGCCGCGGGCACGCCGTACCGGAAGATCACGTACCGCCTGGACGTGCGCCGGTACGCCGCCGTGAAGCAGCGGGCGCTGGCCGCCCACCGGACGCCGGCCAACGGAAACAGGCGGTCGTCGCGGCTGTTCCGGCTGGCGGGGCGGATGCCGGTCCCGGTATTCAGGGTGCTGGCGGGACATGAGTGGTTTATCGACCCGGGTGTTACGCCCGGGTTGGGGAGTAATTGCCGGAAATTGAAAGATTAGAGGCCGTTAAGAAGCCGAATAGCAAGTTCATGAATTTGAGATCTGATGAACCTTGCGTGTCGGCTATATGGCCATGCGACTATGTACTCCGATATATCCGACGTTAGGAGTGCAAAGCATGGCTCGATCTGTGCGCCGGAAGCTGGGCGCCGGACTGGCGGCCGGTGCGTTGATTGCCGGGGTGACCTGCGCGGCTACTACCGCCAACGCCTCTACCGCGCCAGGCTCGGACCCGCTGGTCGATATTCAGGGGGCCCTGACCTCGCTGGGGCTTCCGGGCGCGACCGGGCTGGGAAGTACCTCCTCTGACACGCCGGAAACCGTGTCGTTCGTATTGAAAGAGCGGAACTCGGACCAGCTGAAGTCCCAGGTCACGCACGGGATGAGTCATTTCCTGTCAACACGGCAGTTCGCCGACACCTACGGCCAGACTCCGGCAGTGATCTCCGCGCTCGAGAGCTACCTGGCCAAGTACGGCATTAAGGCCAAGGCGTACGGCGACGACGTGGACGTGGTGGCCACCGGTACGGCCGGGCAGTTTGACCAGGCCCTGTCGACGTCCCAGAAGCAGTACCGGGTGCCGGAACTGCACGGGACCAGCGGCGCGGCGTCCATCCCCGCGCAGACCGTGCATGCCGCCACCGGCGCGCCCAAGCTGCCCGCCGACATCGCGCAGAACGTGCTGTCCGTTCTGGGGCTGACCAACTACTCCACGTTCTCCAGCCAGACGGCGCACGTGAACACGGCCCTGACCCAGTACAACAAGTCGAAGGCGGCCAAGCCGGGCGCGCTCAGCCCGACCGACTGCCAGGCCCTGACCGGCCTGCAGGACGCCTGCAACCTGCCGTCGGACTTCGCCTCCCGGTACGGGCTGTCCCCGCTGTACAAGGCGGGCGCGGACGGTTCCGGGCAGACGACGGCGATCGTGACGCTGGCCTCGATGGACCCGACCGCGCCGCAGACCTTCTGGTCGACGATCGCGAACACCCCGCAGACCGGCCGCCAGGTCACGACGACCAACGTCGACGGCGGCCCCGGCCTGCCGACCGACTCCTCGGGCTCGGGCGAGACCGACCTCGACGTGGAGCAGGCGGGCGGCCTGGCCCCCGGTGCCAACGTCGACGTGTACCAGGCGCCGAACACCGACTCCGGCTTCGCCGACGCCTACTTCCAGGCGGCCAGCGACAACACCGCCGACTCGGTCTCGGCCAGCTGGGCGGAGTCCGAGACCTACCTGAAGTACACGATCGCCGACCACACCGAGTCGCCCAACTACGAGGCCGCGTTCGACGAGGCGTTCCTCGAGCTGGCGGCCCAGGGCCAGTCCGCGTTCACCGCGGCCGGCGACTGGGGCGCCTACACTGCGACCGCCGACCAGCAGACGACGAACCTGTCGGTCGCCGCGTCCGCGGACAGCCCGTACATCACCGCCGCGGGCGGCACCACGAACCCGTGGTCCGGCCAGCTCAGCAACACCACCGGGACCACGACCGCCAACGTGTCTGTGCCGAACGTGCGGACCTGGGGCTGGGACTACCTCTGGAAGCCGACCGCGACCGTGCAGAACGAGTCCTACGCGGCGGCCGCGGAGTCGGAGGTGATCGGGGGCGGCGGCGGTTACTCGTCGATCGAGTCGCGGCCCTCCTACCAGGACCAGGTCCCCGACATCGGGCACTACAACGCGGTCAACTGGCTGACGCCGACCGGCGACAAGACCCAGTCCGGCACCGACCTGGTCGAGCCGACGAGCTTCGACGTCAGCGAGAACCCGGCCGTGAGCTCCGGGAACAGCGACGGCCGGGCCGTCCCGGACGTCTCGGCCGACGCCGACCCCTACAGCGGCTACCTGCTGTACGAGCCCTCGGCGGTGGAGGCGGGCAGTTCGCCGCTCATCGGCGGCTACGGCGGCACCAGCTTCGTGGCGCCGCAGCTCAACGGATCCGCCGCGGTGATCGACTCCTACCTGGGGCACCGGGTCGGCTTCTGGAACCCGTCGATCTACTCCTTCGCGACCAGCGGGAACGACCCGTTCACGCCGGTCAACGCGGAGGGCACGGCCAGCAGCAACCTCTACTACACCGGTAACCCGGGCTCGGTCTACAACCCGGGCAGCGGGCTGGGCGTCCCGAACCTGGACGCCCTGGCCCAGGACTGGAACCGCCCCTGATACGGGGGAACGGCCGCGAGGGCCGGCCCGCGCTCATCCTGGAGCGCGGGCCGGCCCTTTCGCTGTGTACATAGATGAATCGTCATTAAACTTCTGGGTACCCTAAGAACATGAGCGCCGAGTGGCTTACCCCCGACGAGCAGCGGGCCTGGCGGACCTACCTGCGGATGAGCACGCTGCTCCCGGCCTACCTGGGACGGCAGTTGCAGCGCGAATCCGGCCTGTCGCTGCCCGAGTACGAGGTCCTGGTACAGCTCAGCGAGGCGCCCGGCAACCGGATGCGGCCTTACCAGCTGTGCGAGGCCCTGAACTGGGAGCAGAGCCGGCTGTCCCATCAGCTCACCCGGATGGAGAAGCGCGGCCTGGTGGCGCGCCAGGAATGCGCGGCCGACGGCCGGGGAGCCGAAGTCATCCTCCAGGCGGACGGGGCCGAGTCCATCCGCTCCGCCGCGCCGGGCCACGTCGCGGCCGTGCGCGAAGTGGTGTTCAGCTGCCTCAGCGAGGCCGACCGGCAGTCCTTCGAAAAGGCCTGCGCGACGATCCTCAGCGCGCTGACCGGCGAGACGCCCTAGGCCCGGGCCCCTAGTTCTGGGACGCGCCGGAGTTCTGGCCCTGGTTTCCCGGCTGAGAGGCGGGGCTGTTCGAGGGATGCGGCTCGGCGGAACTGCTGTTCTGGGGCTGCCTGCCGGGCTCCGGCTGCTGCTGATCGCCGGAATTCTGCGGTTGCTGCTGGCCCTGGCCCTGGCCGTTGTCCTGGCCGTTGCCCTGCGCTCCGCCGTCGCTCCATTGCCGGGGGAAGTACGGCGGGTACGAGGGAAGACGTCCGTACTCGGGCGCGTCCCGCTGCTCCCAGACCGGGTAGCAGTAGGCGAACACCTTCCGCGGACCGCCCGCGGCGGCGACCAGCTGGCCGTAGCGGGGGGTCTCCCACGGCATCCGGCCCGGCCGGTCCGGCCGGCCGGGCCGCGCGTGCTTCAGGTCGGACCAGAACTGCTCGCACAGGGCCGACTTGCCCGGAGCACCGGCGGACGGCGCGGGCGCCTGCGACGCCGGGGCGCTGGCCGCCGGGGCGGTCGTCGACGGCGCCACCGGGCGGGCCGACGCACTCTGCAGCCCGGACGTGCCCGGATCCGACGGAGCGCGGACCGGCGGCGCGGAAATCGTCTGGTGGGCGATGCTCTGCAGCCGGCTGGGCAGGTAGCCGGTATAGGTGACCGCGACGACGGCCGCCACGAGGACGGCGGCCGCGGCGGCCAGCCCCGCGAGCCGGGTCCGGGACTGCCGGCGCCGGACGGCCCGGACCGGCGCGCCCCGGCGGCGCTGGCTGGGGACGGCTGGCATCTCCAGGGTGCGGGGGTCGTCCGCGCCCCACCGGGCCTCCTGGCTCAGGGCGCGGAACTGCGCGCGGGCGGCGGCTTCGCCTCGCAGTTCACGGGCCGACGGCGCGGCCCGCAGCGCGTTCAGGGTGTCCGCCACCGGGCGGAGCGACTCGGGGACGTCAGGGTCTCCGGACAGCAGTGAGTCGAGGGCGCGGTCGTCGTGCGACTGCAGGCCCTCGGGCGGGAAGGGGAAGCTGTCTGGCATGTCATCGTCCGGAACGCCGTGGCGGGTCAAAGCGTTACACCTGCTCCCGAGGACAGGAGTGACTGGAGCCTCCTCAGGCCCCGGTGCGCGAGAACCCGGATCGCTCCCGGGGATTTGCCGAGCATGTCCGCGACCACCTCGGTGTCCAGTCCGGCGACGACCCGCAGCAGGATGACCTCCGCCTGCTTCCCGGGAAGCCGGTTCAGCATCGCGATGGCCGACTGGGTGGCGAGGTTGTCCATCGCTGTCTGCTCCGCGTCCTGGGACCGGGGCACGTCGGCGGCATGAAGGTCATCGAGGGGCTCGGCCGGATG
>WRBL01000357.1 GCA_009784565.1 Streptosporangiales bacterium | reverse complement strand
GGACGAGCGCCTCGTCCTGGTCCGGGACCGGATGGGCGTCAAGCCGCTGTACTACTACGAGACCGCGGACGGGGTCCTGTTCGGGTCGGAGCCGAAGGCGATCCTGGCCAGCCCGCTCGCGGAGCGGACCGTCAGGGCCGACGGGCTGCGCGAGATGTTCGCGTGGATCAAGACGCCGGGGCACGCGGTCTTCGACGGCATGCGCGAGGTGGTGCCGGGGACGACCGTCACGGTCAGCCGGGCGGGCCTGCGGACCGTCCGCTACTGGAGCCTGGAGACCCGGCCGCACGCCGACGACCGGGACACGACGGTCGGGCACGTGCGGGACCTGCTGGAGGACATCGTCGCCCGGCAGATGATCGCGGACGTGCCGCAGTGCACGCTGCTGTCCGGGGGCCTGGACTCGTCGGTGATGACCGCGATCGCGGCGAAGAACGCGGCCGTGAAGGGGGAGCGGATCCGGAGCTTCTCGGTGGACTTCACCGGGCAGGAGGAGAACTTCGTCCAGGACGATTTCCGGGGCACGCCGGACGCGCCGTTCGCCCGGGACGTGGCGGAGAAGTCGGGGACCGATCACCGGACCATCCTGATCGGCTCCGACGAGCTGACCGATCCCGCCCTGCGCGCCCGGGTGGTCCGGGCCCGGGAGTTCTGCACGGGCCTGGCGGACATGGACACGTCGCTGTACCTGCTGTTCCGCGCGCTGCGGGAGACGTCGACGGTGGCGCTGTCGGGGGAGTCGGCGGACGAGGTGTTCGGCGGCTACAAGTGGTTCTTCGACCCGAAGGCGCGAGAGTGCACGACGTTCCCGTGGCTGCACGGGGCGTCGGAGGCCCTGTCGGGCAATCCGCTGAGCGTCCTGGATCCCGGCGTGGCCGGCGATCTGGACCTGCCGGGCTACATCGCCGACTCCTACAGCGAGTCCGTGGCGAGGATCGACCGGCTGGACGGGGAGTCCGACTTCGACTGGCGGATGCGAAAGATCTCCTACCTGCACCTGACGCGGTTCGTCCGCGTGCTGCTGGACCGCAAGGACCGGATGTCGATGGCGGTCGGCCTGGAGGTTCGGGTGCCGTTCTGCGATCACCGCCTGGTCGAGTACGTCTACAACGCGCCGTGGGCGCTGAAGACCTATGACGGGCAGGAGAAGTCGCTGCTGCGCGGCGCTACCCGGGATCTGCTGCCGGAGTCGGTGGCGAAGCGGGTGAAGGCGCCGTACCCGTCGACGCAGGACCCGGTGTACGCGGCGCGGCTGCAGGCGGCGGCGCGCGAGCAGCTGCCGGACGCGGGGCATGCGGTGTTCGGCCTGGCGAGCCGGGACTGGTTTGTCCGGGCGACGGCTCCGGGGGCGGAGGTCACGGCGGATTCCCGGCGGGGCATCGAGCGGGTGATGGACCTGGCGCTGTGGCTGGACCTGTACCAGCCGGTCCTGAAGGTGCCGTAACGGGACGGGATCGAAGGTCCGTTCGGGGTAAGGCTTTGGACCGGGTCCTGGTGCGGTACTCGCGGGGGGTGCAGCCGAGGGCGGTGGTGAAGGCTCGGCGGAAGGCGGCTTCGCTGCGGTAGCCGACGGACGCGGCGACGCGGTCGACGGTGGTGTAGGTGGTGGCGAGCAGCTTGGTGGCCGACGCCATCCGCCATTCGGTGAGGTAGGCGCCGGGGGAGATGCCGACGACCTCGCTGAAGTGGTCGGCGAACGCGGATCGGGACAGGCCGCACGCGGAGGCGAGGGCCGCGACGGTCCACGGGTAGGCGGGGTCGGCGTGCATGTGCCGGATCGCGGGGGCGATCAGGGGGTCGTTGAGCGCGCGGAGGCCGGGGTGGCCGCTGCGTTCGTCGGCCTGCTGGCGGAGGACCAGGATCAGCAGGATCTCGGCGAGCCGGCTCATCAGGCGGGTGCTGGCGGGGCCGGGGCTGGCGGCCTCGGAGATCATCACGTCGGCTGCCTGGCGCAGTCCGGTGTAGCGGGAGGTGGTCCCGGTCGGGATGTGGATGAGTTCGGGGAGGCTGTCGAGGAGGGGGCCGCGGGGGGCGTCTCCCATCCGCAGCAGGCAGGAGACCACGGAGCTGACGGGGTGGCCGGGGTCCCTGGCGAGCCGGAGGGGGCGCGGGGTGGGGACGCGGTCGCCGGGGGCGGGGACCGACAGCCGCCAGGTGGCGGTGGGCGGGTTGGAGCCGTCGTGCATGTAGCCGTCGGCTTTGCCGCGCGGCCGGATGAGGATGTCTCCGGCGTTGATCACGAGGGGTTCGGGCAGGGTCTTCTGCTCGATGTGGCTTTGCCCGCTGACCTGCAGCAGGATTGAGAACAGGTCGGTGGGGGCGCTTTCCAGGCGCCAGGGCGGGGTCAGGTCGATCCGTCCGCACACGACGGTGGTGAGCCCGTGCGTGTCCAGCAGGGACGCGAGCACGTCCACTCCGTCGGCGGACGGAACCCCGGGCCGGCTGCTGGTTCTGCGGGTCGCGGTCATCGGTGCTCCATCTCTGGACGATTTAGACGGTTATAGCAGCAGTTGAGCATGGACTGTCTGATCATCACATTGTTTCGTGAGGAATACGAGAAACGACCCGCGACCGGACGAGCAGAGGAGCCGCGATGGCCGAGGCAGGGACCAGGGCGGATACGCCGATCGGGCGGATGCTGACGCCGCGTTCGGTGGCGATAGTGGGGGTCTCGGCGCGGCCGGGATCGAGCGGCCGGGCACTGCTGCGGATGCTGCGGGTCAACGACTTCGCCGGGGACATTCATCTTGTCGGGCGGTCCGGCGGGGAGATCGACGGCCTGCCGGTGCTGCGCGGCATCGACGAACTGCCGCGGGGCGTCGACCTGGCGCTGCTGATGACGCCGGCGAGCGGCCTGCGCGAGGCCGTGGCCGCCTGCGTCGCGCGGGGCGTCAACGCCGCGATCGCGTACGCGTCGGGGTTCGCCGAGTTCGGCGAGCGGGGGCGGGCCGAGCAGGCGGAGATCGAGCGCCTGGCCCGCGAGGGCGGGATGGCGTTCAACGGGCCGAACTGCCTGGGCTTCGTCAACTACGTCCTGCCGCTGACCACCATTTTCATCCCGGGGCCGCCGACGCCGCGGCTGCCGGAGGGGACGACGAACGGCATCGCCGTGATCGCGCAGAGCGGCGGGCTGATGGGCATGATCGCCCGGGGTCTGCGGACCCGGAACCTGCCGGTGTCCTACACGGTCTCGACCGGGAACGAGGCCGGGCTCACCCTCGCCGACTACCTGGATCATTTCGCCGATGACCCGGTGACGGGCGGCATCGTGGTCTACGCGGAGGACATCCGGGATCCGCGGGGGTTCCTGGCGGCGGTCCGGAAGGCCCGGTCGCGGGGCAAGTCGGTCGTGCTGATGCACGCGGGGCGCAGCGAGCGCGGGCAGCGCGCGGCCGCCTCCCACACCGGCGCGCTGGCCGCCGACTACGGGGTGCTGTCGACGGTCCTGACCCGGGCCGGGGCGTGCGTCGCGGAGTCCCTGGAGGAACTGCTCGACGTCGCCGAGATCCTGGCCCGGTACCCGGAGCCGCCGGTCGCCGACACCGCGATCGGCACCACGTCGGGCGCGTTCTGCGCGATCGGGCTGGACGCCCTGGACGGGCTGGGCCTGTCGGTGGGGGAACTGTCGCCGCCGACGATGGAGGTCCTGGGCAAGCGGTTCCCGGACTACATGCAGCCGGGGAACCCGCTGGACTTCGGGACGATCGCCGCGTCGGACCCGGAGATGTATCACGACGGGCTGGCGGCGCTGCTGTCCGACGACGCGATCGGCTCGGCCGTCCTGGCGTTGCCGTTCGGGTCGCCGGAGGTGGTCCGGACGATGCTGGAGCAGGTCGGGAAGGCCGCGTCCGCTCCCGGCCAGCGCAAGCCGGTGGTGATGGCGCTGTTCGGGGACGTCACCCCGCTGCCGCCGGACCTGTGGGAGTACGCGGGCTCGATGGGGATCATCTTGTCGAACTCGCCGGAGCGGATGATCCGCGCGGTCGCCGCCGTCACCCGGTACGGGCGGGCGCGGGCCCGGCGGTCCGCCGAAGCGATCCCGGCCCAGGCGCCGGCCGGCGGGAAGCCGGTCCTGGACGGTGCCGGGGGCGCGCTGCCCGAATGGCGGGGCAAGCGTTTCCTAGCCTCGGCCGGGATTTCCGTTCCTTCCGGGGACCTGGCCACGTCCCCGGACGAGGCCGCCGGCATCGCGGCCCGGGTCGGCTACCCGGTGGCGGCGAAGATCCAGGCGGCCAGCCTCCAGCACAAGACGGAGGCGGGCGGCGTCGCCCTCGGGATCACCGGCGAGGAGGAACTGCGCGAGGCCTGGGCCCGGCTGACCGGGCGGGCGGCCGCCGCGGGCGTAACCGAGCCCGACGGGATCCTCGTGGAGGCGATGGCCGAGCCCGGCGTGGAGCTCATGGTGGGCGCGCGGCGCCACCCGCTCTGGGGCCCGGTCGTCATGGCCGGGCTGGGCGGCGTCTGGGTCGAGGCCCTGGGCGACGTCCGCCTGATGCCGCCGGACCTGGCGGAAGAGGAGATCGTCGCCGAACTGGGCCGGCTGCGCTCGCACCGGCTCCTGGAGGGGTTCCGCGGGTCACCCGCCGTGGACCTGAAGGCCGTGGCCGGGGCGGTCGCCGCGGCCGGGCGGCTCATGACGGACTACCCGCGGATCACCGAACTCGACATCAACCCTCTCGTGGCCCGCCCCGACGGAGTCACCGCGCTCGACGCGCTCATCGTCTGCTCTGAATCCCCGGACCCGGATAAGCGAGAAAAGAGGCCCGCGCATGCTCAACGCGGCTGACAACGAACTCCTGACCCGGACGGGGAGGGGCACGCCGATGGGCGAGCTGTTCCGCCGGTTCTGGATCCCGGCGCTGCTGGAGAGCGAGGTGCCGGAGGCCGGAGCGCCGCCGGTGAAGGTGGGGCTGCTGGGCGAGAAGCTGGTGGCGTTCCGCGGCGCCGACGGGCAGGTGGGCCTGCTGGAGGCCCGGTGCCCGCACCGGCACGCGAACCTGTACTGGGGGCGGAACGAGGAAGACGGGCTGCGCTGCGTCTACCACGGCTGGAAGTTCGGGTTCGACGGGCAGTGCCTGGAGATGCCGGCCGAGCCGGAGGACTCCACCTACTCCGGCAAGGTCCGGGCCGTCGCCTACCCGGCCCGCGCGGCGGGCGGGATCGTCTGGGCCTACCTGGGTCCGGAGACGCAGCAGCCGCCGTTCCCGGACCTGGAATGGACGAAGCTGCCCGGCGACTGGTTCCAGGCGTCCAAGCGGCTGCAGCGCTGCAACTGGTTCCAGAACGTGGAGGGCGAGCTGGACACCGCGCACGTCCAGTTCCTGCACCGGAACCTGGCGCCGCGCGCCGACGTGCAGCAGAACCGGATCCAGTCGACGCTGGCCAAGGCGGAGAACCCGCAGTACACGATCGCGGAGGAACCGTTCGGCATGCTGGCCGTCGCCGAGCGCCAGATGCCGGAGGAGAACGCGAAGTACTGGCGGATCACGCCGTTCCTGATGCCGTCGTTCACGATGGTGCCCGCCCAGCACATGGACCTGAACACGTTCACCGCGGCGGTCCCCGTCGACGACGAGAACATGTGGGGCTTCACCGTCACCTGGCGCAACGACCGGCCCTTCGACGACGCGGACCGGCAGAACTACGCCGACGGCCAGGTGCTGCACGTCCAGGTCGACCCGGAGACGTTCATCCCGCTCGCCAACCGGGAGAACAACTTCGGGCTGGACCGCGAGATGCAGCGGACCGTCAACTTCAGCGGCATCGCGGGCATCCGCAACCAGGACCTGCCCGTCCAGGAGGACCAGGACGGCCCCGTCTGCGACCGGTCGACCGAGCACCTGGGCACCACCGACCGGGCGATCGTCGCGGCCCGCCGCCTGGTGATCCGCGCGGCGAAGGAACTGGCCGGCGGCAAGGAACCGTCACAGCCGCATGCCGCGGCCTCCTACTACGC
>WRBL01000356.1 GCA_009784565.1 Streptosporangiales bacterium | reverse complement strand
GGTGCCGCGACCGGAAGCTTCGCCGTGACCGCCGACAACCGCCGTGACGTGATCCGGGTCTGCGAACGGCTCGACGGCATCCCGCTGGCCATCGAGCTCGCCGCGGTCCGCCTGCGGACCATGCCGCTCGCTGAACTGGCCCGGCTCCTCACCGACCGGCTCGCCATCTCCCCGGGGCAGAGCACCAGCCCGCACCAGCTGCCCGCGGACGGGGACGACCGCCCGGCGTCCGGGACACGACTGGCCGCCCTGGAGGACGCCAGCCGGACAGAGGCCCGCCAGCGGACGCTGCGCGCCACCATCGGCTGGAGCTACGACCTGTGCATGCCCGCCGATCAGGCACTCTGGGAACGGCTGTCGGTCTTCGCCGGATCCTTCGACATCGCCGCCGCCCAGGAGGTCTGCGCGGGCCGGAACCTACCCCGCGAGAGCGTCGCCGAGGCAGTCTTCAGCCTCGTGGACAAGTCGGTGATCGTCCGGGAGGAGCCCGAAGCCGACGGCCGGAGCCGGTACCGGTTCCTGGACACCATCCGCGAGTTCGGCGCGGAGCGGCTCGCGGCGTCCGGCGCCGAGGCCAGCGTCCGGGACCGGCTCATCGCCCGCTACCTGGCGAAGGCCCGGGACTTCGACCAGCACTTCCTGGGCGACGATCAGCTTGAGCGGCTCCGCGACCTGGGTTCCGAGAGCGCCAGCATCCAGGCAGCGCTCGAATACGCGCTGGGATCGGAGCAGGCCGATCGGGCACGGGAAGGCGCCGAGCTGGCGATCAGCCTGTGCGGCTACTGGGCGGCCTCGGGCCGTCTGCGCGAGGGCGGTTACTGGCTGGCGAAGGTCGCCGGAAGGTTCCCCGGAGACACCCCGGAACGCGCCCGGGCGCTTGTGGTCTGGAGCTACCTCAACGCGTTCGCGGGCGAGACCACCAAGGCGGTCGCCGACGCCCGCGAAGGGATCCGGATCGCGGGACAACTGGGCGATGAGCAGGTCCGGGCCCGCGCGCACGTGTACCTGCATCTCGCCCTGACGGTCGGCGGCCAGCTCTCCGCCGCGGCCGAGGTCGCCGCCGGGGCGTACCGGCTGCTCGAGCCCCTCGGCGACCGCACCGGGCTGCTGACCCTCGACGCCCAGGTCGCCCACATGCACCAGCTCAACGGCGACCTCCAGCTCGCCGCCGAGACAACGCGGGACTGCCTGCGCCGCTTCGGGAACAGCCAGGAACAGTGGCTCCACAGCATGCTGCACCTCGTCATCGCCTTCTCCTCGTTTCAGGTGCCCGGTCAGGAGAAGCAGTGCGCGGCCGCCACGGCCCGGGCCCTGTCCGCCAAGCACGAGCTCGACGACCTCCTGTCGATCGCGTACGCGTTTGAAGTCTTCGCCGGCCTGGCCGCCCGGGCCGGGCGCTACGGCCGGTCCGCCTGGCTCATGGGCGCCGCCGAGCCGCTCTGGGCGCGCACCGGTCAGCGGCTGGCCAGCATCCCGGCGATGGAGCAGCTCCACGAGCAGGCGGTCAGCGCTGGCCGTGAGGAACTCGGCGAGCAGCGCTTCGACACGCTCTACGCTCAGGGCGTGCGCTATCCGCGCGACGGGATTGTCAAATGCGCCATCGCTGACGCCGACACCCTCCCGGCCCTCGCCGCCGCGGCGGGCTGACCGCGGCGACTACGGTCCCGGGTCAGGCGGCGAGGTCCCGGCGGACGATGTCGTCGAGGCAGCGCTCGACGATCGCGGTGATGGTGAGGGTCGGGTTGACGCCGCCGGTGCTGCCGGGGATCAGTGACCCGTCGAGGCAGTACAGGCCCTGGTAGCCCTCAAGGCGCCCGTAGGCGTCGGTGGCCCGGCCGAGCACGGCGCCGCCGAGCGGGTGGGCGGTGAGGACCGGCGTCGGCGGGAACGCCGTGATCGTCGGCGGCCCGCCGCCTTCCGTGAGCCTTCCGGCGAGGGCGCGGGTCGCGGCCTGCGCCGGCCCGTCCGTGGCCGGGTTCCACGTCAGGACGGGGAGTCCCGCCGGGCCGAGGGACCAGGTGCCGGTGCCCGACGTCACGCCCATCCCGAGCCCCAGCACGGCACCGGCGGTGACGGGCCCCGCGTGCGCGCCGAGCGTGAACGGCTCGATGGTCGCGTGCTCGGCGGTGTCGTCGTGCGCGATGAACGGCGGCGGTCCGCCGGGGGTGGTGTTCAGCGGCTCGGTGCCGGCCTGGTCGGCGTTGGTGCCCCAGCCGTGGCCGACCTCGGCGCTGAGGCGGGGCAGGGCCCCGGTGTCGCGGGCGCGGACCAGGATGCCGGGGGTGTGGGCGGCGCCGGCGGCCAGGACCACGGCGTCGGCGGTGATCCGGACGGTGCCGGTCCGGGCGCCCGCCTCATCGAGTGTGTCGACGGTCGCGGTGTACCCGCCGCCGGGAGAGGTCGTCAGGCGGGTGAGCTGGTGCAGGGGCAGCACCGTGCAGCGGCCCGTCGCCTCGGCGCGGGCCAGGTAGCTGCGGTCGAAGCTGATCTTCGCGCCGGAGTTGGTGCCGGTGAGGATGTAGTCGCCGGTCGACGCGCCTGTAGGCCCGTCGGGGGCGAGTTCACGGCGGACCGCATCCCAGGCGATGCCGAGGTCCACCCGTTCGGTGCGCACGCCGGCTCGCTGCGCGCCGGCGGCGAAGGCCCGCTGGCCGGCGTAGCGCGAGTGGGCGAGGACGTCGTCGGGAATCGGGCTGGCGCCGATGCCGCGCCGGGCCCGCGGGTAGTAGACCTCGTCGAGTTCGCCGTAGTCGACGTCCGGGAGGATCCGGGCGAGCGTGTCCTCGGTCGGCTGCGGCAGCACGGCTCCGTAGATCAGGCTGGAACCACCCACGCCAGCCCCGCACACGGTCTGGACCGTCGCGCTGGCGACGACGTCCGTCAGCCCCGTGGACAGGGCCCGGCCGCCGGGCAGCCCGGACACCTGGGCCAGCACCCCGGACAGGCCCGGGACTCCCAGGCTGGAGAGGGTGTCCGCCGTGTCGATGACGTCGGAGGTTTCGTCGAGCCACAGCGTGCGCGTGTCCGGTTGCAGCGCGGGCGGGAAATCTCCCGGCTGCCAGCGGCGCCCGCGTTCGATCACCGTGCATTCCGCGCCCGTGGCGGTGAGCCGGTCCGCCGCGACCGAACCGCCCGGGCCCGAGCCCACGATCAGGACCCGGGTGCGGACCTCTGCCTGGGCGCGGGCAGGGCGCACACCCGCGGCCAGCGCACCCGCGGCCGCGACTCCGGTCATCCGCAGCACCGACCGGCGTGACAACGACATTCGGAACCTCATTATCCTCAGCGGCAGCTCAGGAAAACGATAGCGATTCCGCCCTTGCGCGGGAGCGGAAATCATCACAGGCGGCCTAGTGAGCCTAGCGGGCCGGGCGGGTCACCCACTGGCCGTTGACCCAGCCGCTGACGGTCTCGTAGCCGGACCGGAACGAGCCGAGCCACCGGACGTTGAGATCCTTCTCGACCGCTGACACCTGCGGCGTGTAGCTGGACGCCTCGGTGGCCGGGCCGCCGGTCGTGTCCACGGCGATATCCGGGTACGGGTAGACGGGCCGGGTCGCGGTCACCTTGCCGGCGCTGTCGGTCAGCGAGGTCATCAGGCTGCCCGGCGCGGTGCCGCGCGTCACCCAGTTCGTGATCGCGGTGAGCGCGTCGAAGTTCGCCGGGCCCTGGCCGCCGCCGCAGTGCGCGACGCCGGGCAGCAGGAACAGCCGGGCGAACCCCTCGGTGGAGCTGAGGCCGCCCATGGCCTTGGCCACGGCCTGGTAGTAGGCGATGGTGCCCACCGGGGTGATCGCCGGGTCCGCGTAGCCGGCCCACAGGAGCAGCTTGCCGCCGGCCTTCCGGAACGCGGAAAGGTCCGGGTCGGTCGCGTCGAGCTCGCCGTCGTCCGCGGTGGCCTTCGCGAACTCGGCCTTGGTGAACTTCACGTCCGTGTAGGAGGCCTTGCCGTCGAAGACGCCGTTCGGGGTGACCACGTCCTGCCACGCGCCGGTGCCGACGCTGGGGTCGATCGTGGTGGCTTCGGAGTTCCCGCTGGCCGGCACGATCCACCCGGCCCAGTTCAGTTCGGACCCGCGCGTCTCGTACCCGGGGTAGAGCAGCTGGCCCTGCGCGTCAGTCGGCCCGGAGTAGAGCTTGTCCACGGTCTGGACCTGGGCGGCCGTCAGGCAGAAGTCGGAGGAGGTGGAGGTCTGCCCGGCCTTGCACGCGATGCTGCCCGGCTGCCAGGTGCAGGCCAGCGGGTCGGCCAGGTAGCCGAGGCTGACGGCGGCGGAGCCGCCGCACGCCCGCAGGACCGCGTTGTGCAGCGGGGCCAGGTCGGCGTCGGTGAGGACCGCGGTGCCGTTCGGGCCGGTGTTGGCCTGGGCGTTCCACGCCTGCTCGAACGCGTTCAGCTCCGCCATGACGGAAGCGGGCGAACCGGCGATGATGCCGTTGAAGTCGGTCGGGTAACGCTGCGCCTCCACCAGCGCCTCGTGACCGCCCTGCGAGCACCCGTCGTAGTAGGACTCCGCCGGGGCGCTCCCGTAGACGTCCTTGATGAGCGCCTTGGAGACGAGGTCGAGCTGATGCTCGGACTCGTAGCCGAACACGGCCCTCAGCTGCGGGTCGGCGAACGCCGGGGCGATGAAGCCGCCGCCCTCATGGCCTTCGTCATCGGTCGCGACGGCGAAGTTGCCGTCGGTCGCGCCGACGCACCCGTAGGAGGCCGCCGGCTGGCTGGCCTCGACGGCGCCGCAGTAGCCGCCGCAGCCCTCCTGCAGGTACTCGCCCGCGTACGTGGTGGCGGGCAGGTAGGCCGAGAAGTGCGTCTCGGGCGCGATGATGCCCTGGACCTCGCATGCCGCCCAGTTCCCGGTCGGGTTCGCCGAGGCCGCGACGCTCGTCGCCGAGGTGATCGACGTGTTGGCCCCGTTGAGGTCCAGCAGGTTGACGTCCTTGGTGATGTCGGCACAGCTGATCGCCGGGGCGATGGCGTGCGCGCTGGCCACCGAGACGCCGGAGCCGGAGACGCTCGCGCCGGAGCCACCGGAAGCGGCCGAGGCCAGGGACCCGCTGAGCCCGAACCCGCCCACGATAGCGACGACAGCGCTCACCGCGATGACAGCGAACCAGTTTCCCCGTCGCGACCGTCCGTCATTCCTGCGCAACACCCGGAATACCTGCACAGCCTGATAGTCCGTCTTCACCCCCACCCGGTCAATCCCGGAAAACCTTTCCACCGAACGGCTCTCCGTTCCACCGGCGCTCCACCGGTCACCCCCGGGCCCGCCACCTTCCGCAGTCGCGGTCAGCGGCTTTTCCGTGCTATATCGTGCGGCAAGCCGCGAGAGCCTGGCGGATCGCCGTGCCGAGGACCGCGTCGTCAACATCGGCGCTGGCATGGATATCCGGCTCCAAGCCAGAGAAGCCGCCGTAATAGTCCCCAGCGTGCGGCGTGATGGTCATGTCCTGTTCGGATTCGTCCCAGAGCACGGAGACGTGCCGGGTGCCCACGGCGTAGCCGCGCTCGGATCTTACGCCCGCGAGCTTGTGCAGGCTGGCCACGCGGCGTTCGCCTTCCGGGTTGTCGCGAAGGTCGGGGACGTGGTCGCTGACGCGGCACGCCGCAAGTGCTTCCCGCGTCAGCTGGCCCAGTTCACGGTCGCTGACCGGCTCGGCCGCCCTCCGAGCCCAGTCACCAAGGTGGAAAAGGGGATACGTCTCCGGGCCAGGCCACCAGCTCGACACGATCAGCACACCCCGACGCGAATCGATGCCTGCCATGCGACCCACTGAACCCTCCTACGAGCCGTGCCGGGCGACCCCACGAGACCATCGCGTGTCCTCGGACAGCTCCAGGTGCGTCGTCTGCGGCATCGGCCACGGCCTCCCTGCACCGGGGGAGACGACAACCAAGTCACTAGCGGCGATGTGCGACATTTCAGTCGCGCGCAATGTCTCTAATGCCCGTTGGGCTCGTCGCT
>WRBL01000355.1 GCA_009784565.1 Streptosporangiales bacterium | reverse complement strand
GAATCCGTCGAACTCTGGATGGCGGAGCAACGCGATCAGCATGGTGGGCACCCCGGCCAGCACGTCCGCGCGGTGCTCCTGGACCTGGGCGAGCACCAGCGTGGGGTCGAACAAGTGGCACAGCACGTAGGTCGCGCGCTGATGGGCCGTTCCGAGCACGCCCATCCCGCAGCCCGCCGTGTGGAACAGCGGCACGGGCGACACGAACGTGCCCCGGTGCGAGAGCTGGACCCGCTCGATCATGAACCGGGCGTTGGTGACCATGCCGCGGTGGTGCAGCAGGGCGCCCTTGGGGAACCCGGTGGTACCGGAGGTGTACTGGATCTGCACGGCCTCGCCCGGCCGGACGTCGGGCAGGCGCCGCTCCGGCACCGGGTGCGTCTTCACCGTGGTCTGCCAGTCGGCCAGGCAGAACGTCATCCGCAGGTCCGGCAGCCCGGCGGCCGCGTCCCACGCGATGGCGGTCATGTCGCTGCCGCGGAACGCCGCGGTGTGGAACAGCCCGGCCGAGCGGGACTGCTCGAGCACGTAGCGCAGCTCCTCGGCCCGCAGCGCCGGGTTCGCGGTGACCAGGACGAGCCCGGCCAGGGCGGACGCGTGCTGCAGGATGATCCACTCGGGGACGTTCGGAGCCCAGACGGTGATCCGCTCCCCCGGCGAGAACTGGGTGAGCAGCCAGTGCGCGGTCTGCTCGGCGTCGTCGAGGAGATCGGCGTAGGTCCAGCGGCGGATGGTGCTCTCGGCCCCGGTGAGACTCGGCATTCCGGCCGGGACCGCCTCGATGAGAGCGGTCTGCGATCCGGCGTCCGCGACCGCGTCGCGCAGCAAGTCGCCGACGGTCATGTCCAGGACGGGCTGGCTTGTGTCGGCGGCGTAATAGGAAGGCGTCAATGCAGTTCACTCCCCCGCCTTGTCCACTCGGCCATCATAACCAGGTACCTGTGTACGCGCATGGTGATGCGGCTGCACAATTGCACACGGCCCCGGCCGATCAGAGCGTCAGTTCACGGGCCAGCCGTTCCAGGGCCTTTCCCGGCTCGCTGCGCCATTCGCGGTCTTCCGCCGAGACCGGGCCCGTGAACGCCGGGACGGAGAACAGGCGTCCCAGTGCCTCGTCTCCGTCCATCTTCCGTTCGGCGGCCCCGTAGAGGGCATCGGTCACCGGGACGAGCGGCGAATCCTCCGGCAGCGCCATCGCCCACGCGGTCGTCCGGGAACCCAGGTCGGCGAGCAGTTCGTCGCGGCGGCCGCCCGGAGCGCGCGCCGCCACCAGGCCCGCGTACAGTCCCGGCAGGAGAGAGCGCGTCTCGTACGGCCGGCGGACGCGATCGCGGATCAGGCGCAGGCCGTCCATCATCGCCCCGGCCGCGCCCCACCCGGTGTCGTCGAGGAACGAGAAGCCTGCCGGACGGAAGTCGGCCGTCCCGAACGCGTTCCAGAACGCCGGGCGCAGCTTCCGGGCGGACGAGTGCGGTGCGGGCAGCGGGATGCCGCGGGGCGGTCCGTCCGTGCGGCGGGACCCCTGCAGGACCACGCCGGGCAGCAGGCCGTGCGGCACCTTGGGCTCGCCGCGCAGGGCGTCCCCCAGGCGCACTTCCAGCGCGTCGCTCAACCGCTCGGAGGTGGCGGGCAGCTGAAGGTCGGCCGACACCGCGAGCGCTTCCCTCGCGAACCGGAGGATGCCGCGCCGCACCTGTGTGCCGTGCAGCAGGCCGAGCCAGGTCCCGCAGGCGTTCGCGAACCGGTAGGGACTGCCGTAGTGGACCGGCCACGCCGCCCCCAGGAACAGCGTCTCGACCGGGTCGAGGTCACGCAGCCAGCGGGGCAGCTTCGGATCCCGCCGGGCCATGAGCTGCCCGACGCTTCCCAGCGTGTACATGCCGGCCAGTCCCCGGGAGTCCTCCTCCGCCTGGGATTCCTGTCGCAGCCGCAGCCGCTCCCGGTCCGATGCCTCCACTGTCCCGTCGCCCCCTGTATCCGGCCGAGTACTCCTCCTCATTCTCCAGGACGAAATCCCACTCTGCGTGGATATCCGGAAACAATAAGTGAAGAACTTGTATCACGCCGTTGCACCAACCTGGCCCACCGCGGCCGAAGGCCCGTCGCCAGATGGACTCTTGTAGCGGCCACTCCCCCGATGTAGCACTGAAAGCATGCGGACTAAGGCAGCGATCATCCGTGACCCAGGCAAGCCCTGGGAAATCACCACCCTCGACCTCGACGACCCGGCGGCCGGCGAGGTCCGGATCAAGTTCGCCGCCTCCGGCCTGTGCCACTCCGACGCCCACCTCCAGACCGGCGACTCGACCGCGCGGCTCCCGATGGTCGGCGGCCACGAGGGCGCCGGGGTTATCGAGGCGGTCGGCCCGGACGTGACCCGGGTCCGGCCCGGCGACCACGTCGTCTGCTCGTTCATCCCGGCGTGCGGCACCTGCCGCTACTGCTCCACCGGACGGCAGAACCTCTGCGACCACGGCGCCGAGATGATGACCGGCCGGCTGGGCGACGGCACGTTCCGCTTCCACGACGATGACGGCACCGGCCTCGGAGGCTTCTGCATGCTCGGCACGTTCGCCGAGCGCGCGGTCGTCTCTCAGCATTCGTGCGTGCCGATCGAGGAGGACATCCCGTTCGAGGTGGCGGCCCTGGTGGGCTGCGGCGTCCCGACCGGCTGGGGCACCTCCGTCTACGCGGCCGGGGTCCGGGCCGGCGAGACCGTCGTGATCTTCGGCGCGGGCGGTGTCGGCTCCAACGCCGTCCAGGGCGCGCGTTACGCGGGCGCCGCCAGCGTGATCGTGGTCGACCCGGTCCCGTTCAAGCGCGAGAACGCCGTGAAGTTCGGCGCGACCCATGCCTTCGCCACCGCCGACGAGGCCCAGGACGTGGTCCGCGAGCTGACCAGGGGACAGCTCGCGGATCATGCGATCGTCACGATCGGCGTGCTGAACTCCGAGGTCATCGACCAGGCCGCCGCCATCGTCGGCAAGGGCGCCCAGGTGACGGTCACCTCCGTCGGGAAGTCCGGCGAGAAGCAGATCCAGCTGGCCGCCAACGGCAGCGTCGTCGGCTGGCAGCGCCGCGTCCAGGGCCACGTGTTCGGCATGTGCAATCCCAGGCACGACATCCCCCGCCTGCTCACCCTGTACCGGGCCGGCCAGCTCAAACTCGATGAGCTCATCACCCGCCGCTACGCCCTGGACGAGGTCAACCAGGCCTACGCCGACCTCGACGACGGCAAGAACATCCGCGGCATCATCCTCCACGCCTGACCTGCGCGCGGTGACGTCGGTCCAGGCGACCGGCAGCGACGCCGCCGCGCTGCTCAGCCTGGTCAAGGGCGGCGGCCTCGCCGGCCGGCCCGCGTCCGCGCGGCGAGGCGCCGACGCATGACGGCCACCTGGTCGGCCACTTCGGTGCCGATGACCCCGCCGCCGGCATGCGCCGAAGCGGCTTCGATCGTGTCCCGCGACACCAGGGTCGACGGGAACAGCAGGCCGGTCAGCTTCCGCGCCATCCGGCTGGGCCGGCCAGCCAGCCGCGGCAGCGCCTCGGCGAAGTACCGGTCCCGGTACGCGGCGGTCAGTTCCTCCTGCCCGGGCTCCCAGAACCCGGTGGCGTACCCCTCCGCGATCCGCGCCGACGTGCCGGACGAGAGCGCGGCCGCCCAGGCGGACTCCTTCGCCTCCGTCGTCGGCCGCCTGGCCAGTCCGATGGCCCGGTTGACGTCACCGGTGACCGGGTCGAGTTCCGGCAGAGTGTCGAGGTCGCTGTCCCGCGCCTGCCCGCGTGCCGCCAGCGCGTGCAGGATCCGTGCCCGCAGGTCGGGGTCGATGGTCAGCCCGTCCGGCACCTCTTCGCCGGACAGCCAGGCCTCCAGCAACGCCAGTTGCCCTCCGACCTGCGCGCTCGCGGCGACCCCCACGGCGAGCGCCCGCGCGACACCCGCCGGCCCGGCGGTGCCCGCCGTGTCCAGCGCGCGGCGGGCGGCGGCGCAGAGCCCTTCCCGGAGTCCGGCCCGCAGCGCCGGATCCGCCCACAGGCCGGCCGCCTCGACGGCCCGGCTCAGCAGCACTTCCACTCCGCTGCGCGGCGGCAGGTCTCCCGCCGCCAGCCGCCGGCGCACCATGTCCGCGAACTGGTCCGCCGGCACTTCGGCGGCGGTCATCAGCAGCCAGAATCCGTTCCAGCAGACCGCTTCGGCCAGCGGGTCGTCCACGTGGCAGGCGGCCTCGGTCAGCGTCTGCCTCGACCGCCGGTCAAAGCCGGTCCGGGTAGAGGAGAAGTCCTGGTCGTTGAGCACGACCGCGTCCGCCGTCGTCAGCCCCGGGACCTCGGTCCGCGCCTCCTCCAGTTCGGCGGTCAGCAGCGTCCGGCGCCGTAGCCGGCCCTGGGCGTCCTTGTCGAACAGCCCGATCCCGACCCGCTGCCAGCGCGGCGGGTCCTGGCGTACCGCGCCGTCCTCGGCGAGCCAGATCGCGGGCGTGCCCGCGGTGCGCAGCCACTGGCGGCCCCATTCCGTGAGGTCCCGGCCGCTCGTCTCGGACCAGCACCCGACCAGGTCTTCCAGGGCCCCGCTGCCGGGACCGAACCGGGTGAGGTACTCCCGCAGCCCGGCGCGGAGTGCCCGGTCCCCGATCAGCGCGCCGAGCGCGCGGATCACGCTGGCGCCCTTGACGTACATGATCCCGGTCGGCTTGTCCCGGCACTGCCTCGCGGTCGTCACCGGCGAGGACACCGGCACCCGGCTGGGCAGGTCGTCGGCGAGGTAGGCGCGGGGCTTGTCCGTGTAGGCGTACTCGGTCCACGCGTCCGCTTCGCTTGTCCCGGTGATCGCGGCCAGCGCGGCGTAGGACAGGTAGGTGGCGATCGCCTCGTCCAGCCAGACGTCGTCCCACCACCGCGGCCCGACCAGTCCGCCGAACCACAGGTGGGCCGCCTCATGGGCGCAGAGCGCCGCGTTGTCCAGGTCGGCTCCGGCCCCGGCCCGGCTCAGGCGGCGTTCATGCACCACCATGAGGCCGCAGGATGACAGCGCGGTGGCGGCCAGGTCAGGCGTGAACACGATGTCGTACACCGGGTACGGGCAGGGGACGCCGATGCTGTCCTCGTACCAGCTGATGGCGCGCCGCGCGTCCCCGAGGAACCGGGAAAGCGACGCGACCGCCGCGGTGCCGGTCAGCGACTTGCGGTGCCGGACGGTCAGCTCGGTGCCGCCCGCCTGGGCCCGGGCCGCCGTCACGAACGGCCCGGCGCAGAACGCCAGGTCATAGGGCCGTATCCCGGCCACCGGCGCGAACGAGCACACCCCGTCCTGGTGACTGATGACCTGGCCGCTGGCGACGCATTCCCATTCCGGCGGCAGCCGCACCGACAGCCGGAACGTCGCGGACAGGTCCGGCTGGTCGAAGCAGCAGTACACCTCGGGCCCGCAGTCCGGATAAGCGTTCATGCTGACGTAGCCAGCTCCGTCGGCCGGGTCGGCGAACCGGCTGAGCCCGCGTCCCTCCACCGACCATGCCGCCTCGGCTTCGGCTATCAGGACGGCCTCGTCCCCGTTCCGCCGTAGCCGCAGCCTGCCGTCGTCGGGCGGCGGGAGGGCGACCCCGTCGAGAGTCGCGCTCAGGACGCGCGGCGGCCGCAGGTCCGCGAAGGTCTCCCGGCTCTCCCCCGTCCAGCGGAACCGGATCTCGGTCCGCGTCGTCACCGGTTCCGCGGCCAGGTCGAAGAACACGTCGTAGGAGTCGACGGTGATGCTCCCGGCCCGTTCGGCCGCCTCAGCCTGCGTCAGATCAGCCACCCGGGGAGCGTACAACGGCCGCCCTGCGGCCCCCTTTTGCTCTTGAAAACTTGGCGCCGTTGCTCTGACCGTTCCGGCCGCCTGGGCCAGCCCGGCCTGAAGGCCGCACCGTCCAGCGGGACTACGGTCACCTGACCGCGACAGCGGACCCTGGCCCGAGCATGGCCCCGCACCACAGCGG
>WRBL01000354.1 GCA_009784565.1 Streptosporangiales bacterium | reverse complement strand
GAACCTGCCCTGCCCGGCCGCCGCCTCGGACGCCTCCGCCGCGAGCTGGGCGTGCGGATGGACGTCGGTCAGCGGCATGTGCCGGAAGACGAACCGCAGCTCGCCGTATTCGCGCATGAGCTCCCGGATGGCTGGCTCGGCCTGCCCGCAGTACGGGCACTCGAAGTCGCCGTACTCCACCAGGGTCACGAGGGCGGTGCGGGCCGGACCGCGGATGCGATCGTGGGCCGGATTGACGGGGACGACCAGGTCGGTGACCCCGGCTTCGGTGCCGAACAGCGCGCGCAGCCGGGTGCGCGGCGGGAGCAGGCCGATGACCTTGAACGCCGCCCAGGTCAGGGCGGACGCGACCACGATCGAGGTCAGGACGCCCAGCTTGGCCTGGGCGAGCTCGTCCGGGTCGGCGCCGAACGCGAGCGCCGCGATCAGGAACGACACCGTGAACCCGGTTCCGGCGGCCAGCCCGGCGCCCGCCACGGAACCCCAGCCGACCGGCGGCCGCAGGCGGCCCTTCGTGACCTTGGTGGCGACCAGGGCGGCGGCCGTGGTCCCGATCGGCTTGCCCACCACGTAGCCGATCGCGATCCCCAGGGTGACCGGGGAGGTGAAGGCGCGGGCGAGGAACGCGGGGCCGAGGGGAATCCCGGCGTTGGCCAGCGCGAACAGCGGGACGAACAGGTACGTGGCGGCCGGGCGGAACAGGCCCTGCAGGCGCTCGTTCGGCGAGATGGCGGTGCGCACGACCTCGCGGGCGTCGCGCGCGAACCGGGCGGTGGGCTGCTCCCGGAACGCGCGGAACACCGTGCTGGCCTGCTCCAGGTCGGTACGGGCCGGCGGGCGCGCGCCGCTCATCAGGCCGACGGCCAGCCCGGTGACGATCGGGTCGACCCCCGATTCGAAGAAGGCGATCCACGCGGCGAGGCCGACCAGCAGGTACAGCGGGCCGTAGCGGACGCCGCGGCGCCTGAGCGCCCAGGTCACGGCGAGGAAAACCAGGCCGATCACCAGGGGGACCGGCTCGATGTGCCCGCTGTAGGCGATCGCGATGACCGCGAGGCCGGCCAGGTCGTCGACGACCATGACGGTCAGCAGGTAGGTGCGGACCCGCTCGGGGATGGCCCTGCCCGCCAGGACCAGGGCTCCCAGGGCGAACGCCGTGTCGGTGGACATGGCGGCGCCCCAGCCGCCGCGGGCGGGACCTCCGGCGTTGACGATGAGGTAGACGATGACGGGGACGGCCATGCCGGCCAGCCCGGCGAGGAACGGGAGCGTGACCCGGCCCCGGATCCGGAGTTCGCCCATGTCCCACTCGCGGCGGGCTTCCAGCCCCACGAGCAGGAAAAAGAACGCCATGAGGCCCGAGTTCACGAAGGTCCGCAGGCTCATCGCCAGGGCGTCGTGATCGACGCTGGCGACCAGCGGAGCGGACCAGAAGTGCTCGTAGCCGGAGAGACTGGCGTTAGCCCAGGCCAGCGCCGCGATCGTGGCCAGGGCCAGGACCGCGGCGCTGCCGGACTCCGTGCGCAGGAACCGCCTCATGGACGAGATTGTCTCGCGGGGGGTCCGAGCGCTGCGACGGCGAGGTACCGGCGGGTCAGTGGCGCGGGCGGTGGCCGGAGACCGGGCCCGCCTCGCCGCCGAAGCCGGTGTTCAGCGTGACGTTGCACCGGCCGTGGGTTCCGGGCCGGACGTGCTCGCACGGCTTGATCCCGCCGCCCTTGCCGGGCGCGGCGGGCTTCTTCTTGATGACGAGGCTGCACCGGTAGACCGGCTTGTAGCGCCCCAGCGACCTGGTGACGGCGGCGGACGGATGCTGGCCGGAGAGGTTCAGCGGCGTGCCCGGCTTGCTGACGTGCAGGGGCGGCGGGACATGCCCGCTCTGGCAGTGCACCACCGACACGTACTGGCCGTTGCCGTACTGGCTGAGGATCCGTATCGGACTGGCGGCCTTGGCCTGGCGGGCGATCTGACGCGTGACCGGGCGGGCGGCGGTGTGGGACGTCGAGTGCGCGGCCGGGCGCGGTGCGGCGGACGTGGATGCCGACGCGGGCAGCATGCCGGCGCTGACGGCCGCCGCGGCCAGGGCCCCGGACGCCGACGCGGCGGTCACGATCGCGGTAATTCGCTTCATTTTTCTCCCCATAAGATTTCCGAATTGCGCCTCTGATGACCCGCACGGCGCTTGTTTCCGAGCCCGATTATGGCAAACGTCTGCCTGAGTGAGAAGTATTAATGGCGCTGGTTTCGGCGTGCCGGCTGGTAGGCGGCCGAGACGATAATATTGTCCATATAGTGACGGGTTATATAGTCGAAGGCCCCTCCGCAGGTAATTATCCAGAGGTGTCGGCTGGTCGTGGCGCCGAAAATCCGGTTGACCGGAAATAGGTCTTTCGAGACTTCCGTGACTCCTTGCACGACGAAGCGCAGCCGCCTTGAGCCGATGGTGACGTAGAAATGGGTGCCCGGCTGGAGCCGGTACAGGTTGTAGAAGACCCCCGGGCCGGTATAGGTGTCGACGTGCCCGACCAGGACGGCGTTTCCCCGGGTGCCCGGGACGGCCGAGAAGTCGTACCAGGCGGCCTCGGGCGCCTGTGCGAGGGTCGGCACCGACAGTGCGGGCCCGTGCGGGTCGCCGAGGGTGAGCAGCCGGGACGCGACCCCGATGCCGGGCATGTCCAGCCGCCAGCGGCCCTGCCGGGCCAGCTGCAGCGGCGTCAGCGGTTTCCGGGGCCGTGTGCGGTGCCTGGGATGCGGACGGCGCTTCGGATGCGCATGCCGCTTCGGGGCCGGGCGGTGTTTCGGGCGAGCGCGACGGAGGGACCGGGCCTGCCGCTTCTTGTGCGGGGAGCGCTTCTTGCGCGGAGGGCGTTTCTTATGCGCCGCGTGCCGAGGGGAATTCCTGGAGGGCTGGTGCGCCGAATGATGCGATACCACTGCGGCGCTCGCGGACGGGGTTTCAGCCGGGACGATACTGGCCGCCAAGGCTCCCGCGAGGGAAATAGCGACCGCAATCGATCGAATTGAAGCATTCGGGAATTTCGGCACAGGCTCCTCCTGGCGTCCACGCTGACGGCCGGAAGAATACGCGTACCGTCCGGGAAGAATCCACGATCACGGCCGTCTGTCGTCCGCGAGTCGGGCCGGGCAGCCGCGGGGCGGGCCGCCGCGGGGCGGGCCGGAAAAAACTAGAACGTGTTCTTGTTTTGGTGCGGCTCGCGCGATAGCGTCAGGGAATCCTGGGATCCCCCCACCCCCCGCGAGCGAGGTACAGATGGAGCACACCGCCGACTATGTCATCGCCGGGGCCGGCAGCGCGGGCTGCGTGCTGGCCCGGAGGCTCGCCGAGTCCGGCGCCAGCGTGATTCTGCTGGAGGGCGGCGGGCCGGACACGACCCGGCTGGTGCGCAAGCCGGGCATGATCGCGATCTTCCACAACGTGCCGCAGCTGAAGAAGCGCCTGGACTGGGGGTACTACACCGTCCCGCAGGAGCACGCGTTCAACCGGAAGGTCCCGCAGCCCCGGGGCCGGGTGCGCGGCGGGTCCGGGTCGATCAACGGGATGCTGTTCGTCCGCGGCAACCACCAGAACTACGACGACTGGGCCGCCGACGGCTGTTCCGGCTGGGGCTGGAACGACGTTCTGCCGAGCTTCAAGAAGATGGAGGACTGGGAGGGCGGCGCCAGCGACCTGCGGGGCGCCGCCGGGCCGGTCAAGGTCACCAGGCAGAAGGACGTCACCGACGCGTCCCGGGCGTTCATGGACGCCCTGGCTGAGACGGCCGGGGTCAAGAAGATCGACGACTATAACGGGGAGTCCCAGGAGGGCGCCTCCGTCATCCAGCAGAACGTGGCCAACGGTCTCCGCTACAGCTCGTCGGTCGCCTACCTGGACGATCACGGCCTGCCCAACCTCGCCATCCAGACGAACACCCGGGTCACGAAGGTCATCATCGAGGGCGGGCGGGCCACCGGCGTCGAGATCCTGGAGAACGGCGACCCCTCCCGGCGTCAGGTGATAACAGCAACAAGAGAGGTGATCCTCAGCGCGGGCGTGTTTAACACGCCGCAGCTGCTCATGCTGTCGGGCGTCGGCCCGGCCGAGCACCTCAAGAGCGTCGGCGTCGACGTCAAGCAGGACCTCCCGGTCGGCGACAACCTGCACGACCACCTGTTCGTGCCCATGACCTACGTGATGAAGTCCGCCGTCCACCACGGCAGCGCGCCCTACTTCTTCAAGGGCATCATCGCCGAGGAGCTCAAGGGGGACACCTGGCTCGGGCGGACGGTCTTCGAGTCGTTCGGCTTCGTGCGCAGCTCCATCGCGGGGGAGATCCCGGACATCCAGCTGCACGCCCTGCCCTGGTCCTACCCGTTCCCGAACCAGGACTCGCCCAAGCGGTGGAAGGTCGATCCCCGCTCGTCGCTGACGCTCTTCTCGACCCTTATCTACCCGAAGAGCCGCGGCACCGTCCGGCTGGCTTCCTCCAGCCCCCTGGACAAGCCGGTCATCGACATGGGCTACCTGTCCCACCCTGACGATGCCAAGGTGCTCATCGACGGGATGGAGCTGATCCGGGAGACCATGTCCAGCTCGCTGGTCGCGCCGGGCGTCACCGAGGAGCTGAACCCGGGCGGCAAGTGGCCGGACCGGGCCGCCATGGAGAAGGAGCTGCCCAACTGGGCGAACTCGGTCTACCACGGCGTGGGCACCTGCCGGATGGGCGGCGACGAGCGCGCGGTCGTCGACCCGGAACTGAAGGTCCGCGGGATCGAGGGCCTGCGAGTCGCGGACTGCTCGATCATGCCGTCCATCGTCGGAGGCAACACCAACGCGCCCGCCATGATGATCGGCGAGCACGCCGCCAGTCTCATCCTGGGCCAGTAGCGGTCCGGGGACGGCGGTTCACCCCAGGAAGCTGAACCGCTCGTCGACCTGGTCCTCGGTGAGCCCGAAGTCGGCCAGCGAGTACCGGTGCGCGGGCCGGGCCTCGTCCCCGGTCCGCGCCGCGGCCGAGGAGTCGATGACAGCCTTCATGGAGTCCTCGGCCTCCGGGGACAGTTCCAGGCCGAAGTGCGAGTACACCGAGGCCACCGTGGACAGGGGATCGGCCACGAAGTCGGGGTACCAGACGTCGCAGAACCGGGACTGGTCACGCGCCGCGCGGGCGGCGGCGAAGGACTCCATCCCCCGGGCCCAGAGGGAGAGCTGGTCGGTCCCGATGACGTCGCCGCGGAAGACGCCGGACCATCCGGCCGTGGCCTGCGACGCCAGGCTGCATGCCGACGCGATCGCCGTCCGGGGCGACCGGTGCGTCACGATTACCAGCGCGTCCGGGTACACGGTCAGCAGCGCGTCCAGCGCGAACAGGTGGCTCGGGTTCTTCAGCACCCAGCGCGCCGACGGGTCGTTGAGCCCGATCACCTGCAGGTTCCGCTTATGCCGTTCATACGAGGGAACCCAGTCGGCCGAGGCCAGCCAGGACGAGTACGAAGGCAGGTGGGCCAGGCACTCGAACGAGGCCGCCCGGAAGGACTGCCGCAGCAGCTGCCAGCACTCTTCCACCTGGTCCGCGCCCAGCTCATGCACGCCCAGGAACTCCGGCCGCGACACCGAATGCCTGGCGATAGTGGAAGAGATCATCTGATGCACCGGATCGGAAGACCACGTCGACCGCGGCGGCCGGGGCTGCGGCACCTGGGAGAGCCACAGTTCCAGTCCCTGATGGGCCGGGTCGGCCACCAGGAGCCGGTGCAGCGCCGTCGTCCCGGTCCGGGGCAGGCCCGTCACCACGATCGGCCGCGTGACCGGGGCCGAGGAGTGCGACGGGTGCGCGGCGAAGGCGGACTGCGACGCCAGCCGCGCCATCAGGGCGCCGCGGATCTGGGCCCGCGCCGCCTTCACGCCCTTCTCGGTCAGTGACTCGTCGCGGTCGTAGGACTCCACGAGTGCCTCGAGCCCCTCGGTGAACCGGTCCCCGGAGCCGGACCCGAAGTCCG
>WRBL01000353.1 GCA_009784565.1 Streptosporangiales bacterium | reverse complement strand
GGACGACGCCCTGTGGGCGAAGCTCGGGGAACTGGGCCTGACCCGGCTGACGGGCGAGGAGTCCGGCGGAGGCAGCGGCGCGGGCTGGCCCGAGGCGGCCGCCCTCCTGTCCGCGGCCGCGTCCCACGCCGTCCGCGTCCCCCTGGCCGAGCATGACCTCCTCGCCGGCTGGCTCCTGGCCCAGGCCGGCCTGCCCGCCGGCGATCAGCGCCGCACCGTCTGCGTGCTGGACGAGGGCGGCCGGGCCACGGCGGTCCCCTGGACTTCTTCCGCCGAACGGATCGTCGCTGTCTGGCCCGTTGCCGGCGCCTACCGGGTCGCTGACGTCGAGCCCGGCCGCTTCGAGATCACGCCCGGCCGCAACCTCGCCGGGGAGCCCCGCGACGACGTGCGGGCCGACGTGTCCGCCCTGGACGGCATCCCGGTCGGCGCGGGGGTCATCGAGTCGCTGAACCTGCGGGCGGCCCTGGCCCGGGGCATCGCCCTGTGCGCGGTGCTGGACCGGATCGTCGAACTGTCGGTCAAGCACGTCACCGAACGCCACCAGTTCGGCCGGCCCCTGGCGAAGTTCCAGGCGGTGCAGCACGAGATCGCCGACATGGCGGCCGAGGCAGCCCTGGCCCGCGCCGCTACCGAGGCCGCGCTGGCCGAGGCGGTCCGCACGGACTGGTCGTCGCCGGCGCTGACGTTCCGGATCGCGGCCGCCCGGTCCTGCGCCGGGCACGCTGCGTCGGTCCTCGTGCGGAACGCTCACCAGGTTCACGGCGCGATCGGCACCACTCTCGAGCATGAACTGCACCAGTTCACGCTGCTCGCGCTGGCCTGGCGTTCGGAGTACGGCTCCGTCCGCCACTGGGACGGCGTCGTCGCCGCCGCGGCCGCTGAGGCCGGTGCCGACGGGCTCTGGTCCCTGATCGTGTAGCCGCCGAGTCCCCCGACAAACCCCTCCCCGACGGAAGGTGACTGTGATGGCCGAGGTACTGATCAACCGGGACGGCGGGATCGTCACGGTTACGTTCAACCGCCCGGAGAAGAAGAACGCCCTCAACGTGGCGACCTGGCACGCGCTCGACGACGTGATCCGCGAGGCGACGGTGAATCCTGCCGACCGGGCCGTCGTCCTGACCGGATCCGGCGGCGCCTTCTCCGCCGGGGCCGACCTGTCCGCCCGCGGGGACGACGGCAAGGCCAAGGAGGGCCTGGCCGGCGGCGCCCCGCAGCCCGCCTTGCAGGAGATGCGGATGCTGGGCGACATCGTGGCCCGCTTCCGGCACCTGCCCAAGCCCACCCTGGCCGTGGTGGACGGCCCCTGCGTGGGCGTGGCGCTCGGCCTCGTCCTCGCCTGCGACCTGGTCCTGGCCAGCGACCGCGCCCGGTTCTCCTCGATCTTCGTCAAGCGCGGCCTGTCCCTGGACGGCGGCACGTCGTGGACCCTGCCGCGCGCGGTCGGGATGCGCCAGGCCAAGCGGATGGCGATCTTCGGCGACATGGTCGGCGCCGCCGACGCCCTGAACTGGGGCCTGATCACCGAGGTCGTCCCCGCCGCCGAGCTGGAGGAGACCGGCCGCGAGTGGGCCGCCCGGCTGGCCGCCGCCCCCACCACCACGGTCAGCCTCATCAAGCGCCTGCTGGACGACGGCACGTCCGACAGCTTCGAGCAGGCCATCGAGAACGAGGCCCGCTCCCAGCACATCGCCCACACCACCGGCGACGTCGCCGAAGGCATCGCCGCCTTCCTGGAACGCCGCGCCCCCCGCTTCACCGGCCAGTAAGAACCGGTCAGGAATCAAGAAGCCCTGGTCACGGGCTCGCGATTAGCGTGAGGCCATGACTTCCATCGAATCAGTCACCCTTGAGGCAACCGACCCGTCAGCCGCCCGCGACTTCTACAAGTCCGCGTTCGGCCTGGACACCCAGGTGCGCCTGCGACCTCCGGAGGCGGAGACGAGCGGCTTCCGCGGCTTCACGCTGTCGCTCATCGTCGCCCAGCCGGCCAATGTCAACACGCTGTTCAACGCCGCCCTTGAGGCCGGCGCCACGGCGCTGAAGCCGGCCGCCAAGTCGTTCTGGGGCTACGGCGGCGTCCTGCGGGCCCCGGACGGCGCCATCTGGAAGATCGCGAGTTCGGCGAAGAAGGACAGCGGACCGGCGAGCCGGGACATCGACCAGATGGTCCTGCTGCTGGGCGCGGCGGACGTGTCCGCGACCAAGAAGTTCTACGCTGACCACGGTCTCACGGTCGGGAAGAGCTTCGGCAGCAAGTACGTGGAGTTCGCGACCCCGTCCAGCCCGGTCGGGCTGGCGCTCTACGGCTACAAGGCCCTCGCGAAGGACGCGGGAGTTCCTCCCGAGGGAAACGGCTCGCACCGGCTGGCCGTCAACGCCGACGCCGGGACCTTCACCGACCCCGACGGCTTCGCCTGGGAAAGCGCCACTGCCAGGTAATCGAATCGGCGGGGGCCCGCCGAGCCGATAGGCTCGCCTGTCATGAACGCTCTCGAAGAAGGCATGAAGGCCGAGCTCGACTTCGGCAAGGTGGCGAAGATCGCGAAGACCGGCAGCGAGGTGCTTCCGGTCGTCCTGCAGAACGCCGACACCCATGAGGTCCTCTTCGTCGGCTACGCCAATCAGCAGGCCCTCGAGGCGACGCTGTCGGAGCGGATCGCGGTCCTGTGGTCGACGTCCCGTAACGAACTGTGGCGCAAGGGCGCGACCTCGGGAGACACGCTCAACCTGGTCGAGGTCCGGGTCAACTGCGAGCAGAACTCCCTGCTCTACCTGGTCCGGCCCGCGACTGGCGGCGCCTGCCACACCCGCGACGCCTCCGGCGCGTCCCGTCCCTCCTGCTACTACCGGGAACTCAGCGGCCTGACGGACCTCCGTCCGGTCGCCGGGTCCTGACCGGCCGCCACACGAGCCTGCCGGCCTAGGCCTGGCTCCGGCGGGCCTTCATCACCAGGTGGACGACGATGCCGACCACGAGGGCCCAGAAGGCCGAGCCGACGCCGGCGATGGTCACGTCGGAGGCCGCCACGAGGAACGTCAGCGTGGCCGGGATCCGGTCGTCGGGGTCGGCCGCCATCGCGTTGACGGCCGAGGCCAGGGTGCTGAGGAGGCCAAGCGCCGCCACAGTGCCGAGGACCGCCGCCGGGGCGGGCCCGAGGTAGGCGGTCAGGGGCGCGGTCACCGCGGCCAGCACCACAAACGCGGCACCGAACGCGGTCGCGGCCGGCCAGCGCCGCGCCGGGTCGGGGTGCGACTCCTCGGAGGCGGGCACGGCGGCGCTGATCGCGGCCAGGTTCATCGCGTGCGCGCCGAACGGGGCGCAGACCACGGTGCCAATGCCGGTCATGGTCATCGACTCCCGCCACGGCACCCGGTAGCCGAAGGAGCCCATGATCGCGACTCCCGGAACGTTCTGCGCCGCCATCGTGACGACGTACAGCGGGATGGCCACGCCGACGATTGCCTCCCAGCTGAGGTGCGGCGTGGTCCAGGTCAGGTGCGGCAGCAGCCGGTCACCGAGGCCGCCGCTCCAGCCGCCGTCGATGCCGACGACGATCAGCATGACCGCGAAGACCGCAGGCACGGCCCAGCGCGCGGCCACCAGGAACAGCACGAGCCAGGTCGCGAACATCGCGCCGACCTGCCACGGGTAACGGTAGATCCCCGCGAGCGGCACCAGGCAGATCTGCAGCACGACCCCGGCCAGCATGCCCTGCGCGATCGGCGCGGGGATGGCCTTGATCAGGTCGCCCAGCCGCGACCACAGGCCGGTCGCCACGATCAGCAGGCCGGTGACAGCGAAGGCGCCCACGGCGTCCGGCCAGCCGCCGACCGCGCCGGCACTCGCCAGGACGGCCGCGCCGGGCGTCGACCAGGCCAGCGTGAACGGCTTGCGGTGACGGAGACTGAACCAGATGTTGCCCGCCCCGGTCACCGCGCTGAGCACGATCAGCCCGGACGTCGCCTCCGCCGGGGACGCCCCCACCGCCCGGAGCCCGGAGAGAATCACCACGAAGGTACTGGTGTAGCCGACGAGCGCGATCGACACCCCGGCGGCGACCGGCTGACGCAACTCCACCCCCGCCACTACCGCCCCCCAGTCATCACTAACCGTAACTACCCGACTCGACCCCCAGGAATCACCTGCCTGCCAAGGTCATCCGCTGGACGCCCGTTGACCGTGCCGGATTCGTCCGCCAGAGTGTGCAGACAGGCTGGGGGTGGCGATGACGTTGTTCGCGCTGATTCACGGCGCCGGAGATGTCGGCTGGTACTGGCACCTGGTGGAGCGGGAACTGCGCCAGCGCGGTCATGACGCTGTCGCTCCCGACCTGCCCTGCGAGGATGACGGCGCCGGCCTGCCCAAGTACGCCGATGCCGTGGTCAACGCCATCGGGGCGCGGAGCGACGTGGTCGTCGCGGCCCACTCGTTCGGCGGGTTCACGGCCCCGCTGGTGGCCGCCCGGCTACCCGTCACCGCTCTGGTCCTGGTGGCCGGAATGATTCCGGCTCCGGGAGAAGCACCCGGCGACTGGCCGGCCAACACCGGCTTCGACGAGGTCATGCGCGAGCAGGCCCGGCGGTTTCCCGACGCGGACCTGATCTACCACGATGTGCCCGAGGACCTGGCCGGGCAGGCCCGCAGCCGGGCCCGGACCCAGTCGGAAACCCCCGGCCGCGATCCCTGGCCGCTGGACGCCTGGCCTCCCGTCCCGACCAGGTGCGTGCTCTGCACGCGGGACCGGTTCTTCCCGCCCGCGTTCATGCGCCGCGTCGCCGCCGACCGCCTGGGCATCGTCCCCGACGAGATCGACGCCGGCCACGCCGTCGCGCTCAGCCGGCCGGCGGAACTGGCCAGCATGCTCGCCGGCTACGCGGACACCATCCGGTAGCCAGGGCCCGCTGCGAGTGGAATCCCTGGGTGCTTTCAGCCCTGGCCGGGGTCCTCGGCGGCGGGGGCACTTCCGCCGGGCGGGTCCTTGGCGGGGGGAGGGGCGGCATCGGGGTCGTGGTGGAACAGGTGCTCCGCCCAGCGGTCCGCGGAGCCCTCAAGCCGCCTGGCTTCGTCCCGGACGTCATCCACGGTTTCGGTCACGGTCCCCGCCGATGACCTGGCGATCACGGCAGGAAGATCCATTCGCTCGATGAGCGCGTCGACGTCTACCCGGGCCAGGAGGGCATCGAGGTCCACCCGGGCGAGCAGGGCGTTCACGTCAACGCGCTGGAGCAGCCTGTCGACATCGACTCGGTCGAGCACGGCGTTCAGGTCGACGTGCCGGATGATGTCGTTCAGGTCCACCGACTCGACGAACAGGCCGACGGCCCCCGCGATGCCTCGCTGCGCGATCGCGTCAAGCGGACCGGCCATCCGCTGCCCGGCCGCACGCTTGCGGTCTTGAGGGTCCATGCGCCTTACCTTAGACGTGGCCTGCCAGCAGTGGCCAACCTGACCGCCGGGCAAGGAAATCTAGTCGCCGCGGAGCCGCTCGCCGATCCGACTCCCCCCATTGTGCCTGGTCTCCGGCCAGGCCGGGCACGCCGCTACTTTCCCAGGAGCTGCTGGGCCAGGGGCGGGTCGCCGGGCTTGAGGCCCTCGCTGCCCGTCATCTCGGCGGTGGCGCCGGTGCCGGCGAACGTGTAGAGGGGGTAGTTCTTCGCCGTGGCCGGGGTGAGCGGGCCGCCGTAGCAGCTCGGCTTCCCGGTGGCCTGCACCTCGGGCAGGTCCTCGGGGTTGGCGTAGGGCTTCATCGACGGGGAAAACGTGGCGTTCATCGCCATGTGGTAGTTCGGCTTGCCGTTCGGCTGCGGCATGTGGTTCTCCTCGTCGGCGCTGGCCAGCGCGCACGGGAGCTCCGGGGAGTAGTACGACAGCAGCCCGGTGACGGGGGCGAGCGTGGACAGCGTCCGCTCCAGCGACGTCCCGTTGGAGCCGAGGAAGTCCTGGGCGTGCCCGGAGAACCCGGTCAGGTCCATCAGCAGCGCGTCGAACCGGGCCTGCTGGCCCACCAGGGTCCCGCTG
>WRBL01000352.1 GCA_009784565.1 Streptosporangiales bacterium | reverse complement strand
GCGCAGAGGAAGCCGCGCTCATCGCCCCGGGCCGTGGACCTCGACGGATTTCATGCGCTTCCGTCACCCTACTGTTACATTTGGTAGCGGAGAAGGCGTCATAGAGGGGGCTGCCGGGGGATGGGCGGGAAGGCGCGTCATGTTCGGCGCACGAGGGCGAGGCGCCGCCGTCCGGCACGCAGGGCGGCCGCGCTCGCCATCGTCGCGGTGTCGTCGGCCGCGGTCCTGGCCGGGGCGGTGGCCGGGTTCGAGCGGTCCGGCCTCCTCGCCCGGTGGACGCGACCGGGCCGGGCCGCGCCAGCGGGCCGCCGGAACGTTTCCCGGCAGGGCCCGTCCCGCCCCGGCGCGATGAAATCCGGAATGCTGCGGGCGCCGGTCTCGGCCGAAGATCCGGCGCCGGCGCCCAAGCCGAAGCTGACGCGGGCGGAGCGGCGCGAGTGCCCGCCCTCGGCTGCCGCGTGCGCGGACCTGACCGCGCACGCGGCCTGGCTGCAGGACGGAGGCAAGGTGACCTACGGGCCGGTGCGGATGGAACCGGGCGAGCCCGGCACGCCGAGCGCGACGCCGGCGGGCACGTTCCACGTCCAGTGGAAGGCCGGCCCTCACTTCGTGAGCAGCGAGTACGGGGACCCGATGCCGTGGGCGACGTTCTTCGCCCCCGGGGGCGTCGCCTTCCACGGCGGCAGCCTCACCCGCGCGTCCCACGGCTGCGTTCACCTCACCATCGCCAGCGCCCGGTACTTCCAGGCCCGCCTCCCCGTCGGCGCCGAAGTCGTCACCTTCAAATAGGGACGGTAAGCAGAGTCGTCAGCTTTCGAAACTATCGCCACTATTCATTCATTGACGCCCATGAATCACGGGTTTAGCGTCCCTCCTGTAGTCGTTCCGACCGGATCGTGAGGTTTCGCGAAAAATGGTGAATACGCCACCCGCCCTGCAGCTCTACTCACTCCGGGAACAGCTCGCCAGCGGATCCCGCCTGGACATCCTGCGCAGCCTGAGGAGCTTCGGCTACGGCGCGGTCGAGCCCTACGACGTCCGCACCGACCCCGAGGGCCAGCGCGCGGACCTCGACGCGGCCGGCCTCACGGTCTGCTCCGTGCATGCCAAGGCGACCGGGGCAGACGCGGAGGAATTCTTCAGGGGAGCGAAAACCCTCGGCGCGGACACGCTCATCGTGCCGATGAGCGGCCCGGAGGAATTCGCCAGCGCGGGCGCGGTCGCCGAATTCGCCCGCGAACTCAACGAGACAGCGGCCCGGGCGGCGGATCACGGACTGCGTCTCGGCTATCACAACCACTGGTTCGAGCTGGAATCCAGCGTCGGCGGGACGACCGGCCTGGAGGCCCTCGCCGACGCCCTCGACCCGGAGGTCATCCTGGAGGTCGACACCTACTGGGCCGCGGTCGGCCTGCGCGACGCCCGGAAGGTCCCCGGGCTCCTGGAGCGGCTCGGCGAGCGGGTCCGCTACCTGCACGTCAAGGACGGGCCCGTCGTTGACAAGACGGACGTCATGACGGCCGTCGGCGGCGGGCGCGTGCCCGTCGCGGACATCCTCGCCGCGGCGCCGGGCGCCGAATGGCACGTGGTCGAACTGGACCGCTGCGCCACCGACATGCTCACGGCGGTGCGGGAAAGCCTGGAATGGCTCGCCGCCCGCCACCTGGCCGAGCCGGCTGGGAGCGGCCGGTGAGCGAAGAACCGTTCGGCATCGCGGTTGTCGGCTGCGGGGTCATCAGCGACCAGTACCTGAAAAACCTGACCCGGTTCCCCGACGTCCGGGTCGTGTTCTGCGCGGATATCGACGCCGGCCGGGCGAAGGCGCAGGCGGAGGCCTACGGGATCCCGGACGCCGGCACTCCCGCCCAGGCCCTGGCCCGCGACGACGTGCGGCTCGTCGTCAACCTGACCGTCCCGGCCGCGCACGCGGAAGTCGCGGCCGCGGCCATCGAGGCGGGCAAGCACGTCTGGAACGAGAAGCCCCTCACGCTCGACGTCGCCTCGGCCACGCGACTGCTGATCACGGCGGCGAACGCGGGAGTCCGGGTCGGCTGCGCCCCCGACACGGTCCTCGGCGCGGGCATCCAGTCCGCGCGCCGCCTCATCGACCAGGGCCGGATCGGCACCCCGCTGTCCGCGCTCACCCTCTTCCAGGGGCCCGGGCCGGAGTCCTGGCATCCCGCCCCGGAGTTCCTCTTCGCCGCCGGCGCGGGGCCCCTCTACGACATCGGCCCGTACTACCTGTCCACCCTGGCGGCGATCTTCGGCCCCGCGCAGCGGGTCGCCGCGGTGTCCCGCCGCGCGCGCGACACCCGGGTCATCGGCTCCGGGCCGCGGAAGGGCGCCTCGTTCGGTGTCGAAGTCCCCACCTACACCTCCGCCCTGGTGGAGTACGAGGCGGGCCAGGCCGCGCAGCTCCTGTTCACCTGGGACTCCGCGCTCAAGCGCAACGGCTTCCTCGAGATCACCGGGACCGAGGCCACCCTCGCCGTCCCCGACCCGAACCGCTTCGACGGCGACCTGAGGGTCCGCCGCGCCGCCGACGAGGACTGGACGGTCATCGGCTCCGCCGGCGCTGCGGCCGGGCGGGGCAGCGGCGTCGTCGACATGGTCCGCGCGGTGCGCCTCGGCGGCCCTCACCGGGCCTCGGGCGAGATCGGCCTGCACGTGCTGGAGATGATGGAGAAGATCGCGCGCTCCGGGGAGACCGGGAGCTTCGAGACCATTGTCAGCACCTTCGACATGCCCGCGCCGCTGGACGCAGAATGGGACCCGTATGCCGCCGCTGTCTGACACCAAGCCGCCGCTCGGCATCGGCATGGTGGGCTACGCCTTCATGGGCCGCGCCCACTCCCACGCCTGGCACACCGTCGCCCGCGCCTTCCCCGGCGTCCCGCTACGGCCGGAACTCGCCGCGATCTGCGGCCGGGACGCCGCCGCCGCGGAGCAGGCCGCCGGCGTCCTGGGCTGGCGGTCGGCCGAGACCGACTGGCGGGCCCTGATCGAGCGCGACGACATCGGCCTCATCGACATTTCCGCGCCCGGCGACGCGCACGCCGAGATCGCCATCGCCGCCCTGCGGGCGGGCAAGCACGTCCTGTGCGAGAAGCCCCTGGCCAATACCCTCCAGCAGGCGGAGGCGATGGCCGGAGCCGCCGCGGACGCCTACGGGAAAGGCGTCCGGGCCATGGTCGGCTTCAACTACCGCCGGGTCCCGGCCCTCGCGCTGGCCCGCGAGTACATCGCGGAGGGCCGCCTGGGCGCGATCCGGCACGTCCGCGCCGTCTACCTGCAGGACTGGCTGACCGACCCGTCGTCGCCCATGACGTGGCGGCTGCAGTCCGAGAGGGCGGGCTCCGGAGCCCTGGGCGACCTCGGCGCGCACATCGTCGACCTCGCCCGCTACCTCACCGGCCAGGAGATCACGGTGACGTCGGGAGCCCTGGAGACGTTCACGCGGGAGCGCCCGCTGGCCGACGGGACCGGGACCGGGACGGTCACTGTCGACGACGCCGCGGTCTTCGCCGGCCGCCTGACCGGCGGCGCCCTGGCCTCCTTCGAGGCCACCCGCTGCGCCGCCGGCCACAAGAACGGCCTGCGGGTAGAGATCAACGGTTCCGGAGGCTCCCTGGCCTTCGACCTCGAGCGCCTCAACGAACTGCGGTTTTTCGCGGGGTCGGACGGTTTCACCCGGATCCTGGCCACCGAGCCGGAGCATCCGTACCTGTCCGCCTGGTGGCCTCCGGGGCACGTGCTGGGCTGGGAGCACACGTTCATCCACCAGGCCCGTGACCTGCTGACCGCGATCGCGTCGGGGGCCCAGCCCGAACCATCCTTCGCCGACGGCCTCGCCGTCCAGCGAGTATTGGACGATGTCTTGAGGAGCGCTGCCTGATGTCTCGCCCGTTCACCCTGTTCACCGGCCAGTGGGCCGACCTGCCGTTCGAGGAGGTGTGCCGCCTCGCCAGCTCCTGGGGCTACGACGGCCTGGAGATCGCGACCTGGGGCGACCACTTCGAGGTCGACCGGGCGCTGTCGGAGGACGGGTATCTCGCCGGCCGGCGCGAGATGCTGAAGAAGTACGGCCTGGCGTGCTGGGCCATCTCGTGCCACCTCGTCGGCCAGGCCGTGTGCGACCACCCGATCGACGAACGGCACCAGGGCATCCTGCCCGCCCGCATCTGGGGCGACGGATCGCCGGAAGGCGTGCGCCAGCGGGCCGCGGCCGAGGTCAAGGACACGGCCCGGGCGGCGGCGGAGTTCGGCGTGGAGACGGTGATCGGGTTCACGGGATCCTCCATCTGGCACACGGTCGCGATGTTCCCGCCGGTCCCGGAGTCGATGATCGCCCGCGGCTACGCCGATTTCGCCGAGCGATGGAACCCGATCCTGGACGTCTTCGACGCCCAGGGGGTCCGGTTCGCCCACGAGGTGCACCCGAGCGAGATCGCCTACGACTTCTGGACCGCCCACCGGGCCCTGGAAGCGGTCGGGCACCGGTCGGCGTTCGGGCTGAACTTCGACCCGTCGCACTTCGTGTGGCAGGACCTGGACCCGGTCGCCTTCCTGGGCGAGTTCGCCGACCGGATCTACCACGTGGACTGCAAGGAGGCCCGCAAGCGCCTCGACGGCCGCAACGGCCGGCTCGGCTCCCACCTGCCGTGGGGCGACCCCCGCCGCGGCTGGGACTTCGTCTCCGCCGGCCGCGGGAACGTGCCGTGGGAGGACGTCTTCCGCATGCTGAACTCGATCGGCTACGACGGCCCGATCTCGGTCGAGTGGGAGGACGCCGGCATGGACCGCCTGGCGGGCGCTCCCCAGGCCCTGGCCTACCTCCGGCAGTTCGACTTCGACCCGCCCTCGGCCTCCTTCGACGCCGCCTTCAGCTCCGGAGGCTGACCCGCGGCCCCGGCCGCCCCGCGCCCGCCTGCCTGCCCCCGCCCGCCTGCCCCGCCCCGGCCGCGACGGGACCGACGCTGTCGCTATAGCGCCCGCGAAGGTCCCGTCGCTGTCGCCGCGATGGCGTGCCGACGGAGTCAGCGCTGCCGTGACGGCCGCGCCAGGCGGGACGTGAAGGTCGTCCAGGTGGTGGCCGGGAAGTTCAGTCCGGCCGCGGAGCGGTTCTTGGTGTCGCGGACCAGGACCAGTGCGCTGCCCTGCCCGACCTCGACGCAGTTCGTGCCGTTCGACCAGGAACTTGTCCTCCACCGGGGCGCCTCAGGCACCCCGGGTACCCCTTGCGTCAATACGGATGACATGCCGTTCTCCAAATTGCTTCGTTGAGATCCGAGTCGCTGCCTAACGGGTCGCGTCGGCAATGTGGAAGATGGTGGCGCGGCCGCTAAAGCGGCGGGCCCCTGGTTTCTCCGGTACTCCGGGGGCTCGCCTTACTCGTGGAGGGGCTCTTCCAGCCAGTGGCGGCGGCCGAGGATGATCAGGTGGAGCTGCCGGCGCGCCAGCCGGATGAGCCGCTGGGCCTCGTCCGGCTGGTCGGCGGGCACGTCGAGCAGGCTGGACGCCAGCGACATCGCGTGGTTGACGAACATCCCGGCGAGCATCGCGAGGTCCTCGCGCTGCCACTCCTCGTAGCCGGGCATCGCGCCCAGGTCGTCGGCCAGTTCCCCGGTGGCCTGGTCGAGCTTGTCGGCGATGGTGCGGCGCACGGGCGCCACCCCGCCGGAGCGCTCTCTCGCGATGATCCGGAACGGTCCCTGCTGGCTCTCCACGTAGACCGCCAGCACGTCCAGCGTGCGGCGGACCGCCTCGTCGGCGTCGCCGCTGCCCTGGCGGGCGTCGCGGATCACCGGCAGCAGGTCGCTCAGGGAACGCTCGACGAGCTCGGCTCCCAGCTCGTCCATGTCCCGGAAGTGCCGGTAGAACGCGGCGGGCGCGATTCCGACGGCCCGGGTCACCTCGCGCAGGCCGAGACTGCTCAGGTTCTGGTGCTCGAGCAGCCCGGCGGCGGCATCCAGCAGCGCCTCCCGGGTGCGCTGCTTCTGCTCCTGCCGGGTAGCGGTCGTTTGGTAAACGCTTGTACGCGCCATGCGGGGATCATAG
>WRBL01000351.1 GCA_009784565.1 Streptosporangiales bacterium | reverse complement strand
CGCCTGAACGGTGAGGAGGCGCCTGAACGGTGAGGGGGTGATGGTCTGCTGAGTCGTGATAGCGACCAAACAGGCCATCACCTACCCGATTTGCCTCATTTGTCGGGTGCGTGGCTGGAGCCGGGTGCCCGGCGGCGGGAGCCGGGGGTAACGTAAGCGCCCGGCACGGTCCCCCCGCGGGGCCGGCCGGGCGTTGTGACGTCTGAGGCCTATGCCCCGTAGGGGACGGCGTCGATGATCTCGACGGAGGCGTTCTTGCCGTTGGGCAGCGTGTAGGTCGCCTTCTCGCCGATCTTCTTGCCGTCGATGGCGCCGCCGAGCGGCGACTTCGGGGAGTACACGTCGATCGGCGCGCTGCCCGCCTCCTCCCGGGAGCCGAGCAGGAACGTGACCTCGTCTTCGTCCCCGGCGAACTTGACGGTCACGGTCATGCCGGGACCGACCACACCCTCCTTGCGCGGCGGCTCGCCGACGCGGGCGTTCTCCAGGATGCCCTGGAGCTGGAGGCGGCGTCCCTCCATCTGGCCCTGCTCGTCCTTGGCCGCGTGGTAACCGCCGTTCTCGCGCAGGTCGCCTTCCTCGCGGGCCGCCTCGATCTTCTTCGCGATGTCGATGCGGCCTTGTCCGGAGAGGTAGTCGAATTCGGCCTTGAGCCGGTCGTACGCCTCCTGGGTGAGCCAGGTGACGCTCTGTTCGCGCGTCTCGGTCACGGGCACTCCTCTTACTGCGGGACTCGTCTGTCTGTCCGCTGGTGACTGGCCGAACCGAGCGCAAAGGCTTGCATTCCTTTGCTCCCAGGAGCCAGCCGATCTCCGGGGGTAATCTTCTAAGGCTAACAAGGGTCTGCCACTGGCACGTACGTGTCAACTCCTGGACGCGCGGCGACAGTGGGGGGTGACCCTCCGGCGTGACCCCCGGAACCTTTCCCCCGGGGAATGCGGTCAAACCGCTGGCGTGTTTCGGAAACGGAACCAACTGCAAAACGGAGGCTTACCGAAGGTGTCATCCCAGGGCCTGCGGCTGATGGCCGTGCACGCGCATCCGGACGACGAGTCAAGCAAGGGTGCCGCCACCATGGCGAAATATGTTCGGGAAGGGGCGGAAGTGCTCGTCGCGACGATGACCGGTGGCGAGCGCGGCGATATCCTCAACCCGGCGATGGACCGTCCCGAGGTGAAGGCCAACATGGCCGAGATCCGCCGTAAGGAAATGGACAGGGCGCGGGAGATTCTCGGCGTCCGGCAGGAATTCATGGGCTTCATGGACTCGGGGCTGCCCCAGGGCGACCCGAAGCCGCCGCTGCCCGAGGGGTGCTTCGCCGTCACCCCGGTGGAGATCGCGGCGAAGCCGCTGGTCAAGCTCGTGCGGGAGTTCCGCCCGCACGTGATCCTCACCTACGACGAGAACGGCGGGTACCCCCACCCCGACCACGTGATGACGCACACGGTGGCGGCCGAGGCCTTCGACAAGGCCGGGGACCCGGACGCGTACGCCGACGCCGGCGAGCCGTGGCAGCCGCTGAAGATGTACTACTTCGTCACATTTCACCAGGAGAAGTTCGTCGCGCTGCACGAGGAAATGCTCGCCCGCGACATCGAGTCCCCGTACGTGAAGATCTTCGAAGAGCGCCAGGAGCGCATGCGCAAGCGGGCCGAGCAGGGCCTGAAGGACTGGGAGATCACCACCAAGGTCGACGCCGCCGACTACTTCGAGATCCGCGACCAGGCGCTGCTGGCCCACGCCACCCAGATCGACCCGGCCGGCTCCTGGTTCGCCTGCCCGATTGACGTGCAGCGCGTCGCCTGGCCGACGGAGGACTATCATCTAGCTAGGTCGCTCGTCGACACCGAGCTACCGGAAGATGACTTGTTTACGGGTGTCCGAGAGAGTGTGACCCTTTGAGTTTCCTAGCCACCGCCCTCGCGAGCAGTGCCAACAGCACGTCGACGATCAGCGAGGTAGAACCGGGCGCGATCTGCTTCCTGATCGTGGCCGCGCTCGGGATCGCCCTCTACTTCCTGATGAAGAGCATGGGCAAGCAGTTCAAGAAGCTCGGCCCGCCGCCCGAGGAGAAGGGCGCGGACGTCTCCATGCGGGCCGCGACCGCCGAGAACGCCGAGAACGCCGAGGCCAAGCAGCCGGAAGGCGCGACCAAGAGCAAGTAACCGGACAGGCGGGGGTCGGACGTCATGTTCGTTTATCACGGGGCCTGGGCCTACGGCGCTGTGTGCCTGTGGGCCGAGAGTTCCGTCCTGCCCGAATCCGCCCCGCCTCGCGCGGGGCGGCCCTCCCGGGTGCCGCGGCAGCATCCGTTCGCGGTTCTCCCCGAAATCGGGGTGGACGGTGTCGAGGACGAGGTGACGCTGCGGCTGCCCACCGTCGGCGACGCCCCGTTCCCGTCACCGGAACTGGGCCGTGAGCCGCCTCCCGGCCGGGCGTCGCTGGCGTCGTGGCGCGTCCCGGCCCTGGTCTTCGAGGCGGCCGACGTGACCAGGGCGCTGGACGCCCTCGACCCGCCCGCCGGGGCGACGATCACCTACCTCGAAACGGCGGCGCGCTTCGCCGGCGATCTGGTCGCCCGGGGCCGGGTCCTGCCCGTCCTGGCCGCCGAAGACGACGGCTACGCCGCCCGGTGGCGCCCGGTGCTGGCCGCCGCCGACGCCCGGCGGGCCCGCGAACTGGCCGCCGCCATGCCGCCGCTGCTCCGCGCGGCCGACGACCCGCAACCGGGCCCGCTTCTCGCGGAGATCCTCGACGCCTTCGCCGACGGGCAGGCCCGGACCCGGCTGCCGGGCTCCCTCCTGGCCTCGCGCCGCGGCCGGAGCCCCAAGCGCATCCCCTATCCCGAACGGCTCGTCGCTTCTCTCACCTCCCAGGCCCCTCTCATCGTCTCCGAAACGGCGGAAGACGAGACCGAAGCGGCTTCCCTGGCGGCTGACCTGGCCGAATGGTCGGCCGCCGCGAGGCTTCCCGCGGGCCCCGTCCGCACCTCCTTCCGCCTGGTGGAACCCGACGAGACCGTCGACCCCGACGCCTGGACCGTCGAACTCGCGCTGCAGTCGGCGGAGGACCCGTCGCTGATGCTGCCTGCCGCCGACGTGTGGGCCGGGGCGGGCGGCGGCTGGCTTTCGCCGGACGTGTACCCCGAGGAGGCCCTGCTGTCCGGGCTCGGGGCGGCCGCGCGCCTGTTCCCCGAACTGAACGAGGCGCTGCGCGACGCCGCCCCGGCCCGCGTCGCCCTCGACACGCCGGGCGCGCTCGGTTTCCTGCGCGAGACCGGGCCGCTGCTGTCCGGCGCCGGGTTCGGCGTGCTGCTGCCGGACTGGGCCCGCAAGGCCCGCCTCGGACTCAAGCTGACCACCACGTCCTCGTCCTCCAACCCGGCGTCGTCGAACCGGGAATCGCTGTTCCGGATGAACGACCTGGTCGATTTCCGGTACGACCTGGCCATCGGCGACCAGGTCCTCTCGCCCGGGGAACTGGCCGAACTCGCCGCGATGAAGGTCCCCCTGGTCCGGGTCCGCGGCCAGTGGGTGGAACTGGACGACCGGCACCTGAAGGCCGCGCTGAAATTCCTCGAGGGGAAACGGTCCGGCACCATGACCGCCGGCGAGGCGCTGCTGGCCGGGACCCGCGGCGAGGACGCGGAGGAGATCCCGCTGACGTCGGTGGAGGCCGACGGCTGGCTGGGCGACCTGCTGTCCGGCGAGACCGAGCGGCGGCTGGAGCCCCGGCCCGCGCCGGACGGCTTCTCCGGCGAGCTCCGCCCGTACCAGGAACGCGGCCTGGCCTGGCTGGACTTCCTCGGCTCCCTCGGCCTGGGCGGGATCCTGGCCGACGACATGGGCCTCGGCAAAACGGTCCAGATGCTCGCCCTGCTGAGGAGTACCGCTGTGCCTGCCCGGGGGGACGACCCCCCGGAGCCCCCCGATGCGCGGCCGGTCGCAAGCGACCTTACCGGCCGCGCAATTCCGTTCGGTAAAACGCTCTTGATCTGCCCGATGTCGCTGGTGGGGAACTGGCAGCGGGAGGCGGCGAAGTTCACGCCCGGCCTGCGCGTGCATGTGCATCACGGGGCTGACCGGCGCTCCGGCGACGAGTTCGCGGACGCTGTGGATAACTGCGACCTGGTGGTCACGACCTACCAGACCGCCACCCGGGACGCCGCCACCCTGGGGACGGTCCAGTGGGCGCGGGTGGTGTGCGACGAGGCGCAGGCGATCAAGAACCACGGGACGGCGCAGGCCAAGGCGGTGCGATCGCTGCCCGCCGTGTCGCGGATCGCGCTGACCGGCACGCCGGTGGAGAACCAGCTGTCCGAGCTCTGGTCGATCATGGAGTTCGTCAACCCGGGGCTGCTGGGGTCGGGCGCGTCGTTCCGGGAGCGGTTCTCGATCCCGGTCGAACGGCACGGCAACGAGGAAGCGGCGCAGCGGCTGCGCCGGATCACCCAGCCGTTCGTGCTGCGGCGGCTGAAGACCGACAAGTCGATCATCTCTGACCTGCCGGACAAGCAGGAAATCAAGGTCTGGTGCAACCTGACCCAGGAGCAGGCGTCGCTATACCAGGCGACCGTGGACGACATGCTGGCCCGGATCGAGGCGGCCGACGAGGAGATCCAGCGCCGCGGCCTGGTGCTGGCCACGATGGCCAAGCTCAAGCAGGTCTGCAACCATCCCGCGCACCTGCTCGGCGACGGCTCGCGGCTGCCCGGACGGTCCGGGAAACTGGAACGCCTCGAGGAGATCTGCGAGGAGATCACCGCCGACGGGGACAAGGCGCTGCTGTTCACCCAGTACGCCGAGTGGGGCCGGGTCCTGCAGCCGTACCTGGCCGCCCGGACCGGCGCTACCGTGCTCTTCCTGCACGGCGGGCTGTCGAAGAAGAAGCGGGACGCGCTGGTGACCCGCTTCCAGGAAGCGGACGAGCCCGTCTTGTTCCTGCTGTCGCTGAAGGCGGGCGGCACCGGGCTGAACCTGACCGCCGCCAGCCACGTCATGCACGTCGACCGCTGGTGGAACCCGGCGGTGGAGGAACAGGCGACCGACCGGGCCTTCCGCATCGGGCAGCGGCGGGACGTGCAGGTACGGAAGTTCATCTGCGTGGGGACCCTGGAAGAGAAGATCGACGAGATGATCGCGTCCAAGAAGGCGCTGGCGGAACAGATCGTCGGCTCCGGGGAAGGCTGGCTGACCGAGCTGTCGACCGACGAACTGCGGTCGGTGGTCTCCCTGTCGTCGGAGGCGGTGGGCGAATGAGCCCCTGGTACGAGGCGTCGCGGCCGATCGAGGTGTCCGGCGGGGTCAAGGCGAAGAGCAAGCGCGGCTCCATCGGGTCCCAGTGGTGGTCCCAGCGGTTCATCGCCGTACTGGAGTCCTACGGGATCAGCGGCCGCCTGCAGCGGGGCCGGGCCTACGCCCGCAAGGGCCAGGTCATGGAGTTCTCGCTCGGCGTCGGGGTGGTGACGGCCCTGGTCCAGGGGTCGCGGCCCAAACCGTACAAGGTGACCGTCAAGGTGCTGCCGCTGACCACGGCCCAGTGGAAGACCGTCGAGGGCCGGCTGGCCGGGGCGGCGCTGTTCCGCGCGAAGCTGCTGGCCGGGGAGATGCCCGCCGAGGTCGAGGAGGTCTTCGACTCGTGCGGGACGCCGCTGTTCCCGCGTTCGGCCTCGGACCTGGACATGCGGTGCAGCTGCCCGGACTGGGAAGTGCCGTGCAAGCACCTGGCCGCCGTCTGCTACGTGCTGGCCGAGGCGTTCGACGACGACCCGTTCCAGATGCTGGCCTGGCGGGGGCGGGGCAAGGAGGAGCTGCTGGCGCCGCTCCGCCGCGGCGGCGCGGGTTCCCCGGCCCCCGGCGGCGGGGACGCCGACGAGACGGTCAGCGCGACCCGGGCCGTGCTGGGCGACGTGGCCGGCCCGTCGCTCGCGGAGGCGGGACGGAGCCCGGCGGACTTCTGGTCAGCCGGGCTGAGCGCGGCCCGCCTGCGGTCGCTGGCCTCCGGCGAGGCGACCGCGGAGACGGCACCGGACCTGCTGCTGCGCATGTTCGAGCCGCCCGGGATACAGGTCCGCGGCAAGCTCCTCCGCGACATCCTCG
>WRBL01000350.1 GCA_009784565.1 Streptosporangiales bacterium | reverse complement strand
GCTGACGCACTGGGAACTGGACCTGGACATGCTGACCAAGGCCGGGATCACCCTGAAGAAGCCTCCGCCTCCGGGCGAGCGTCATCGCGTCGCCGCCCAGAGGCTGCTCGAGGATAACCAGTAGCCGCAAACTGCGCGGCAACTGGCCGTGCAGGTACCGGCTGAACAGGACAAACGTCCGTTAGTTGTCTATATAAAAAGTTTCCAGCTGCCCCGCAGGGGTGGCATCCAAATCAGACATCCGCTGGCCCATGCTATACATACTGGATACGATCCTGGCATAGTCGTGCAGATTCCTCATCGCGAATTCTCGCCCGCCAAGGATGACGAGAGCAATTCTCCACGCTACGCCGGGAGAGCGATCGCGGAGTACTTCATCCAACGCATCCCAGTTGTTTCCGAAGTACGACGGAACCTCTATATTCCGGCCGAATTCGGCTACGAAGTCTTCGTCGCTCCCCATCCTTCCAAGATCCACTTTCACGACCTCGAAGCCAGCCCGATCCAGCCGCCCTTCCAGGTCACCAAGCCTGTCGCCCTCGACGAAGAACGGTTTCACCCCCAGCCAGGGACAAACGCTATCGACAGAAATCCATGAATCGATAAATATTTCCGGATCAACCATTGCATCACCTAATTTTAGTCACAGTCTTGTAATGATTATCAGTATAATAGACTTCCCCTCTCCTGCCGAAAACCAGTCGATAGTTTCCGCGATTCTTAATCCCCTCTTCGCCCGGAGCGGTACCCTTAGGCCAAATATCCGATTCACGATAATACCCGGTTGGCTGCTCCGGCAATATACCGTCCTTGTTTATGTAGACACCACGGGCATAGCCTTTCATCTTCCCCATCCTGACTCCAGGCGGCGTAATTCCTCTACGATCCCAAGAGTTCACGACCTTCTGTATCTGGCTTTTAAACTCCGCATAAACCGGCTCGGACCCCCGAGCCGCCGCGCTCGCTATTTTGGCGACGTTGACCTGGTAATCGACGTTGGCAGCCCGGGCTCTCGCCTGCTTGATATTTCCGCAGGCACGATAGTTGCTCCCCGCGCCCTTGGTGTATGCCGACAACGCCGTACAGCCGTCTTGCTGCGCTTGCTTCTCGGCCTCATCCGCGGCGGCCTGCGCCTCCGCGGCGTCCAGTTCGGCTTGTGCCAGGCCTGCGGCGGTCTGAAGAGCCTGGTTAGCATCCGACTCGGCCTTAGCCGCCATGTCGCCGGCGACCGTGTTCACGATCTGGGCGGCTACGACCTGGGCGGTGGCGTAGATCTCGTCGTTGGCCTGCATGCGGATCGTGCTTGAGGTCGCACCGGACGATTCCGCTGCCTGGACGACTTCCTGGTAGACCGCACCGCCAGCCGGATCGGAGCAGCTGATGCTGCCCACTCCGTTCGCGGGCAGGGTCGTGCTGGCCGAGCAGGTACCCGCCGGCTGGCCCTGGATGGTAAACGTGGCGTTCATGACCGCGTTCACCGAAGCGGACCGGACCGACGAACCCGTGACCGACGTCGTCTCGGTGTCCGTGGTCTCGCAGCCGCCGGCGCTGCAGTTGACCTGCGCGCTCCCCTTGGAGCTGAAGGAGATGTCGGTATTGATCGCGGTCGACAGCTGGCTCGCGTCGCTGGTGGCGTCCTGGACCGCCGCGGTCACGCCGTTCTCGTTCTCCTCGGGGAACGCCATGGCGGCGGAAGCCTCAGACGCCAGCACCGGTCCGGCACGTACCGCCGCCGTGGTGCTGCTTCCGCTGCCGCCAGGTGTCAGGGCGACGATCCGGTACGGGGCGTTCCTGGCGACGTAGAGCGTGCCGCGTGCGGTGTGGGCGGCCAGTACCGGGGTGCCGTTGATGGTGTCCGGTGCGGAGCCCAGGACCGGTGACTTTCCGAGCGCGGCGGTCAGCTGCCGAGCCAGGACGGCGGGCTCGGGAAACAGCGACGGGTCCCAGCCGACCAGGCGGGACGCGATGCCTCCCGTCAGCCACTTGCCCTTCCAGGTGGCGGCCTGCTGAGCTCCGAGCGAGCTCAGGGCGCTGGCGGGCGGTTTGACGTAGAACTGACCAGCGGCGTTCAGCAGGTTGAACGTCTGGCCGGAGTCGGTGATCGTGCCGACGGCGTCTCCGCTGTTCGTGACCTGAAGGTCGGTCGCCTGCCCGTTACTGGTCGTCTGGTACCGGACGACGGGCTGTACCGCCAGCGAGCTCAGGGCGGAGCGGAACGGGGCCTGGGCGATCGCGGTAGCGGGGCCGGACGCTCCGGTCACCGCGTTAACCGTCAGGAAACTCGCCACGGCGACGAGGACGGCGATACCGGCCGCGAGGATGGTAGTCCGGCGGCGCGGGCGGGCGCCCGGACCCGGGCGCGTCACCTGTCCTTGTGGCGACAGGCCGGGCAGGGAACGGCGCAGACGGCGGAGACGGGTGGCACTCGCGGCGGCGCCTGCGAGAGGGGCGCCCGGCGCGGCCGGGGCCGGCCCAGGAACGGGGCCGGGCACGGGGCCCGTGGGGGCGCGGGTGAAGCCGGGCGGGGCGGTGATGACCAGCCGGGGGGAGGCCGAGCCCAGGAGGCGCCCGGAGGCGAGGAGGTTCTCGGCGACGGTGGCGAAGAACGCGGTGGCCGCGCTGCCGGAGGGGGTGCCAGTGGCCGCGGCGAAGGCGAATTCGGGGCGGGTGGCGAGGGCCCGGGCCGCCGCTCCCCGGAGGGCCTGGTCCCCGGTGGCGCAGACGACGATCTCGGGGGCCGCCGACGTGGCCCGGCGGTCGGTGAGCTGCTGGCGGAGCTGCCACTCGCGGGCCGAGAGGTCGGGGTCCGGAAGCTCTCCCGTGAGCAGGAAGACCACGGGCCGCTGCACCCGGTGGCCCTGGGCCTTCAGCGCGGCGACGTCACCCGGCACCCGGATCAGGAGGTCGGCGAAGGCCGACGCGTAACTGGCCCGGCCGCCGATCGCCGGATGCTGGACACCCGCCAGGGCCCGCATGTCGCTCAGCGGGAGGCGTACCCGGATGTCGTCCGCCATCCCCAGCACGGACAGCCGCAGCTTCGCGCTGGTCATCGGCTCGGCGCGGAGCTGGTCGCACAGTGTGACCAGGCCCCGGGACAGCTCGGCGCGGCAGGACCGCATCGCGGCTGACTCATCGATCACGACATAGGCCGGGAGTACCGTCGCCACCGCTCATCCCCGCTTCTATTCCGACGAATCCGCGCAGCGCGGACGAATCATAGGAACGATAATGTCTCTATATCTGGAGCGAGGCAAGAGCGGCACCGAAAATCGGCGGCTCCCTCGGAAATGCCTACACAGCAATGGTTATCTCAAGCTCAGGGCACCTCTGTGCAATGACGGCGCGTCAGCCACCTGGGCCACAGCAGTGTCTCGATAGGCCGTTTCATTCCGGATCGTTCAGTTTCATCCGTTCCTTGTACCGCCATCAAGGGGACGTTAATGTCTTTTTGTACGAGCCGAAGCCGGAGGTGTTCTCATGGCAGAGACCAGGGGCGTGCTGCTGCCCGCGTACGTGGTGGCGGACGAGTCCGCCTCGATGGGCCCCCACCAGCAGCAGCTGGCCGAGGGCCTGTCGTCCCTGTGCGAGGGGCTGCGGGCCGAACCGATGATCGCGGCGAAGATCCGCCTCGCGATCCTCGGATTCTCCGGCGACGTGCAGCTTCGCCAGCCGCTCAGCGACATGCGCTCGGTGGAGGTGCTCCCCCGGCTGGAGAGCCGCGGGGCGACCATGTACGGCGAGGTATTCCGCGACCTGCGGGGGCGGATCCCGCACGACCTGGCGAGCCTGAAGCAGGAGCAGTACGGGGTGCACCGTCCGGTGGTCTTCTTCCTCAGCGACGGGCAGCCCAGCGACGGACGCACCTGGCAGGACGCCCACCGCGCGCTGACGGACCGGAACCAGATGCCCGCGGCGCCGAACATCATCGCCTGCGGGATCGGGGACGCCCGGCCGGACACGATGGTGGCGGTCGCCACCCGGCCGGAGTTCGCGTTCGTGTCCGTAAAGGGAACCGACGTCGGGAAGGCGATCTCGGAGTTCTTCCACGCCCTGACCGCCAGCCTGGTCGCGTCGGGCCGCGCCCTGGCCAACGGCCAGCCGGAACTGGTGGTCAACCGGCCGGACCAGTTCACTCTTGCCATCGACGAGGTCTGACGTGGACCGGGGACCCGCCTGGGACCGGGTCACCGTCGACATCCCCGGGTTCGCGTTCGAGCCGAAGCCGCCGCGGTCCCGGACCCTGCGCTCGGACAGCGAATGCGACGGCTGGTCGACCGGCGCGATCACGCTCCGGTCGGCATCGCTCCGCGGCTACCAGCACCGTTATTACGGCCTGCCCCGGCAGGACGCCGTCTGCGCGACCGTGCACGCGGGCATGGGCGCCGTCATCTTCGCGGTGGCGGACGGGGTCTCCGGGGCCGACGCGTCGGAGATCGGCGCGGCCGAGGCCTGTTACACGGCGGCCAGCGCCATCGCCTGGCAGTTCGACCACGGGGCCGCCACCCTGGACTGCGCCCGGATCTCCCGCCGGGTGGCCGCCCGGCTCCGGTGGCGGGCCGGGCAGATCCTGGGCATCCCAGATCCCGATACCGAACGAGCGTCCAGGATCCTGGCCACCACCCTGGTCACCGGGGCCGCCTGGCCGCGGGACGGCGGGCTTACGGTCCAGCTGTTCCGGATCGGCGACTCCGCCGCCTGGGTCCTCGACCCGGACCGGGAACGGTACTCCCCCGTCTTCGGGGCCTCGCCGGCCCTGCCCGGACTCGCCCTGGTGCCGACCGAGGTCACTGCCTTGCCCGAGGTCCCCCAGGCGCTGGAGCAGACGGCCGTGACCGTCGGCCCGGGACAGGTCCTGCTCGTCGGGACCGACGGGTTCGGCGTCCCGCTCGGGGACGGGGACGGGGAGATCGGCGAACTGTTCGCCCGCACGCTGGCCTCGGTGCCGTCCCCGTTCTGGCTCGCGCACGTCCTGGACTTCTCCCGGGAGACCTTCGACGACGACCGCACTCTCCTCGCCCTGTGGCCCGCCCGGGAGTAGCCCTCCGGGAGCATCATCATGACCATCATCCAGCGCAGCGCGCTCAGCCTGGGAAACCAGCTCGGCCGGGGCGGCCAGGGTACGGTCTACCTGGTCACCAACCGCACGATCAACCAGCAGTGGGACGCCGTCTACAAGGAGTACTCCCAGAACGTCCTCGCGGACCTGCGGGACGGCGCCCTCGCCGAGATGACCGGACTGATCTCGCGCCTGCCGGGCCCGGACGCCCGGTGGCTGTGCGAGAAGGCCGCGTGGCCGGCCGGCACCGTCGAAGCCGGCGGCCGGGTCACGGGGTTCCTCATGCGGGCCGTGCCGGGCCCGTTCCAGTTCGACATGCGCAACATCGGCCCCGGCGGCGGGACGTCGCGCCGTCTGGCGGGCCTGGAGTTCCTGCTGAACACCGACGACTTCACCCGGCAGGCCGGCCTGCCGGTCAGTCAGCGGGAACGGCTGCTCCTGCTCGCCGACATCGCGGAGACCGTGTCCCGGCTGCACGCGATGAGCATCATCGTCGGGGACCTGTCGCCGAAGAACGTGCTGTTCTCCATGTCGCCCCGGCCCGCGTGCTTCTTCATCGACTGCGACGCCATGCGGCTGCGGGGCGCCGACGCCCTGCCCCAGATGGAGACGCCCGGCTGGCAGGTGCCGGCGGGCGAGGAGCCGGCGACCGCCGCCAGCGACGCCTACAAGTTCGCGCTGCTCGCGACCCGGGTCATCGCCCGGGACCAGGACGCCCGGGATCCGGGGGTGCTGGCCGGTGTCTCCCCCGCGCTCGGGGACATGGCCCGAAGGGGCCTGGGCCAGTACCCGGGGCAGCGTCCCGCCCCGGCGGACTGGGTCCGGGAACTCCGGGAGGCGGCCCAGAAGGCGACGGCGGCGCCGCCGCCTCCGGGCCCGGGGACGGCGCCGCGGGTGACCGCCGCGCCCGCGTCCGTCCGCGCGGCGTGGAACCGGCAGACACGCTCGACCCGCGCGGCGTGGAACCGGCAGAGGCGGTCCACCCGCGCGGCCATCGCGGCCGCGTCCGCCGTCGCCGCGGTGCTCCTGCTGATTCTGGGCGTCGCCGTCAGCCAGGGCACGGCCTTGGTCAGCCCGGCCGGGAACAATCCGCCCGTGTCGGTGCCGGACTCCGCCGCGCCGC
>WRBL01000349.1 GCA_009784565.1 Streptosporangiales bacterium | reverse complement strand
GACCGGACGAGAACGACCAGACGGGAAAAGGCTGCCGCTGCACCCGGTGCCGGGCGGCGGCCAGCAGCGAATGGCGGCACCGGTCCCGGATGAAGGCCTACGGCCGGTGGAAGCCGCTCGTGGATGCGGACCCGGCCCGCATCCGCATCCGGGCGCTCAACGAATACGGCGCCGGGTGCGCCCGCATCGCCCAGGCTGCCGGAGTGGCCCCGGAAACGGTCGTGAACATCCTTTCCGGACGGAACGGCCGGCCCCCCGCCCGGCGGATCAGGGAGAAGACGGAAGCGAAGATCCTCTCGGTCATGCCGTCCCTCGACCTGCTCGGCGCGACCATCCCGGTCGACGCGACCGGAACCCGCCGCCGGATACAGGCACTGGTGCGCCGCGGCTGGTCCCTGTCGAAAATCAGCCAGAGACTCCGGACCGACCGGGCGAACATGAAACGGCTGCTGACCGCGGGGAAGGTCCGCGCCGAAACAGCCCGGAAAGTCCGCGACCTCTACAACGAGATATGGGACGAACCGCCGCCGGAAGACGGCCACCGCGATCAGATCGCCGCGAGCCGGGCCCGGAACCGGGCGGAAGCCGAAGGCTGGCCTCCTCCGGCGGCATGGGACGACGACCGCATCGACGACCCAGCCGCGGAACCGGCTGACGGGTGGCGCCGCCGCCCCCGGAACCGGCTGAAAGGCGCTGAACTGGCCGCTGAAGCCCGCGAGCTGGCCAGGCTGGACGTCACCGGCCGCGAAGCGGAAATGCGGCTCAGGACCGGCCGGAAAGCGACCCAGGACGCGATGAGAGCCTGGCCGGGGACCTCCGGCAGCGGGACAGCTACCGAAGCGGTGCCGGCATGACCCGGCCGTCCGCGCCGGAAGCGGTCATCGACATGTTCGCCGGCCCCGGAGGATGGGACCTGGCCGCCCGCCAGCTGGGACTCCCGGACCCGGCCGGGTTCGAACTCGACCCGTCCGCCTGCCGGACCCGCGCCGCCGCCGGACTGGTCACCGTCCGGGCCGACGTCGCCGCCTTCCCCGTCCGGCAGCTGCGCGGGCGGGTCCGCGCTGTCGTCGGCTCACCGGTCTGCATCACGTTCAGCGAGGCCGGAAGCCGGGCCGGCCTCATGGTGACGGACATGCTCGCCGGCGGCATCCGCGACCAGTTCGCCGGCTGCGACACCCGGCCCGGCCGCCGCGCCGACATGGCCGGGCTCCTCGACGAGGCAGGATTCGCGGCCCGGCACGCGAACAGCGGCACCCGCCCCGGGCGGATCCGGGCAGCAGCAGCATCCGCGGCGCTCGTACTGGAACCCGCCCGGTGGATCGCCGCCGCGCACCCCGAGTGGATCGCGCTCGAGCAGGTTCCCTCGGTCCTCCCGCTGTGGCGCGTGTACGCGGAAGAACTCCGCCGGGCCGGCTACGAGACGTGGTGCGGGGTCCTGAACGCGGCCGACTTCGGCGTGCCCCAGGCCCGGCGGCGCGCCATCCTCATCGCCTCCCGCGTGCGCAGGGTCTCCTGCCCGCCGCCCACCCACTACGACCCGAGATCCGGGACCGCGCTGTTCGGGGAGCCGTGGATGACGATGGCCGCCGCGATCGGGTTCGGCGCGAAGGCGGTCCCGGCCCCGTCCGTGACCGCCGGGGGAACCGGGTCGGGCGGCGCGGAGATCTTCGGGAACCGGTCCCGCCAGATGCTCGCCCGGCACCGGGACAGCGGGAACTGGGTCAAGCGCGCAGAAGGCGACCCGGAATCGGTGAGGGTCACCGTCAGGGAAGCGGCCGCCTTGCAGTCGTTCCCGCCCGGCTGGCCGTGGAGGGGGACCAAGACGCGGCAGTCCGAGCAGGTCGGCAACGCCTGGTGCCCGCTCGCGGCGGTCCACGTGCTCGGGATGGCGGCCGGGATCGAGCCGGCCGGCGCGGCTAGACGGCTCCGCAAGGCCGTTTACGGGTCCGGACGCGCAGCAGCGTGAATTCTCCCGGACACTCTACCGCTAATGACTAACTGTTGATACAATCTAAAATGACGGCGGCGGACTGGTTGCGAAACCCGGCCCGATCGCCGCAGACACTAACGAGACGGCCGGCAACCTGGTGCGCGGGAGCATCATCCATGACTCATTCCATGATCTCAGTCGCTGTCCTGAACGACCTCGACCGTGAACCGCAGGTCGCCTACGGCGAGTACGGCGAGATCCGCGCTGAGGCCCGCCGCCGGAACGGCGGCTGCACCACCCCCTCGGACGTGCGGCTCATGGAAGGCGTCCTCGCCCGCCGCGGGATCGACTGGCGCCGGAAGATCACCGGCAAGCCCGTCCTCGGCGGCCTGCGGTCGGTGACGGCGCTGGACGGCGCGATCATGATCATCGCGGACCAGCGCGACCTCGACCCGCCTCAGCCGGCGTGGCTCGTGCAGTGGAACGCCGAGTCCGAACGGACCCGCCGGGCGCATGAAGACCGCCGCGACGCCGCCGCCCGGCACGCCCGGGAGAAGTCCAGGCGGGCCCTCGCGGTGCTCGCCGCCGCCCTGATCGACGCGGAAGTCAGGATCAACCCGAACAGCACGGCGACCCGGGCCGGGCACCCCGTGCACCTCGGCCACATCGTCCCCCGGGCGGATGCCCGGTCGGTCCGGCGCCGCCACCCGGCGGGCATCCCGCTGTGCGAGCACCCGGACCGGTGGAAGCCCCGGCAGTTGTCCGAAGCGGACGGGGGGCCGGCGACCTGCCAGCAGTGCCTGAAGTACGCCATGACCGTCCGCCCCGTCTGCGGCTGGCCCGCGAGTCCCGGGGCGGACTGGGCACTGTGCGGGAAGGCCGCGCAGCACTTCTACCAGGACGACTCCGGGACCGAACACCCGGTGTGCGGCATCCACGCCCGGAAGGCCGGGGCCAGGGTCGCCATCGAGGAGAAGGTATCCGCCGTGCTCAAGGCCCTGGACGGCAGCAGCGAAGACACGCTCACGGGAGGCCAGCAATGAGGAGCACCAGCGCCGGGGAGACGGTCATGGTTCCCAGGGCTACCGTGGAAGCCCTGACGGCCTCGCTGGAGGAGGCCGCCGCCCGCGGCTATCCGCTGCGGGCGAATTCCCGCCAGGCAGCCTTGAACGTCGCGGCCGCGATCAGCAGGCAGGACCCGGACGCGGACGCGTGGTTGCTCGATGCCGAAGACGCCTGGCAGTTCTGGGCCGCGTCCGACGCGCTCCGCACCTACGGGCTCGACGAGTGCGCGGACGACACCTACAAGCATCCCGCCGTCCTGGCCGAGTTCGACCTGCAGTACCGCATCGAGGAACAGGCACCCCGCACCGACTCCGCGATGACGCTTCTCATGAACACTGAACTCGTGATCCTCGAAGCCCTGGACGGTGACGAATGACCAGAACCCGAACCCGGCCCGCTATTGCCGACGAGTACTTCGAGGTATTCGCCCCGCAGTACCGCGTCGCCTTGGATCTGCTGAAAGCCCACCGTCTCGGATGGCCGGTCCAGTACCTCGCCGCCGAAATCACGCTCCGGCTGATGATCATCACCTGGAAGCAGGTGCAGGCTGCCCACCCCGAACTCGCGGAGCCGCCGGTTACGCCGGATGCCCGGGCAGAGAGGTCCCGGTCTTCAGGCGAAGACGAAGCACTCGTCGTCGACGCCATCGTGCACGCGGCCGGCTCCGGACAGGACGTGGCCGAATGGATCGCCTGCCGGCTCGCCACCGCCGCCCAGCGGCTCGGAGGCACCGAGCAGGTCACCGTGAACCGGCCCGGGAGCTGGGAAGCCAGCCTCGTCGACCGTCTGCTCGCCGGCACCGTGATCACGATCGACGACTACGCGGGAATGCCCGGCGGCACCGAGAACCTGGACGGCACCCGATGAGCGAAGGCACCCCGGCCCCGGAACGTCCGTGGGCCATCTACGCCGACGAAGACCTGTGGGGCGATTACGAAACCAAAGCCGCCCGGAACCGGGACGTGCCCGCCGCCGTCCGCCACGCCGGCGACCCCGACTCGATCTGGCTTGCCCGCTGGGAACCGGGAAACCTCCCCGGCTCCGAAGGCCAGTGGAAGGAAGACCCCGCCGGGTACGTGAAGCCGCTGCTTCCCGGACCGGTCAGATGGCTGGACGCCGACCGGGCCGGGCTCAGCAAGGCTTTCCAGCGCTGCCTGGACCTGTCCACCCGCAAAATGCTCGCTGACGCTCACACCGGCGGCAAATCGCATGCGGACGGAATCGACCCGGACGACTACCCGCCCCTGACCGTCGACGAGCATCTTGAGCATCTTGCGCTAGGCGAGGCCATCGCCCGGTGGGGACGCTCGATAGCGCGCCTGGACACGGCACTGGCCGCCGGCGCGACCTGGCAGGAGGCAGTCGACGCCACGGGCATCCCCAGCACGGAACTTCGCACCGCCTACCTGGAATGGGCCAGCCTGCAGCATAAGCACGGCTACATGAACGACGACCATTACGCCGCCGTACTCGATCGGACGGAACAGGAGAACCCTCATGGCTGAACTGCCCACGTGGGAGCAGATCGAGCACAACACGCTGTCGTGCTACGACACGGCCTTCGCTGCGGTCGCGGACGCCGCCGACTGGCTGCGGTCAGACTGGTCGCCCGCGGGCACGCCGCTCCCGGACGGCGCCGCTGACCGCCGCGCCAGGCTGCAGACGGTCAACCGCCGGCTGGAGACCCTGCTCAACGAGGCCAAGGACATCCTTCACAGCTGATCGCCCGGGAATGTCGTACCCCGCCGCCATCATGGTTTTACCGACCGCGACCCCCAGCAAGCAGGAAGGACCCCCGTGACTGAAACTGAAACCTCCCCCGCTGCCCCCCGCACCCGGGCACACGACCACAAGCAGCTCGCGGCCGTCCTGGAGTGGCCTGCCGTTCACGTGGACAAGGCCGTCGTCCTCGGGGGGATCCTCCCGGACTACGGCCGCCCCAAGACCTCCCGGTGGAGCGGCCCGCAGGTCGACGACATCGAGACCCGCCGCGACGAGATCGCCGCGGGCCTCGATGTGTCCCTGCTGCTGGACGACGACGAGATGATGACCCTCCTCGGCCTGAAATGGCCGGACTGGACCCGGGGCCGCGAGCACGGCATCATCCCCGGACCGGACCGCGGCCGGTTCTGGACCCGTCAGCTCGCCGCCGATCTCGCAGCGAAATCAGAAGAACTGCGCGAGCAGATCCCGCCCCAGCCCCTCGGGGCGTTCCGCTGCGCGGACCTGATGAAAGAACTCAGCGGCATCGACACGGTGACGATCGATGACTTCGACATGCTCGTGGAACAGGGCCACGTCGAGTGCGTGGACTACTGGAAGCAGTACGCGCTCTACGACACCGGCAAGGTCAAGCAGCTCGCCACCACCGACGACGGGAAAGCCCTCATCGCCGGGCTGGTTGCCGACCGCGTCGCCTGGACAGAGAACTCCGTCCCCCTGAAGACCGCACTCCGGTGGCTGGAATGGGAACGCCGTGACTTCGAGCGCACAGCGAGAGAGCTCGGGATCAAGGAAGGCCGCTTTGCCCGCTGGGCCCGCGAGGACATCGCCCGGATGGCCGCCGACGAGGAACTAGCCGAACGCGTCCGCCGTGACCGTCTCCTCGGACCCGAGCAGTCGGCGGAGCACATGGAGATCCGGCGCACCGACTTCAACTACGTCGTGGCCGCCGGCTGGGTCCGCGCCCGCGCCCACGCCGTGAAAGAGGTCGGCCGCTACAAAGAGGTCGACATCCCCCTGTACGCGACCGGGGACCTGGAGGACGCCCTTCAGATCCGGGGCGTCCCGTGGGAGGACGTGCGCGCCGTCAAGCCCGGGGAAGAGTCGCCGCTGCGGGAGTACACCCGCCTGCCCCGCAAGCGGGCCGATGTCATCCACGCGTTCTGCGGGGAGATCCGCGACCGGTGGAGCGTCGAAACCTGGCCGCACTACTGGAGCGGGCCGGACAAGTGGCAGATCGACTGGGAACAGAGCTCAGACGGGCACCCGGCGAAGAAGGAAGTCGCGGCGCTGCTCTCCGCGCACCCAGGCGCCTCCAGGTACCGGGCGGACATCGAGCTGGCCACGGAGGTCGGGGACGTGATTCGCACCGCGAGAGCCTGTCTGGAGCCGGGCGCGGCCGTCATCCTGGACACCGAGACCACGGACCTCGGCGGGGTTGCCGTTGAGGTCGCCGTCATCGACGCCGCGACCGGGGCGACCCT
>WRBL01000348.1 GCA_009784565.1 Streptosporangiales bacterium | reverse complement strand
GGCTGCCCGGAAAAGGCCCGCAGCAATACGGGACCTCGCTGGGCAGCCCACCCTACGACCGTCGACCTGCAGGCCGACGGCACCGTCACCGCCACCAGCCCCGGCGGCGACCAGACCCTGCGCGGGCACCCGAACCGGGGCCCGAAGGCGACACCCCGCGACGGCAGGCCCCCGCCCGCCCGAGCGGCCTGACCGGCCGCCGTGTCCGAGCCTTCCTGCGGTTTGCCGTTATGATGGGTACTGACCCCGGATCCCGGTGATGGCCCGTGGTGCGCCGCGAAGCACCATCAGCACATGAGCTTCGTCCTCTGCCCGGAGCAGTTTCTCCCCGCGTGACCCGCGCGCCGTCGGGCCCGAAGGTCCGCGTTCGAACCCCAGCCGATCTGCGGCGCGATCGTCGGCGCGGGCACAGCTGCTGGGATCATCTCATCGCTGCGCCGCTGTGGCCGCTGCACGGCGTCAACCTCGGGACTCTCCTGCGCACCTGCGACGCCACCGGCGCCTGCATGGCGGTGCCGCGCCTCCCCTGGGTACCCGAAGCCCTGGCCCGGGGCAACACCCTTCGCCGCCCCGCGTGCGTCCACTGGACGGGCCGGGACCCGGTCGCCTGGCTGGAGGAACAGCGAAGCACCGGCACCCGGATCGTCGGCGTGGAACTCGCCGAAGAAGCCGTCCGGCTGGCTGACCTGAAGGTCGCGCGAGAACGCACCGTCATGGTCCTGGGGCACGAGCAGACCGGCGTCCCGCCCGGGGCCCTGGACCTGCTCGACGAGGTCGTGGAAATCCCGATGGTCGGCACCGGCGCCAGCCTGAACGTCGCCGTCGCAGGCTCTTTGGTCCTCTACCGCCTGGCGGGCCTGGCGTGAGAAATCAGTTCCGGTCAGTGACGGGCCTGCGGGCGTTACTGCACCGGCAGTTCGGCCGCGACCTCGGAGATACGCCCCGGGATGCCGGCCCAGCCGCCGCCCATGATGCGGCGGGCCGCGGCCTGGTAGACGTCGCCGGAGTCGAATCCGTCGTGAGCCAGGAACAGCCGGGTGCCGGTGCCCTCGGGTTCCAGGGTGAACGTCAGCGTGGAGTCCAGGGTGCTCGGATCATCGGGCGCGGCCCGCCAGGCCAGGCGCAGCATCTTCTCCGGCTCGAACGCCAGGACCTCACAGTGCCCGGTGCCGCCGAAGCCCGCCGCGGGCATGGGAACGCCCTGGAAGGTGAACCGGTGCCCGACCTCGAGCTTGAAATCGTTCGGCATCAGCCACCGGGCCATGAGGCCGGAGTCGGTGAGGGCCCGCCATACCTTCGCGGGCGAGTGGGGCAGGAACTCATCCAGGTAGATGCCGTCGCTCACATTTCCTCCAGCACGTCACGCAGGGACTTGAGGCGGTCCCGCCAGAACCGTTCGTAGGGATCGAGCCAGTCCCGCACGTCCATGAGCGGGCTTGGCTCGAGCTGGTACCGCCGTTCCCGGCCCGCCCGGCGCTCGCTGACCAGTCCTGCCTCGCGAAGCACCCGCAAGTGCTCGGACACGCTGGGCCGCCGCATGTCGAAATGGGACGCCAGGTCTCCCGCCGTCCGGGGGCCGTCCAGCAGCAGCCGTAGCACCTCCCGGCGGGCCGGGCTGGCCAGCGCCGCGAACACGTCGTCCGTCCGCACCATGCCACGGATATTAGGTAGGGAATTACCTACACGTCAAGCGTAGGGTTTTTCCTACACTTCGGCGCGGGCGAGCCAGTCGCTGAGCGCCCGGATGACGCGCGACGGCGCCTCGACCGGGGCGAGGTGCCCGACCCCGTCCAGCGTGATCACGGGCGGTTCTCCGGGCAGGCGGTCCCGCAGCCGTCCGGCCTGCCCGGCCGGGATCCACGGGTCGTCCTCGCCCCAGCCGATGGCTACCGGGCATCTGACCTGAGCCAGGCGGTCCGCGACCGGCCGGGTGTGCCCGGGCCGGAGCGCCGCGATCTGGCGGTAGAAGGCAGGCTGGCCCGCCGCTCCCAGCCATGGCCGGCTCAGCGCGTCGATCCAGCCGGCTGGCAGCTGATGACGGGCGGCCCCGGCGATGTACTCCCTGACCAGGGCCGCGTGGAGCGCGGGCGGGAGTGCCTCGAACACGTCGGAATGGCCGGAGACGAGCCGGAAGAACGGAGATCCCCACGGATCGAGCGTCACCGCGTCCCAGAGGAACAGGCCCGCGTACTCGCTGCCGTGCAGCAGGTGGGCCCCGAGAGCCACGGCCCCTCCGATGTCGTGGGCGACGACGTGCGGCCGGTGCAGCCGCCAGCGGGCGAGCAGCCGGGCGAACCGTGACATCTGGGAGGCGAGATCGACCGGAACGGCCGGATCTTTCGCCGACTGCCCGTAGCCGGGCAGGTCCCACAGGAACACCCGGTGGCCGCCGCTGACATGCCGCGCCGCCTCCGCCCAGACCCGGGCCGACCACGGCGTGCCGTGGCAGAACACCACGTCCCCCGCGGGCGTCTCCCGTTCCGGGGCGAGCATGTAGGTCGCGACGTCCGTGTCATCGACGGTGACGCGGACCGGGTCCGGAAGCTGCGATTCCCTCGTCATGCGATGACGCTAAAACCTCAGGCCGGCCTGAGGTCAAGCGGCGACAATGGGCCCATGAAGATCGGAGAGGCCGCTCACCGGCTCGGAGTGGCGGTTCACGTGCTGAGGCACTGGGACGACGAGGGTGTCGTCGTCCCGGACCGCACGGCGGCAGGCCACCGTGACTACACGGAAGAACACCTCTACCGCCTGCGGGTCCTGCGGGCCTGCCAGGACGCCGGCCTGAGCCTGCCGGAGATCCGGCAGGTCCTGCACCGGCAAGAGCCCGAGCGGACCGGCGTGATCGAGCGGCGCCTCCAGCGCATCCGGGTGCAGCGGGCACGGCTTGAGGACGCCGAGCGGTTCCTCACGCACGTGATCCACTGCGAGCACGACCTGCTCACCCGGTGCGACGCGTGCGCATGCTATGCGGCGCCGCCCTGAATCATCTTCCGGGGAAAACTCGCGAGATGGCTCCCCTGGCCCTTCGTTCCGGCTGAGCTCGAAGGCAGCCGTCTATTTGCTGGGTTTAGCCACGGGCCAATCGTTAACATCCGGTTCATGACCGATGTGCCCGCGGTGCCGGACGAGGCGGTGGAGGCGCTCGCGGCCTCCGTGGCCGCCGTCATCCCGCTCCTGAAATCCCGCATCCCGGCGATCCCCGCCGCTCAGCTGGGCCGGACCAGCGCGCCGCCCGCCGGCCCCGCGGGCCGGTCACGACCCATGCCTGAGCCCCTTCTGTCCGAACGGATCCTTGGTGCTCTTGAACTGACCATCCCAGCCCTGTCTCTGGACAGCGCGCCCGGCCTGACGCTGTATCTGCCCGAGCCGCCCACCCGGGTCGGCACCGCGCGAGCCGCCGGGGAGAGCGAGGTCGTCGCGTCGACGCGGCTGCTGGAAAGCTTCCGGCCGGGCGCGCCGGACCTGGCTCGCTCCTTGTCCCGCCGTCTCTCCCCGCACCCGCTGATCGCGCCGTTGCTCACAGCGGCGCCGGAGCAGATTCCGGACGGCGCCGCCGCTGAAGAGGCGGTCGCCGCCGCACACGGCGCCGGGTACCTGGCGCTCGGCGTCGCAGTGGCCTGGGCCGTGGTCGGCCGGGGGCCCCTGCTCCGCGGACCCGCCCTCGACATCGTGGCCGCCGCCGTCGGCCTCGGCCTCGCCTCGGCCCGCGAACTGCTGGCCGAGGCTCCCATGCCAGAGGCGTACGCGACGGCCCGGCTGGCGAAGGTCCGGGCGGAGTACCTCCTGCCCCGTTCGGCGAGCGGGCAAGTCCAGGCCGAGGGCCACCGGTTCGCCCTGACCGAAGGAGGCTTCCCGGACACCGCGGACTTCAGCGGGAACGGACTGGTCGCCGTGGTGCCGGGCGGCGCTGTGATCCGCACCGGAGCGGCCGACGGGCCGGTCACCGTCAGGGTTCGCGTCTTCGCGGAGGAGCCGGAGTCCCCGCAAACGGAGTCGTGGGACGAGGTCGTCGACGTGAGCTGGCATGCGGACGAGGGACTGGCCTCGGTCGCCGGGCCGGGCGAAGACTCCCGGTCCAGCGGCCCGGACGACCGGAGAGCGGCGTTCCGGAATCAGTTGCGCGGCGTCACGCCACCGTGGCCCGGGGATTACCGCCTGCGCGTCTACGTGTCCGGCCGGGACGATCCCGACGACGGGGAACGCTATGAGCTGCACGTCTGGCAGGCGCCGCCCGCGCCGGAGGCGGTGCGCAAGCGCACTGACCGCCTCGGATGCCAGCTCCGAGGCGAACCCGACCCGGACCCGCGACCGCAGCCGTGGAAGAAGTACCGCGAGATCTGCAAGGCGGTGCTGGACGTCCACGGCACGATCACTGTGATCACTGGGGTGAGTGCGGCACAGGTGGTGCGGGCGTTCGGCGGCGATCCCGACCGTCCCGAGGCGCTGAGCGAACTCGAGTCCAATGAGATGGACAACTTTCCGTCAGAGTCCTCGATCGCGGTCCTGCCGACGGCTGCCAGCACCGGCGAGCCCGCCGCGATTGTCATCGAGGGCCTTGGCTTCCAGGGAATGTACGCCCTGGAAGAGGCGTCCGTTCACGGGCGTGCGGCGAGCTTCCACCAGAACGCCAAGGGCATGACCAACCTGGCCTTCGCCGAAGGCGGCGAGGTCCTCGTGTCTGAAGAGTTCCCTGAACCTGAGGAAGGCGGCCCGGCGGTCGAGGCCGCGATGGAGGGCATGGACTTCGATGACGTCCGAGACTACGCCGAGAAGTGCCTGTACGCGATGGAGCGCTTTACCGGCTGCGTGATTCCGCTGGATGCCCCGGAACAGATCCGGTCCGCCGACGTCGGCTACCGCGTTCCGCAGTGAACAAGGGATTACAGCCGCTGCACCATCGCCTCGATCAGGTGCGGCCCCGGCTCGGCCAGCGCGTTCCGGAACTGAGACGCGAACTCCTCCGCCGTCGTCGCCCGGGTGGCCGGGACGCCCATCCCGGCGGCGAGAGAGACGAAGTTCAGCGGGGGATTGTCCAGGGACAGCAGGCTCTTCGACGCCTCGCCCGGGGACTCTGACGCCGCGCCGACCCGCTTCAGTTCCATGCCGAGGATCGCGTAGGCCTGGTTGTTGAAGATGACCGTGGTGATGTCCAGGTTCTCCCGGGCATGCGTCCACAGCGCGGAGATCGTGTACATCGCGCCGCCGTCGGCCTGCAGGGCCAAGACCGGGCGGTCCGGGCAGGCGACCGCCGCGCCGGTCGCCACCGGCAGGCCCTGGCCGATCGCGCCGCCGGTCAGGGTCATCCAGTCATGCGGCGGCGCCCCGGCGGTCGCGCCGGGCAGGAACAGCCCGGACGTCGCCGCCTCGTCCGAGACGATCGCGTTTTCCGGCATCAGCGCCCCGATGACCGCCGCCGCCGTCTCGGCTGTCAGCGGGCCGGCGGGCAGTTCCGGCCGCGAGGCGGGATGCGCGGTCGGCGCCGTGCCGGCGGCGACGAGATCGGCGAGCGCCTCCAGGGCCCCGGCGATGTCGTCGGAAGGCGACGCGAGCACGTGCGTCTCGCAGTCGTCGGGGGACAGGACGCTCGGCTTCCCCGGATAGCCGAAGAACGACACCGGGGCGGGAGACCCGGCCAGAATGAGGTGCCGCGTCTGCTTGAGCTGGTCGGCCGCGAATTCGCCCAGGTAGGCGAGCTTTTCCACGTCCGGGATTCCGGCACCCCGTTCGTGCCGGGCCGGGAACGTCTCGCTGAGCAGCTTCGCCCCGCACGCGGCGGCGATCCGGCTCGCTGCCTCGATCGCCGGCCGGCGCAGCCCGCCCGCGCCGAGGATGATGGTGCAGGGCGAACCGCTGCGCAGGGCCTTCGCCGCGTCCTCGATGACGGAAGACGGCACCGGCGACGGCAGCCGCGGCGGAACCGGGCGGGCGGGCGACGCCCCGTCGGTCCACGACACGTCCGCGGGCAGGATCAGCGTGGCGACCCCGCCCGGGGAGCCCGAGGCGGCGGCGACCGCCTCGGCCGCGTCCAGGGCCACCTCCGACGTGCGCAGCGACCGCCGGACCCAGGCCGAGACCGGGCGGGCGAGGGAGTCGATGTCGGACTCCAGCGGCGCGTCGAGGCGCTTGTGATAGGTGGCGTGGTCGCCGACCACGTTCACGACGGGAGTGTGGCCGCGCCGGGCGTTGTGCAGGTTCGCGATCCCG
>WRBL01000347.1 GCA_009784565.1 Streptosporangiales bacterium | reverse complement strand
GCGCGATCCGCGCGGCGACATCCGCGCCGTAGTCACGCTGGACGACGTGCAGGCACAGGTCAATACTCGCCGCGCTGCCCGCGGACGTCAGCAGGTCACCCTCATCCACGTACAGGACGCGCGGGTCGACCCGGACGCGCGGGTACCGGCGCGCGAGGTCCGCGCACTCTGACCAGTGGGTGGTCGCGGCGTGCCCGTCCAGGATCCCCGCGGCCGCCAGCACGAACGCCCCCGTGCACAGCGACATGATCCTCGTGCCCCGCCCGCGGGCCGCGCGCAAAGCGCCGAGGACCTCCGGCGGCGCCTCGTCCGGCTGCCTGGCCGGCGGCACTATCACCGTCTCCGCCCTCTCCAGGGCGTCCAGCCCGCACGGCACCCGCATCGAGAAGCCCGCGCCCGTCGTGACCTCCGGTGCCGCCCCGCACACGGCCACCTCGTACAGTCCCCCGCAGTCCGCGGGATGGGTACGGTCCGCGCCGAAGACGTCGCACGCCACCCCGAACTCGAACAGCGACACGAGATCGAGGACCAGCACCGCGACCCGGTGCGGAGGTCCCGAAGGAATGGCAGCTTCAGCACGCATGATGTCAATAATGCCACTTCTGCCGCCACCGGGCCATCGGCAGGCTGAAGACATGAGAAACACGCGACTCACCGACCATGTACTCGCCGCCCTGCTCGGCGGCCCGCTGGACCGGCGGCTGGCGGCCGGGCGCCCGCCGGGATCCTCCCCGCTCCTGGAGTCCCGCGCCCAGCGGATCACCGGTTCCCGGCGGCGCAACGACCTGGCGCGAAGCTGGGAGCACGCCCTCACCCGCGCCCGGAGGCCGTCGGAGGCACACCCGCTGGCGGTCGCGGTATGCCATGACCGCGCCATCGCCGCCGAAGCGGATATCCGCGAACTGGCGGCCCGGCTGCGGTCCCCGGCGCCAGTCAGCGCACGCGGCGTCGCCGCGGCCCGGCTGCTGCTCACCGACGGCACCGGCCCGCTCTACAACCGCGCCGAGCCGGACGAATCGCTCGTCATCTGGCTCCGCAAAGCCATCACGCGCCTCGAACCGTCCCCGGCCCGTACCGGGACGGCTACCCAGCCGGCGACCGCTTAGCGGGCCGCCGAGTTGCCCGGCCCGCTTAATCTTGGTGGGATGGAGGTTGAGCAGGACGCCGCGGCCGGGGCCCGGGTGCATCCGGAGACGATGACGCGAATCGAGCGGGCTATGGGCTCGCTCGGGACCTCCGCCATCGCCGCCATGGACGAGCACCTGCCCTGGTTCCGGAAGCTGACCGCCGAGAACCGGTCCTGGCTCGGGCTCGTCGCCCAGGCGGGCATCGCCTCTTTCGTCGACTGGATCAGGCATCCCGAGCGGCACCGGCCCGCGGCGGCCGAGGTATTCGGCACCGCGCCCCGCGAACTGGCCCGGGCGGTCACGCTGCAGCAGGCGGTGGAGATGGTCCGCGTGATCATCGACGTCGTCGAGGGCCAGGTGGACCAGCTGGCCGCGCCCGGGTTCGAGTCCGAACTACGCGAGGGCGTCCTCATCTACGCCCGCGAGATCGCCTTCAGCGTGGCCCAGGTGTACGCGCGTACCGCGGAGGCCCGCGGCGCGTGGGACGCGCGCCTGGAGGCCCTCGTGGTGGACTCCCTGGTACGCGGCGAGGCCGCCGAGTCCCTGAACTCGTGGGCGTCCGCGCTGAACTGGTCCTCGTCCCCGGTCACGGTCATCGCCGGGAACATCGAGGGCGACGCCGAGCCGCTGATCGACGAGCTGCGGGCGGCGGCGCGGCGGGCGCGCCTGGACCTGCTCGCGGGCGTGCAGGGCAGCCGGCTGATCGTTGTCCTCGGCGGCGCCGAGGACGGCCTGGAGGCGGCCGAGAAGTTCGTCGGCCGGTTCGGCGACGGCCCGGTCGTGGTGGGCCCGTCCGTGCCGAACCTGCGGGCGGCGTCGCTGTCCGCGCGGGCCGCGCTGGCGGGGCTGCGCGCCGCGCCGGGCTGGCCGGACGCCCCGCGCCCGGCCAGCGCCTTCGAGCTGCTCCCCGAACGCGCGCTCAACGGCGACGAGGAAGCGGTCAAGGCCCTGGTCGCCGACGTGTACGAGCCGCTGCTGGCCGGCGGCGCGGCGCTGCTGGAAACGCTGACCGCCTACCTGGAGCAGGGCTCGTCGCTGGAGGCGACCGCCCGCATGCTGTTCGTCCACCCGAACACGGTCCGCTACCGGCTCAAGCGCGTCACCGAGCTCACGGCCTACACCCCCGCCGACGGCCGCGACGGCTTCACCCTCTGGGTCGCCCTCATCCTCGGCCGCCTCGCCGCCCGCCGCTCCTGACCCGCACCCCGTTGCGCCTGCTGGAATTGGAAATTCCGCATCGCCATTAACCGAACTGGCAATCTATTGACACTCGCTACATCTTATATATACTGATTTGCATGTTCGATTTATCCGGGCTACGGTAGCGGCATGCCCTCTCCATGGCACGACTCCGTCACTAAGATCGTCGACGACGATCCAGACTTCGCGATCACCCTCCTACGGGACGTCCTCGGCCTGGAAGACGTACCCCGAGCGCATGGGCACCTGGGACCGAACGTCTTCAACACCCGGCCCTCGCAGGACCTGATCGCCGACCAGGTAGTCATCGTGGGCCGGGACCAGGACCCCGATCACGTCATCATCGTCGAGGCCCAGAAGGAACCTCTGGAACACAAGCTCATCAAGTTCGCGAAGTACTCCGCAGCGGCCTGGCTGCAGTACAACTGCCCAGCGGACGTCCTCGTTATCTGCCCCGACGTGAAGACCGCAGCCTGGTATACCCAGCCGGTCGTCACCGGTATGGGCGCCAGCCGGTTCCGGCCGCGAGTCCTCTTCCCCGAACTCGTCCCGACCATCACCAACCCAAACGACGTGGCCGCCGACCCCCGGATGGCTGTCCTGTCCGTGGCCTACCACGGCGAGGACGAGAAGGTCTCCGAAGCGTTCCTCGATGGAATCCAGACCCTGGGGAAAGACAAGACCAGGCAGTACCATGAATACGCCTTCGCCATGTCCTCGCAGGACGTGCGCGAACTGCTGAGGAGGATCATGACGACGACCCACTGGCCGCTCTACAGCGACATGGCCAAGGAAAACTACGGCCAGGGCCAGCGGGACGCCCTGCTGACTCTCGTAGACAAGCGCGGCCTGGCTCTCAGCGACAAGCAGCGCGGGCTCATCGAAGACACCGACGACCTTGACCAGCTCAAGGGCTGGTTCGACGCCGCGATCACGGCCGAGAGCGCCGACGACATCTTCAAGTAGACCTACGCGCCGGTCACCGGCGTCATGACACGCGCGGCCGCTGGCGGAATTCGCCGCGGGTGATCTCGTAGAGGACGTAGACGTCGTCGTAGAGGATGATGTCGCGGTCGTAGCGCATGCCGAGGCTCTCGGCGACGGCCCGGGAGCCCTGGTTGCCCGGCTGGGCGAACGAGACCACTTCGGACGCGCCCAGGTCGTTGAACGCGTAGGCGAGGCCCGCGGCGCCGATCTCGGCCGCGTACCCCTTGCCCCGGTACTGCCCGCGCACCGTCCAGCTGACCTCGTACCGGTCGGCGTTGTCCACGTGGCTCAGGGCGACGCCGCCCCGGCCGACGACCGGGCCGCCGTCGCGTTCGCGGGCCATCCACCGGTAGGTGCCGTCGGATTCCCAGCGCTGGGCCCCGTGAGCCGCCTTCCCGGCCGCCTCCTCGGCGGTATAAGGGCCGCCGTACCAGGCGGCCACGGACTCATCGGCGTGCAGCTCCCGCAGGTCGTCCGCGTTCGAGGGCCCCATCGGGACCAGCAGCAGGCGGGACGTCACCCGGGTGCGCAGGGCCCGCGCCACCACGTCCCGGAGCCTGCGGTCGCCGTCGTCCCGGCCGACCATCAGCAGCGCCAGGTCCTCCGGGCCGACCCAGGCCGAGGCGTCGTGCTTGCCCTCTTCCAGGACCGGCGCGGCTAGGTCCCCGTCGACCTCGATCAGGTAATCGGTCTCGTGGCGGGTAACCCCGCCGATCTCCCAGTCCCACTCGGCGAGGACCGTCTCGATCCGGCGCAGCCGCCAGCCGGTCTCCTCTTTGAGCTCTCGCTCAAGCGCCGCCTCCCGGGTCTCTCCCGGCTCGACGTGCCCGCCGACAATGTCCCAGGTCCCGGGGAGAAGGCCGCGGTCAGCGGTGCGATGGTGGACGTATACGCGGTTCCGGCCGTCCTTAACGAGGGCGCCCACGACGTGCAGAGGTTCTTGGCTCATGTCCCTTCCATCTTGGCCTGACAACCGGCTCCGTGTGAAGGAAGTCGCCATACCGCGACCGGCCAGTAAGTTTAATTGGAGGTTAGCTACAAGGATCGGCCAATCAACTTCGTATCGTTCGGTATCGAGGTAGCGGAGTCCTACAGGGCAAGGTGGACTCGTGCTCATCATCACCGCGCCTGGGCAGGGTGCCCAGACCCCCGGTTTCCTCTCTCCCTGGCTGGAGCTGCCCGGCGTCGCCGAGCAGGTCGGCACCTGGTCCGAGCTCGCCGGCCGCGACCTGGCCCGGCTCGGCACCGTCGGCACCGCCGAGGAGATCACTGACACGTCCGTGGCTCAGCCGCTGCTGGTGGCCGCCGCGCTGGCCGCGGCGGGCCTCCTCGGCCGGCCCGACGCCGTCGCCGGGCACAGCGTCGGCGAACTCGGCGCGGGCGCCATGGCCGGGATCCTCAGTCCCGACGACGCCATGCGCCTGGTCCGGGTACGGGGCGAGGCGATGGCCCTGGCCTGTCACGACGAGGAGACGTCCATGACCGCGGTGCTGGGCGGCGACGAGACCGCCGTCCTTGCCGCCATCGAGCAGGCCGGGCTCACCCCGGCCAACGTCAACGGCGCGGGACAGATCGTGGCCGGGGGCACCCGCCCGGCGCTGGAGGCGTTCGCCGCGAACCCGCCGGAGAAGGCCCGGCTGCGCCCGCTGCAGGTCGCCGGCGCCTTCCACACCAGGCACATGGCACCGGCCGTCAACGCCCTGAAGATCGCGGCGGACAGCATCGCGGTCAAGGACCCGGACATCACCGTGCTGTCCAACGCCGACGGCGCCGCCGTCACCTCCGGCGAGGAATGGCTTGGCCGGATCGTGGCCCAGGTCGCCGCTCCCGTACGGTGGGACCAGTGCATGGCGGCCATGGCGTCCCTCGGCGTGACCGCCCTGATCGAACTGCCTCCGGCGGGCACCCTCACCGGCCTGGCCAAGCGGGGCCTGCGCGGGGTGGAGACGCTCGCCCTGAAGACCCCCGACCAGCTCGACGCCGCCCGCGACCTGATCAAGGCGCACGCCGGCGTCCCGAAGGAGACGAACTGATGCCGGGAGCGCGGATACTGGCCCTGGGGTCCTGCCGGCCGGAGCGGGTCGTCACGAACGACGAGCTCGCCCGGACCGTCGACACCAACGACGAGTGGATCCGTTCCCGGGTCGGCATCTCCAGCCGCCGGATCGCGGCCGAGGACGAGACGGTCGGCGACCTGGCCGTGGCCTCAGGCGCCAAGGCCCTCGCCGCCAGCGGCCTGAACCCGGGCGACATCGACCTCGTCATCGTCGCCACCTGCACGCCGGAGTCCCCGATCCCGAACGTCGCGGCCGGCGTCGCGGACCGGCTCGGGATCAAGGCCGTCGCGGCGTTCGACCTGAACGCGGCGTGCGCCGGCTTCTGCTACGCCCTGAACGTGGCGGCCGACTCGGTCCGCGCGGGCACCTCCCGGCACGTGCTGGTCATCGGCGCGGAGAAGATGAGCCAGTGGATCGACTGGACGGACCGGGCGACGTGCATCATCCTCGCCGACGGGGCGGGCGCCGCGGTCGTCGGCCCGTCCGCGGACGGCGAGCCGTCCGGCATCGGCCCGGTGGTCTGGGGCAGCGCCGGCGACATGGCCGACAAGATCACCATCCCGGACCGGCACAGCTACTTCCAGCAGGACGGGCAGGCCGTGTTCCGCTGGACGACGACGAAGATCGCGCCGGTGGCGCGGGAAGCCTGCGAGCGGGCCGGCGTCAAGCCGGACGACATCACGGCGTTCATCCCGCACCAGGCGAACCTGCGCATCATCGAGTCGATCGCCCGCAAGCTGGGCATCCCGCGCGAGCGCCTCGCCGACGACATCGTGCAGGCGGGGAACACCTCGTCCGCGTCGATCCCCCTGGCGCTGGACCGCATGGCGGAGCAGGG
>WRBL01000346.1 GCA_009784565.1 Streptosporangiales bacterium | reverse complement strand
GCGGACCTGGACCGTCGGCCCGGGGTCCGGGGGTATCCCCCGGTGGCCGCGGAGCGGCCGTACCAGGCACCGGGCCGCGCCGGGGTAGCGAGCCCGGGCGGGCGCAGTGCCGGCCAGGGTCGCCGCGGGGCCGGGCGGTGCGCCGTTGACCTCGGCTACGAGCGTGTCCCCGGCGATGGCCTTCTGGCCGCAGGCGGCCGCCGCGGAGCGGGACGTGCGCAGGCCGTGCGCCTGTCCGTGCGGCTGTCCGTGCGAGCCCGCGCCGGGACCGGCGGTGTCGCCATGGCGCCCGCGACGGGCGGGGTGCGGTCGCTGGGCGGCGGTGCCGCTGGTGCCTGAGCTGTCGCGGCCGGGGTTCCGGTGCGGGCTGCTATGCCAGCAGCGGCCGCTCCGCGGCCGCCGGGGGATGCCCCCGGGCCCCGGCCCGGTCGGCGGTCCAGGTCCGCTGCGGTGCGGGGCCATGCTCGGGCCAGGGCCCGCTGCCGCGGTCAGGTGACCGTAGTCCCGCTGGACAGCGCGGCCCGGGGACCGGCTGACCCGAGCGGCCGGAACGGCCAGAACAACAGCGATTTTCACTGAGCAAAGGCGGCCGGGACCGCGCGCCGGGGTGCGGGCTTCCCGCCCGGCCGTGGCTGCAGGGAAGTAGTCGTGCGTCAACGATGGGTGAACGGAAACGGCCGAAGCCGCATCGCGGCCACGGTTATGTTCGCTATTGCTGTCGCCCCGGCAGCAGAAACGGCGAACTTAAGCGTCGGTGGCGGGGGCGGTGGCGGGGGCCTGGCGCTCAAGTTCGGCCAGGCGCTTGCGCAGGGCACGCTCTTCGTTGAACCGCTCGGTGGCGTCGCGGATCACGGCGGAGATCCCGGTGACGGCGCCGCTGGCGTCCGTCAGGAGCGCCACGCTGAACTCGATCGACATCCGGCGGCCGTCCTTGTGCGTGGCGGGCACCTTCAGCAGGGTGTCGCCGTACCGGGTCTGGCCGGTGGCCATCGTCTTGTCGTAGCCCTCCCAGTGCCGGGCCCGGAGCTTCTCCGGGATGATCAGGTCCAGGCTCGCGCCCGTCGCCTCCGCCTCGGAGTACCCGAACATCCGTTCCGCCCCGGCGTTCCACAGCCGGATCATCCCATCCGGCCCGGCGACCACGATAGCCTCGGGCGCCGCTCGCACTACCGCGGCGGCGAGTTCGTTCCATTCAGTCACCTCGGCCACGTTGCCGTTCCCTTCGCCGTCGATTCCCTCTGGACCGACCGTACATTAAGCGGAATACTGCATACAATATGGAGCGAGTCGCCGAGGAGGACCCCTCATGCTGTTCCGCCAGCTTGAGTACTTCGTGGCCGTCGCCCGCGAGCAGCACTTCGCCCGCGCCGCCGAGGCCTGCTACGTATCTCAGCCCGCCCTGTCGGCGGCCATCGTCCGGCTGGAGCGCGAACTGTCCGTCACCCTCATCAACCGAGGGCACAACTTCGAGGGCCTGACCCCCGAGGGCGAGCGCCTGGTCGTCTGGGCCAAGCGCATCCTGGCCGAGCACGACGCCTTCAAGGCCGAGGCCGTGGCCATGAAGTCCGGCATCACCGGCACCCTCCGCCTGGGCGCCGGCCCTACCGTGTCCACCACCACCGGGCTCCCGGTCGCCGCGTTCTGCTCGCTGCACCCGCTCGCGAAGGTGCGGGTCACCTCCCGGCTGTCGTCCACGGAACTCCGCCGCCAGCTCCGTGACTTCGAACTGGACGCCGCGATCGCGCACTTCGACGCGGCCGACCACGAGGGGCTGGAGACGGTGCCGCTGTATGAAGAGCGCTACGTGCTGCTGGTCTCCGGTGATCAGCTTGTCCCGGCCAGCCGCGACATCACCTGGGCCGAGGCCGCCCGGATGCCCCTGGCGCTGCTCTCGCCGGACATGCGTTTCCGGCAGTTCATCGACAACGCCTTCCGGTCCTGCGGAGTCGTGGCGTCCCCGCAGGTCGAGACCGACTCGGTCGCGTCGCTGTACGCGCACGTCGCCACCGGCGCCTGGGCCAGCGTCGTCCCCCATACCTGGCTGCGGGCCATTCCTGTTACCGGTAACACCGGGGCCGGGCAGACCCGGGCCATTCCCCTGGTCGAACCGGACGCCGCGGCGAAGATCTCGGTGGCGATCCGGGCGGGAAATCCGGCGTCGGCCGCCGCCCGGTCCTTTCTGAATGTCGCCGCCGATCTCCTCCTGGACGAGGTCTTCCAGCCGGACGCCGTCCCGGCCTGAAACCGCCCCGTCTGACGGGGCGCAACGTGACGTCCACCTTCATAGAAGGGGGAGAACGTGACGTTCAGCCCCTTTGGGGGGAGGGCAGACGGAAATGGGGAATGTGCGGGTTTTTTGATAACCGCAGGCTATTGCCTGGTCAGGAAAGGGTCTTGGACGGCCCCGCCCGCGGCGGGCGACTGTGAGAGACATGACCGATAGCGCTCTCACCGACGGAATCCACCTGGTTGTCGACGCGCTCAAGCTGAATGACGTCGAGACCATTTACGGGGTCGTCGGAATCCCCATTACCGATATGGCCCGCCTCGCGCAGGCCTCCGGCATCCGGTTCATCGGATTCCGGCACGAGAGCAACGCCGCGCACGCCGCGGCCGCCGCCGGGTTTCTCACGGGACGGCCCGGAATCTGCCTGACGGTTTCCGCGCCCGGTTTCCTGAACGGACTCGTCGGCCTGGCCAACGCCACGACGAACTGCTTCCCCATGGTGCAGATCTCCGGCTCCAGCGAGCGGCACATCGTGGACCTGCAGCGCGGCGACTACGAGGAGATGGACCAGCTGGCGGTGGCGAAGCAGTTCGCCAAGGCCGCGTACCGGGTCCACCGGGCCGAGGACATCGGGCGGGGCATCGCCCGGGCGCTGCGGACCGCCGCGTCCGGCCGGCCCGGCGGGGTCTACCTCGACATCCCGGCGGCCGTCCTCGGCGAGGTCCTCGACGCCGACCAGGGCGCCAGGAGCCTGTGGAAGGTAGTCGACCCGGCCCCGCGCCAGATCCCCGACGCCGCCTCGGTGGACCGGGCGGTCGACCTGCTCGCGGGGGCCAGGAAGCCCCTCATCGTGCTCGGCAAGGGCGCCGCCTACGCCCGGGCCGACGAGCAGGTCCGGGAGTTCATCGAGACCACGGGCATCCCGTACCTGCCGATGTCGATGGCCAAGGGCCTGCTGCCCGACGACCACCCGCAGTCGGCGGCCACGGCCCGGTCCCTGGCCCTGAAGGAAGCCGACGTCGTCCTGCTGGTCGGCGCCCGGCTGAACTGGCTGCTGTCCCACGGCGATGCCCCGTCCTGGAACCCGGACGCGAAGTTCATCCAGGTCGATATCGCGGCCCAGGAGATGGACAGCAACCAGCCGATCGCGGCGCCGCTGGTCGGCGACGTCGGGTCGGTGATGGAGGCGCTCCTGGCCCGGACCAAGCCTTCCGAGCACATCGGGGAGTGGCGGCAGGAACTGCGAATCCGTTCGGAAAAAAATGTCGCCAAGATGGCCGGGCGCCTGGAGACCGCCGCCACCGCGCACCCCATGAAGTTCCTGGGCGCCCTGACCGCGATCCGCGACGTGCTGGCGGAGAACCCGGCCATCCGGCTGGTCAACGAGGGCGCGAACGCCCTCGACCTGGCCCGCAACACCATCGGCATGTCCGTGCCCCGTCACCGGATCGACAGCGGGACCTGGGGTGTCATGGGCATCGGCATGGGCTACGCGATCGCGGCCGCGGTCGAGACCGGCGACCCGGTCGTGGCGGTGGAGGGCGACAGCGCCTTCGGCTTCTCCGGCATGGAACTGGAGACGGTCTGCCGCTACAAGCTGCCCGTCGTCACCGTCGTGCTCAACAACAGCGGCGTCTACAAGGGCGACGAGGCCTCCCCGAACGGGGATCCGGCGCCCACCTACCTGCGGGCGGAGCACCACAAGATGATCGGCGCGTTCGGCGGCAAGGGATTCGAGGCGGCCACCCCGGCCGACGTCGGGCACTACCTGCGCCTGGCCCTCGACTCCGGCGAGCCGGCCCTCGTCGACTGCGTCATCGACCCCTCCGACGGGACCGAGAGCGGCAACATCGGCCACCTCAACCCCAAGGGACTCACGTCTAAGAAGGGAAACTGAATCATGTCCGAACTCCCGCTGGCCGGGATCAAGGTAATCGACTTCACCGGTGTCCAGGCGGGCCCGGCGTGTACCCAGATGCTCGCCTGGTTCGGGGCGGACGTCCTGAAGGTTGAGCGCACCACCGGCGGTGACGTCACCCGCAACCAGCTCCGGGACAACCCGGACTGGGACGCGCTGTACTTCACCATGCTGAACAGCAACAAGCGGTCACTGGCCATCAACACCAAGACCCCCGAGGGCAAGGAGGTCATGGAGAAGCTGGTCCGCGAGGCCGACATCCTGGTGGAGAACTTCGCGCCCGGCGCCATGGACCGGATGGGCCTGGGCTGGGACAAGCTCCACGAGTGGAACCCCCGGCTGATCTTCGGCTCGGTGAAGGGCTTCAACGACTGGTCCCGGTTCACCGACCTGAAGACCTACGAGAACGTGGCCCAGTGCGCGGGCGGCAACGCCTCCACTACGGGCTTCTGGGACGGCCCGCCCACCGTGTCCGGCGGCGCGATGGGCGACTCCAACACCGGGTATCACCTGCTCATCGGCCTGCTCACCGCGATTATCGACCGCCAGAGGACGGGTCAGGGCCAGCGGGTTTCGGTCTCGATGCAGGACGCCGTGCTCAACCTGTGCCGGGTCAAGCTCCGCGACCAGCAGCGCCTGGAAATGACCGGGGTCCTGAAGGAGTACCCGCAGTACCCGGACATGGGCTTCGGCGACGCGGTGCCGCGCGGCGGCAACGCCGGCGGCGGCGGCCAGCCGGGCTGGGTCGTGAAGTGCAAGGGCGCCGACGAAGACCCCAACGCCTACATCTACTTCACGCTCCAGGAGCAGAACTGGAAGCGGACCGCCGAGGCCATCGGCCACCCCGAATGGGCCGAGGACCCGGAGTACGCCACCGCGGAGGCCCGGCAGCACCACCTGTTCGAGATCTTCGGCGAGGTCGAGAAGTGGCTGGCCGACAAGACCAAGTTCGAGGCCATCGACGTCCTGCGCAAGTGGGAGGTCCCCTGCGCGCCGGTCATGTCCATGAAGGACCTGGCTCACGACCCGGACCTGCGCGCGTCCGAGACGATCGTCGAGGTCGACCAGAAGGAGCGCGGCACGTACCTGACCGTCGGCAGCCCGATCAAGTTCTCCTCGTTCAAGCCGGACGTCAAGGGAGCGCCGCTGCTGGGCGAGCACTCCGACGAGGTCCTGGCCGACCTGGGCTATGACGGCCCGGCTATCGCCGCCATGCGGGAGCAGGGCGTCATCCTCTAGGACTGGTACTCGTTCGCCGGGCGCGGCACTCCTCCGCCGCGCCCGGCCAGCTAGCGATCGTGCAGGTCGCGCAGTCGCTGCGCGAAGTCAGGAACGCCCGCACGGTCGATTCGTGCGATCAGTTCGATGATGGTCATGGGAGGCTGCGGCATGACGCCGCCTTTCCGGGAAGGTCAGTAGGGGAGATCCTCGTCCTCGACGATGTCCATGATCGCGCGGCGGGCGGCACCCCGGCGTTCTCGGTCGGCCTGGAAGGCCAGCAAGTCACTGAGCCGCAGCACACGATGGCTGCTGCCGGGCAGGCGCTCGGCGGGAATGCGGCCGTCGGCGATCAGGTCCAGGAGGAAGGGACGGGAGATTCCGAGCAACTCGGCGGCCTCGTTGGGGCTGAGCGATGTCTCCAGGGAAAGGATCAGGACGGTGTGGCCATCAAGAAGATCCTGGACGGCCGCGCGAAGGACACGGCTGAGCGCCGAGGGCAGTTCGATCTCGCGTCGATCGCTGGTGCGGGCGAGCAACTGGACGGGGTCGTCTTGGTCTGCGAGGGCGGTAAGGGACGCGCGGTCGACTTCGTCTGGCCCGACACGGGTTGCATGGGGGAGAACGGCTGTCCGTGCCACGATGACCTCCAAGTTCGATTCTATCTGTAATAAGTGTAGACGTGACTTGGTGCTTTCGCCACCGGGGCATGACGACCCATCTCCTCAACCGGTCGGTCTGAGATAGATTACGACAAGAGTCGACTGGATATTAGATTTAACGAACTAATATGTATGCTTAGGTATGTATTGGCAGTACTTATATTTGCATAGAGCTCCTGGCTGGACCGACGAGCCGGGACCGGCCACCTAGTGCGTGCGGCCCGGCCCGTCGACAGGCCGGGTGTCCGGCGCTCGCGGGACGGTAGACACGCGAGCGTGCAAATCGGAGGCGC
>WRBL01000345.1 GCA_009784565.1 Streptosporangiales bacterium | reverse complement strand
GACCCGGAAATGTCGCACAGGACCACCAGCCGCCGGGGCCGGTCCCGGACCGCGCGGCGGGCGATCGATACCGGTTCTCCCCCGGTTCGCCGGGCCTGGCGGAGCGTGCGCCGCATGTCCAGCCGGTCGCCGTCCTTGCGGGGCCGGTAGCGGCGGGTGCGGCGCGGCGGCACAGCGATGGTCAGCTGCCGCATCAGGTTGGCCAGGTTCCGCAGTTCCTCCGGCGTGAGCTGGGAGAAGTCCCGGCCGCGCAGGTTCTCGGCGGCCGTGGCGACCCGACGGATCGCGGGCGCTTCCGCGAGATCGTCGTCGGAGTCGGAGTCCGATTCGTCCGGGCCCGGCGACACGTCGGCGCCGGCTTCCTGGACCATCGACGCCAGGTCCTTGCCGTCGGGTGACGACGAGGACGGCGTGGGCTCGACCGAGGAGTCCGGCAGCGCCTCCTGCCGGGGTCCGATGACCGGAGGCTGCGGCAGCGGCGGCATCGCCGGGGCGGGCTTGAACACCGCCGCGAAGACCCGCTCGAACGTGGCGATCTGGCTCGGGTCGGAGATCATCGTGGCCAGGGCGCACGCATGCACGCCGTCGATGGAGGTGTCCCCCATGACGGTCAGGGCGTCGGCGAACCGCTGGGAGCGGTCCGGCCCGGCCGGGATCCCGGCGTTCCGGAGCGCGGCCCCGAACACCGACGCCAGCCCGGCCACGTCCGCCGCGGGCCGCTCGCCGGAGGCCGGTGGAGCCCCCGAAGCCGGCTCAGTCATTGCCGGTGACAGACTTCAGTCCCTCGTCCCGCACGGCCTGCTCGTCCTCCGGGTACTTCACGACGACGCTGAGCGTCTGCTCGGCGCCGTCCACCGTCAGGGAGTCCGCGCCGAGCAGCGACACGGCCCGGGCCCAGGTGATCGCCTCGGCGATGCCCGGCGGCTTGGTGAGCTCGAGCCCGCGCAGCCGCGCGACCGCCGCGGCGACCTCTCCGGCCAGGGACTCCGAGGCCAGGGGCACCCGCCGCCGGATGATCGACGCCACGCGGGACGTGTCCGGGTAGCCGATCCAGTGGTAGAGGCAGCGTCGCTTGAGCGCGTCGTGCAGGTCCCGGGTCCGGTTGGACGTCAGGATCGTCACCGGCGGGACGGCGGCCCGCCTGGTCCCCAGCTCCGGGATGGTGACCGACGACTCGGCCAGCATCTCGAACAGGAAGGCCTCGAACTCGTCGTCGGCCCGGTCCACCTCGTCGATGAGGAGCACCGCGGGCTGCGGCCCGGGGTGGTCGATCGCGGTGAGCAGCGGCCGGGCGAGGAGGAACTCCTCGCGGAAGAGGTCCGCTTCTTGCATCTGCTCGTGGGTGGCCTCGGCCAGCCGGATGGCCAGCAGCTGCTTGGGGTAGTTCCACTCGTACAGGGCCTCGCCGGAGGCGATGCCCTCGTAGCACTGCAGCCGCACCATGATCGTGTCCAGCGCGGCGGCGAGCGACTTGGCCGCCTCGGTCTTGCCGACCCCGGGTTCGCCTTCCAGCAGGATGGGCTGTCCCATCCGCACGGCGAGGAAGAGCGCGGCCGCCAGCTGGTCTCCTGCCAGGTAGCCGGTCTTGTCGAGAGCGGCGGTCAGCGCCGCGACGTCAGGGAACCGTTCGCCGAGCCCGGCGGAAACATCACTGCTCACAACTGTCCAGTCTAAGGCCGCTACCCTAGAGCCCTTATGGCTGGCCGATCCACTCCGGCGACAATTGCCCTGACCAGGGCGAAAATCCCGTTCACCCTGCATGAGTACGCCCATGACCCGAAGGCGGGCTCCTACGGCCTGGAGGCGAGCGAGGCTCTCGGCGTGCCGCCGGAGCAGGTGTTCAAGACGCTGGTCGCGGCCGTCGACGGGAAGCTGGCCGTCGGCGTCGTCCCGGTCACCGGGCAACTGGACCTGAAGGCCCTGGCCGCCGCGGCGGGCGGCAAGAAGGCGGTCATGGCCGAGGTGGCGGACGCGGAGCGGGCCACCGGTTACGTCGCGGGCGGCATCTCGCCGCTCGGCCAGAAGCGCCGGCTCCCGGTCTTCATCGACGAATCGGCGCGGGCGCTCAAGACGGTCTACTGCAGCGCGGGCCGCCGGGGCCTGGAGATCAGCCTGGCCCCGGCCGGCCTGGCCCGTTGCGCGGGTGCGGCGTTCGCCCGGCTCACGCCCTGATCATTCCGAACGGATGCTCGCGTCCGCCTCGTCGTCCTTCTTCTCCTCCGCCTGGGAAGAGGAAGAGCCGTCGGCCTTGTCGTCCTCCGGGGGACGGACCCGGATGGGCTGCCGTTCCGGGAGCCGCTGGGCGATGATGAACCAGGCCAGTCCGGCGATGGTGCCGGCGATGGCGACGAAGAAGTTCAGCCGGAGCCCGAGGAAGTACTCCGAGGAGTCGATCCGCACCGATTCCTCGAAGATGCGGAAGGCCGAGTAGCCCGCGACGTACAGCGCGAACAGGCTCCAGCGCTTGACCGCGAACCGGTGCCCGATCCAGATCAGGAGGCCGGCCAGCGCGAAGTCCCAGATCAGCTCGTACAGGAAGGTCGGCTGGAACGTCGCGAACTGCGTGTACCCGGCGGGGCGGTAGCCGAACGGGATCTGCAGGCCCCACGGGAGCGTGGTCGGGCTTCCGAACAGTTCCTTGTTGAAGTAGTTCCCGATCCGGCCGATGCCCTGGGCGACGAGCAGGCCCGGCGCGATCGCGTTGGCGAACGGCCCGGCGGTGATGCCCCACCGCTTCAGCCGCCAGACGCCGACCAGGGCCGCCAGCGCGACGCCGCCCCAGATGCCGAGGCCGCCGCTCCACACCGCGAACGGCCCGTACCAGACGTGCGGGATGTCCTGGGGGGTGGTGATGTCGAAGTAGATGCGGCCGCCGATGATCCCGGCGGGGACGACCCACAGGGCGAGGTCGAGGACGATGTCCGGGTCCCCGCCCATGGCGGCCCAGCGGCGCCGGGTGAGGAACACGGCACAGATGATCCCGACGATGTAGCCCAGCGCGTAGATGTGGATGTCCAGCGGGCCAAGGCTGAACCCGTTGATCGGCGGGCTGGGGATGAACTGCGGGAGGGCGCCGGTGGCGTGCATAATGCCGAGAGTACCGTTCACCGTTCTGCCGGCGGGACCTTCGCCCTTGTCCGGGCGCCTAGTTGGTGCATAACGTTTGTTTCGTGGACACCATCAAGGTCTTCCTGCTCGACGATCACGAGATCGTGCGCCGCGGGGTACGGGACATGCTGGAGGCCGAGCCGGACATCACGGTGGTCGGCGAGGCGGGCACGGCGGAGTCGGCGCTGGCCCGGATCCCGGCGGTGCGACCGGACGTGGCGGTGCTGGACGTCCGCCTGCCGGACGGGGACGGCGTCACCGTGTGCCGGGAGATCCGGTCGAAGATGCCGGAGGTCGGGTGCCTGATGCTGACGTCGTTCTCCGACGATGACGCGCTGATGGACGCGGTGATGGCCGGGGCGTCGGGCTTCGTGCTCAAGCAGATCCGCGGCACCGACCTGATCGGGGCGGTCCGCACGATCGCGTCGGGTCAGTCGCTGCTGGACTCCAAGGCGACGGCCACGCTGATGGCCCGCCTGCGCGGCGGCTCCGGCAAGGAGGACCTGCTGGGGACGCTGACGCCTCAGGAGCGGCGGATCCTGGAACTGATCGGAGACGGTCTCACCAACCGTCAGATCGGCGAGAAGATGTTCCTGGCCGAGAAGACGGTCAAGAACTACATCTCGTCCCTGTTCTCCAAGCTCGGCATGCAGCGCCGCACTCAGGCCGCAGCCTACGCCGCCCAGGTTTTCAACGGCTCGCAGGGTCGCCGGCGGCAGTAGCTCCGCTGTTCTTCTGGGCCAGGAGGGTCACGGAGCTGATGAGGAGGTCGAGGCCGAACTCGAAGTCGGCCTCCGGGTCGGGGCTCAGAAGCTGGCTCCTCAAGGCCCGTACGTGGGGGAACTCCGCCGGGTCGAGCATTGCCAGGGCCGCGTCCTTATCCGGCTGGTTCTCCGCGGGGCGCGGGGAACTGAAGTCGCGTATCTGGGACCCGGCCGCGTAAGCAAGCATGGCCCGCATGATGCGGATCGAGGTCTCCCCGTCGAAGCCGGCGTCGTCGGCCAGGGCCAGGGCGTGCTCGATCGAGCGCATGGCGGCGGGTGACTCGGCCTGGCGGGTGTGGACCAGCGATACGGCCCGCGGGTAGTCCAGGGACATCTTCCGGTAGGCCCGCATCAGCGCCCGGGCCCGCTCCGACCAGTGCGTTCCGGGGTCGATCCCGGCGTTCTCCACCCCGCTCAGGATGTACTCGGCCATCCCGTCCAGCAATGCCGCCTTGTTGGGCACGTGGTTGTAGAGCGACATGGGCGAGGCACCCAGCTCGGCGGCCACCCGCCGCATGGAAAGCCCGTCCTCGCCGTCACGTTCGACCAGGTCAATTGCCGCGCGGATGATCTGATCCCGGGTGAGTCCGAGGTGGACGGGGCCGCTGGCTCGTTCAGGTGGCGCTGACATGGTCCGCCCATTGTACGGACGTTTTCCCATATCCCGATTGAAGGCGTACAGCGTACATGTATTATGCGTACGCTGTAAATATTACTTACGTCGTACATGAGACTTACAGCGCACGCTTCGGGAGATGAGGATTAGGTGCGGAGACCAACGCGAATCGGGATGGCCGGCTTCGGCATCGCCGCGCTCGGCTGCGGAGCCGCGCTCGGCATTCTGGCGCCGAGCGCGAATGCGGCGTCTGTCCAGGCCAGGTCGGCTAACTACGACTCCAACGCCACCGCGACGGCCGGCAATGTCACGGTTCCCGATATCCAGGACAGCCTCATATCCGTGACGGCCTCCGCCCGGCCCGGCTCCGGCACCGCGCCCCGGCAGGCCGGCCTGAGCACCGGCCGGGTGGCGTCGACGCTGAAACTCGCGCCCGGCCTGGGACCGGTTCTCGCCTCGGCCCTGCGGGCGGCCAACCCGGGCAACGCCGCGCTGGCGAGCGTGTCGGCCACCGCCACCCACGGCGGCGACTCGGCCGCGTGCGCGTCCGTCTTCTCGGCCGACTGCACCGCTGCCGGGCAGGACAGGCCCCTCGTTCTGAGGCTGGGACTGTCTGACCTGACGGCGGCGGCCGGTGCCGCCGCGTCCCGCAACGACAATGTCCTGCCGGGCGTGAGCGTCCCGTCCCTGCCGAACGCGAACGACTACTCCATCGTGCTGTCCGTCCACGGCCCCCGGGCCGCCTGCTCGGCCGGGCCGGCGGGCACCGGCCGGCTCAGCGCCTCCGCCAGCCTGGCCAGCGCCACGGTGGATCTCCAGGACGACGGGAAGTCGGTCCTGCCCAGGGGACCGGTCCCCCTGGCCAACGGAAACGTCGTCGGCACGGTTCTCGGCCTGCAGGCCAGCAGCCCGCTGCAGAAGCTGCTGTCGGCCGTCAACGCCGCCGCTCCCCTGACCGTGACCTTCGGCCCGGGGAGCCACGGCACCTCCCCGAAGGGGACCGCGACCGCCACCGCCGGCCACGTGCGCTTGGGCAGTTCCACCGGGTCGCTCCTCGACTTCAAGCCCGCCACGGTCTCCTGCGGGGCGAACACCCGGGACGGGGGCACGTACGGCCCGTCCGGTCCTGAGAGCGAGCCGGTTTCCGCCGACATCGGGGGCAGCGTGCCCGATTCCGTGGCGGACGAGGTCCCGGCGCTGCACAACCTGACCTCGGGGACCGGCCCGCTGGGCCCGTCCGTCGTCCCGCTCCCGACGCTGTACGCGCCGCTGCCGTAGGCACGCCGCCAGGGGCGGCTGAGGTCGGTGGAAATAGAACGAGGGCCCGTCCGGATCCGGTTTCCCGGCCCGGGCGGGCCCTCGCGACCGCGGTGCGGGTTTCCCCGACTCGCACCGCGCCCCGTTCCCCTGGTAACCGCTGCCCCTGCGGTCATGACCCCGTGGCCGCTACCCCTAACGGCCGCACTCGCGGTTCAGACGCACCCCTGTGCGTCCCGGGCCTTCCGCCAGACTCCCCAGCAGGCGGATGATCTCGGCCGGTTCCCCCGCCGGCGTTCGATCGCGAACCCGTTCGTTCGTGCCCCTTTAGTTAATGACATACACGGCGCAATTGCCAGAACTATCGCTTATCTAGGCATGCCTAGATTCGTACGTATGTAGGGGGCGGATAGCCGCACGATCCCTTCTTCGGTACGGCCATTGATGAGTCTAGAGTATTTCGGCAGGAGACCTGGCAATGTTTTGGACCGACCGTTCGGACTTTGTTTTGGACCGATCGGTCCGACTTTCAGGATGCGTCCGCAATTGACGGGACTGACGGCTCAGCGCTGATGGCGGACGGGGCGGGTGCCTGGATACGGCGAGGGCCCGCCCCGGATCCGGTTTCCCGGCCCGGGCGGGCCCTTGCGTCCGCGGTGCGGGTTTCCCCGGCCCGCACCGCTATCCCCGTTGCGGATTCTCCCCCAGGCCCGCTCCCCAAAGCGAGCCCGCGAACCCGCGGTCGCGCGGCGCGAGTTCCCCAACCCGCGCCGCACCCCGT
>WRBL01000344.1 GCA_009784565.1 Streptosporangiales bacterium | reverse complement strand
TACATCGACCCGCGCGCCGACAAGATGGCCGACCACGCCGACATCTACTGCCAGCTCAAGCCGGGCACCGACGTCGCCTTCTACAACGGCGTGATGCACGAGATCATCCGCCTCGGCCTCACGGACGACGAGTACATCGCCACCCGGACGTCCAACTACGAGGCCCTGAAGGACACCGTCGCCGACTATCCGCCCGAGCGGGCCGAGCAGATCACCGGCGTCCCGGCCGACGTGATCACCCGGGTCGCGAAGGCGTGGGGCGAGGCCAGCGCCGGGATCATCTACTGGGGCATGGGCATCTCCCAGCACACGACCGGCACCGACAACGCCCGCTGCCTGATCGCGCTCTGTTCCATCACCGGCAACGTCGGCAAGCCCGGCAGCGGCCTGCACCCCCTGCGCGGGCAGAACAACGTGCAGGGCGCCTCCGACATGGGCCTGGTCCCGATGTTCTACCCGGATTATCAGAAGGCCGACAGCCCCGACGTCAAGGCCAGGTTCGAGACCGCCTGGGGCACGAGCGACCTGGCCCCGGCCAAGGGGCTGACCGTCACCGAGATCATCGGCAGCGCCCTGAAGGGCGGGGTCAAGGGCATGTACATGCTCGGGGAGAACCCGTTCCTGTCCGACCCGAACATCAACAAGGTCCGAAAGGCCCTGTCCAAGCTGGACTTCCTCGTCGTGCAGGACATCTTCCTCACCGAGACCGCCGAGTTCGCGGACGTCATTCTCCCGGCAAGCTCCTACCTGGAGAAGGACGGCACGTACACCAACACCGACCGGCGCGTGCAGCGGGGCCGAAAGGTCCTCGACCCGCCGGGGCAGGCCCGGGTCGACTGGGAAGTCGTGCAGGACATCGCCAACCGGGTCGGCCTGGGCAGGCACTACGAGTCCCCGCGGCAGATCTTCGACGAGCTGGTCACGGTCATCCCGAGCTACACCAACCTCACCTACGACAACCTGGGCTCGACCGGCAAGCTCTACCCGAACCCGGACCCGGAGCACAGCGACGGCACGGTCGTGATGTTCGGCGAGAAATTCAACACCGACGACGGGCTGGCGCACCTCGTGCCGGCCGAGTGGCTGCCCGCGAGGGAACTCCCCGACTCCGAGTACCCGTTCGTGCTGAACACGGGCCGGATGCTGGAGCACTGGCACACCGGGTCGATGACGCGCCGGTCCTACGCGCTCGACACGATCGCCCCGAAGGCCCTGGTCTACGTCCATCCGCTCGACGCCGCCCGGCTCGGCCTGGACGACGGCGACCTGGCCAGGGTGAGCTCGCGGCGCGGCACGATCGAACTGGAGACGAAGGTCAGCCACCGCGAGGCTCCCGGCAACTGCTTCATCCCCTTCCACTTCCGAGAGGCGGCGGCGAACCTGCTGACCATCGACGAGATCGACCCGTTCGGGAAGATCCCCGAGTTCAAGTTCTGCGCCGTCCGGATCGGCCCTGCTTCACAAGGCGGAGCCCATGGCTGAGGCTCCGGCCCGGGTACCGGGGGTCGAGGGGCGGGCCGGGAAGTTCCCCGGGCCGAGCCTGATCCCGGCGCTGAACGCGATCCAGGAGCGGGAGGGCTGGCTGCCGCGCGAGGAACTCATCCAGCTGTCCCGCGACGTCCGCCGCCCGCTGTACGAGATCGAGGGGCTCGTCTCCTTCTACCCGCACTTCCGCACCGAGGCGCCCCAGGCCACCGAGATCCTGGCCTGCCACGATCTCTCCTGCTGGCTACGGGGCAGCGACGAGCACATCGCGCGGCTGCGTGAGGAGCACGGCGACGCGGTCATCGAACGGTCCTGCCTGGGCCGGTGCGACTCCGCCCCCGTGGCCCTGGCGGAACATGACCTGCCCGAGCGGGCCGACATGACCCGCTGGCCCAACGACCCCTATGACACGTCGGGGGAAAGGTACGCGGTGGTCCGCGACGTCCTGGCCGGCCGCGTGGACACGGCGGCGATCATCGCGTCGCTGAAGGACGCGGGGCTGCGCGGCATGGGCGGGGCGGGCTTCCCGACCGGTCGCAAGTGGGGCCTGGTCGCTGACACGCCGGGCGAGACGAAGTACGTGATCTGCAACGCGGACGAGTCCGAACCGGGCACGTTCAAGGACCGGGAGATCCTCGCCACCCAGCCGCACCTCGTGCTGGAGGGCATGCTGCTCGGCATGCTCGCGGTCGGCGCGGAGGAGGGCTGGGTGTTCATCCGGCACGAGTACGGGCCGGAAGAACGGGTGATCCGCCGCGAGATCGACAACCTGCGCGACCTCGGCCTGATCGGCCCCGGCCGCACCATCGAGGTGTTCACCTCACCGGGCGGCTACATCCTCGGCGAGGAATCCGCGCTCATCGAGTGCATGGAGGGGCATCGCGGCGAGCCCCGGAACAAGCCGCCGTTCCCCGGCACGTACGGCCTTTACGGCAAGCCGACGCTGATGAACTCGGTCGAGACGTTCGCCCACGTCCCGGTCATCGCCAGCAAGGGCGCCTCCTGGTGGCAGGCTCAGGGGAAGGGCGAGCACGGCGGCCTGAAATTCTTCGCCGTCTCCGGCCACGTCGAGCGGCCCGGCGTGTACTGCGTCCCGACGGGCACGACGGCCCGCGAACTGCTGGACCTGGCCGGCGGCGTCTCCGGCGGGCGGAACGTCGGCGCGATCCAGCCCGGAGGCGCGTCGTCGAACTTCCTGGGGCCCGGCACGCTGGACGTAGAACTGGACTTCGGCACGCTGCAGGCGGCGGGCTCCATGCTCGGGTCGGGCGCGCTGGTCGTGATCGCCGAGGGCACCGACCTTCTGGCCGCCGCCACCAACGTCCTGCGGTTCTTCCGCGACGAGTCCTGCGGGAAATGCGTCCCGTGCCGCGTCGGCTCGACGAAGGCCCATGCCCTGCTCGCGAACGGCGCGTCCGCCGACGACGTGGCGGAACTGGCCAACGTCATGCGGCGGACCTCGATCTGCGGCCTGGGACAGGTGGCTCTGGGGCCGGTGATGAGCGTGCGGGACCTCAGTAACGGGACTCATGGCTGAGTTTTTCACCACCAGGACGATCGCGGAGGCCCTGACCGGGTTCCGGCCCGGGCGCCGGACCGGCGCCGAGACGGTGCCGCTGGCTCAGGCCCTGCGGCGCGTGCCCGCCGGACCGGTCACCGCACCGCACCCGCTGCCCGGCTTCGCCCGGTCGACCGTTGACGGCTATGCTGTCCGGGCCTCCGATACCTACGGCGTCTCCGAGGGCCTGCCCGGCTACCTCGACGTCACCGGAACCGTCCGCATGGGAGCCGCCCCGGACGTCACGGTGACCCCGGGCAACGCGGTGGCGATGCCGACGGGCGGCGTCATCCCGGACGGGGCGGACGCGGTCGTGATGGTCGAGTACACGGCGGAGACGATGCCCGGCACGATCGAGGTGGTGCGACCGGTCGCGCCCGGCGAGGGCATCGTCCGGGCCGACGAGGACGCGGCCGTCGGGTCCGTCCTCGTCCCGGCCGGACGCCCGCTGCGCCCGCAGGACCTGGGCATGCTGGCGGCCGCCGGCGTGACGTCGGTGACGGTGTATCGCAGGCCGGTCGTGACGGTCTTCTCCACCGGCGACGAGGTCGTCCCCCCGGACACGGCGGAACTCAAGCCCGGCCAGGTCCGGGACGCGACCGCCTCCGCCCTGGCCGCCCTGATCACGGACGCGGGGGGAGAGACGGCGCAGGCGGGGATCGTGTCCGACGATCCGGGCGCGCTCGAGGACGCTCTGCGCAAGGCGCTCGGCTCCAGCGATCTGCTGGTGGTCTCCGCCGGCTCCTCGGTCGGCACCCGGGACGAGACCGCGAACGCCGTGGCCGCGCTCGGGCCGCCGGGTATCTGGTGCCACGGCCTGGCGGTCAAGCCGGGCAAGCCCACCCTGCTCGCGGAGTGCTCCGGTGTCCCCGTCATCGGGCTGCCGGGCAATCCGCGCTCGGCCCTGGTCGTTTTCCGCCTCGTCGGGATGCCGGTGATCCGTCTCGTCGGCGGCTGCACGGCCCCGCCCCCCGGGCCCACGGCCCGCGCCCGGCTGTCCCGGAACCTGGCCTCCGCGACCGGCCGTCTCGACGTCGTGCAGGTCAAGGTGAGCGACGGGGTCGCCACTCCCGTGTTCGGACTGTCGGCGCTGCTGTCCGTGCTGACGGAGGCGGACGGCTGCATCGTGATCGGCGAGGACGCGACCGGCCTGGACGCGGGCACCGAGGTGGAGGTGACCCTCTATGCATGATAGCCCCTACATCCGCGACGTGCCGCCGGCCGAGGCGCACCGGGCCTGGCGCCGGGCCCGGGAGGCGGCGGGCTGCCCGGAAAGGCTGCCGTCGGTCAACGTCAGCGTGGAGCGGGCCGCCGGGCTGGTGACGGCCGGGCCGGTGTGGGCGGTGCGGTCCTCTCCCCCGTTCGACGCGTCGGGCATGGACGGAATCGCGGTCCGGTCGGCGGACACCCACGGGGCGAGCGAGACCACTCCTGTCTGGCTCTCCCCCGGTGACTACGACGTCGTTGACACCGGCGACCCGATGCCCGACGGCCGCGACGCCGTCATCATGCGCGAGCACGTCCTTCACGACCCCGGCGGCCGGGCCGAGATCCGGGCCGCCGTCCCGCCGTACGCGCACGTCCGGTCCATCGGAGAAGACGTGAGCGCCGGCGAACTGCTGCTCCCCGAGGGGCACCGGCTCCGCGCCGCGGACATCGCCGCGGCGGCCGCCGCGGGGCAGACCCGGCTGTCCGTCCGGAAGAAGGGGTGCGTCCTCATCCTGCCGACGGGCGATGAGGTACGGCCGGTCGGGACCGAGACGGGGCCCGGGGAGATCCTCGACACGAACTCGATCATGCTCGCCGAGCAGGCCCGGGAAGCCGGGTGGGAGGCCCGCTGCCTGCCGATCGAACCGGACGACCCGGACCGGATCGCCGCCGTCGCGGCGAAGGCGGCGGGCGAGTGCGACCTGCTCATCATCATCGCCGGGTCGAGCGCGGGGCGAGACGACTACACCGCGCGGGTCGTCGAATCCACGGGAACCCTGGCGGTCCACGGGGTCGCCGTGCGGCCCGGGCACCCCGTCGTGCTGGGGACGATCGGGCACACGCCGGTGCTCGGCGCCCCTGGCTACCCGGTGTCGGCCGCGCTGACCTTCGACATCTTCGCGGCGCCCCTGCTGGCGGAACTGTCCGGCACGACGCCGCGGGCCCGGCCCCGGACGGAGGCCCGGCTGGCGCGCAAGCTCGCGTCGCCGTTCGGCATGGACGACTGGGTGCGGGTCCGGCTCGGCCTGGTCGGCGGCGGCCTGGTCGCCACGCCGCTGCCGCGCGGGGCCGGGGTCCTGACGTCCCTGGTCCGGGCGGACGGACTGCTCGTCGTGCCGACGGGGGTCGAGGGGCATCACGCCGGATCGTCGGTCGGCGTGGAACTGCTGCGGACCGCCGACGAGATCGAGCGGACAATCGTGGCCATCGGGTCGCACGACATGGTGCTGGACCTGGCGTCGTCGCATCTGCGGTCCCTGGACCCTCTCGTCACCCTCGCGTCATCGAACGTCGGGTCGCTCGGCGGCCTTGTCGCCCTGCGGGACGGGCTCTGCCACATTGCCGGGTCGCACCTGCTCGACCCGGAGTCCGGGGAGTACACGCTGCCTTACCTGGACCGCGTATTCGGTGCCGCGGCCGGTGACGTGACCGTGATACGGCTGGTGGAGCGGTCGCAGGGGCTGCTGGTCGCGCCCGGGAATCCTCTCGGCCTGTCCGGGCTCGCTGACGTCGCCCGCCCCGGGGTCCGGTACGTGAACCGGCAGCGGGGCGCCGGGACCCGGGTGCTGCTCGACGTTCTGCTCCGGGACCTCGGCCTGTCGCCCGATTCCGTGGACGGGTACGCGCGGGAGGAACCGACGCACCTGGCGGTCGCCGCCGCGATCGCGGCCGGGCGGGCAGACGCCGGAATGGGGATCAGGGCGGCGGCCCCGCCGTTCGGCCTGGACTTCGTGCCGATCGCCACCGAGCCGTACGACCTTGTCGTCGCTCCCGGCGCGCTTGAGAGCCCGCAGCTCGCGCCGCTGTGGTCACTGCTGGAGTCGGACCGTTTCAAGGCCGCCGTGGAGGATCTCGGCGGCTACTCCGCCGCCGAGATGGGACGGCGGATCCGCTAATTCACGGAAGCGTTTTCGCCTCACCGGCAACAGGCATGGCGCGACCACCGGGAGTGTTTGAGTTTTCCGAACAAAGCGGCAATAATGGGCACACTTCACCAGGCCAATACGGGGTATGCCAGAGCTTAACTTTAAAGGTCATGAAAGTTCACGCTCGGATAACAATGTGCGCACGTTGAACCGATGATCTTCAAGGGCCGTATTTTCTGGTAGATGGCAGGGCACACCTGCCAGGACGGGACAAGGAAAGGGAGGTGGCTCCCATGGCGGGAGAGTCTGCTGTCAATCGGCAGGCAATGCAGGCCGCGGCTCAGCAGGTGGACTCGGCGGTGACCACGATCCGCGGGCTGCAGTCCAACATGTCGTCGTACGCCCAGGAG
>WRBL01000343.1 GCA_009784565.1 Streptosporangiales bacterium | reverse complement strand
GTTGCCGACCGTGATCGCCGTGATGATCTCGTCCTCGGACAGGTCGGTGGTGAACAGGCCCTGGAGGAAGTCGTCCAGCGCGGTCTCACGGGTCCCGGACGGGCCGGCGATGGTGACCGTAGCGTCCAGGGCCAGCAGCACGGCGGGCAGGTCCGAGGCCGGGTCCCCGTGGGCCACGCTGCCGCCGACCGTGCCCCGGGCGCGAACCTGCTGGTCGGCGAGGACGTCGAGGGCGTCGGCGATGGCCGGGAACGCCGCCGTGACCCGGGGATGGCGCTGGAGTTGCCGGTAGGTGGCGAGGGCGCCGATGACGGTACGCCGGCCGGCTGTCTCGATTGCCGACATTTCCGCGATCCCGCCGATGTCGATCACCGTCTCCGGCATGGCCAGGCGGAGTTTCATCATCGGGAGCAGCGACTGGCCGCCGGCCAGGAGCTTGGCGTCGGGCGACGTTCTCAGGAGCTCGAGCGCGGACTTCAGGGAGTCCGCGCGGGCGTAGGCGAAATCGGCGGGGAACACGTCGGCTATGACTCCTGAAGCTGCTTCGCGGCGGCCCGCACGGCGGTGACGATGTTCTGGTAGCCGGTGCAGCGGCAGATGTTGCCGTCCAGGCCGCGGCGGATCTCGGCGTCGCCGGGGTCGGGGTTGTCGGCGAGCAGCTGGCGGACCGCCATGATCATGCCGGGCGTGCAGTACCCGCACTGGAGGCCGTGCTCCTGCCAGAAGGCCCGCTGGACCGGGTCCAGGCCCTCGCCGTCGTCGTCGGCGAGTCCCTCGATCGTGGTGACCTCGCGGCCGTCCGCCTGGGCCGCGAGAACCGTGCATGACTTCACCGCGACGCCGTCCAGGGCCACGGTGCACGCGCCGCACTGGGTGGTGTCGCAGCCGACGTGCGTGCCGGTGAGGCCGAGTTCGGTCCGCAGGAAGTGAACGAGCAGGGTCCGGGCCGAGACCGTGGCGCGGCGGGATTCGCCGTTGACGGTAATGGAGGGAGAAACATTCCGTTCGGCAGGCACAGGGGTAGCATAGTTCCATCGGCCGCCGGTCGCCTAGCGAAGTTTTTTCCGGGCAGACCGGACGATCATGACTGTTTCAGCCAGGCCGATGTCTATTTTCCGGTCGGGAACAGGCATAATCAGGTTCATGCGACTGTCAGCGCGAGCCGACTATGCGCTGCGTGCGGCCATCGAGCTCGCCGCAGCCCAGGACGGCCATGTCACAGCCGATCAGCTGGCCCAGGCCCAGAACATCCCCGGCAAGTTCCTGGAAACGATCCTGACCCATCTGCGCCGCAGCGGACTCGTCCGCAGCCAGCGCGGGCCCGACGGCGGGTTCTGGCTCGCCCGGTCCCCCGAGGAGATCTCCCTGGCCGACATCATCCGGGCGATCGACGGCCAGCTCCTCGGCGTCCGCGGCGAGCGGCCGGAGAACATCAACTACCCGGGCGCGGCCGAGCCGCTGCAGCGGGTGTGGATCGCCCTGCGCGCCAACGAGCGCGCCGTGCTGGAGAGCGTGACGCTGGCCAACGTCGTGTCGGGCAAGCTGCCGGAGGCGATCCAGACCCTCACCGACAGCCCGACCGCCTGGATCTGATCCGGCCTCTTACGCCCAATGCAACGCCCGGCCCCGCATCGCGGGACCGGGCGTTTCGCGTTCGTCTGTGAATCCTCGTCAGACCGGCACCATGTCGTTCATGTCCCCCATGGACATGCCGTCCAGGCCCGGATCCACCGGCCCGGACGCCGCCGGCACGCGCAGCACCGGCTCGCGCGGCACGCCGACCGCGGGGTCGGCCTGCAGCTCGGCCAGCGCGAAGTTGTCCGACACTTCTCGGAACACCTGCGACAGGGGGGTGTCGAGCGCGGCGCAGATCGCCGCGAGCAGTTCCGACGAGGCCTCCTTGCGGCCACGCTCCACCTCGGAGAGGTACCCCAGCGACACCCTGGCGGACGCCGAGACCTCACGCAGAGTGCGGCCCTGCCTGATGCGCAGGCGACGCAGCACATCGCCAAGCAGTTGACGAAGCAGAATCATCGTCGCACTCCTTTCCTAGGCAAAACCGCTCCGATCTCCTTCCGCAGAGCCCGGGGCGAGCTGCCGCTACTTCCACCGTACCTTTCCGTACGGTACGCCTGACAGCCCTCGGCCCCTTCTGTTCGCTCTTGGGGTAACACTGTAATCACGCCCGCTCTTCCCGGAGCCGGCCGAGTAGCAGCCCCAGCGCCCGTTCTACCGCCAGTCTACGTACCTCATCCCGGTTCCCGGTCAATGCCATGGTTCGCACAACCGTATCGTCATCAAGACTGACGGCGATATGCACCGTTCCGGGCGGAAATCCGTCCGCCGGGCCGGGCCCGGCCACGCCGGTCGTGGAGAGCCCGATCGTCGCGTCCAGGCGCTTGCGGACGCCTTCGGCCATCGCCGCGGCCACCGGGCCGTAGACGGGGCCGTGCTCGTCGAGGAGGCCGCAGTCGACGCCCAGCACGGAGGCCTTCAATTCGGTCGCGTAGGCCACTACGCCGCCCCGGAAGGCCGATGAGGAGCCCGGTACGTCGGTGAGAGCGGCCGCGACCAGCCCGCCGGTCAGGGACTCCGCGGCGGCCACCGTCTGCCCGGTCTCGGTGAGGCGGCGGACAATCTCCGCGGCCAGCTCACGCGCCTCCGGCCCGGCGACCCCGTCGGCCATGCGTCCTCCCGCGTGCTGTCGTTCCCCTGCTAACGTTCCCGGGCCGCCTGCTGCTCGCCGTCCGTGCGGTGATCTTCCCCGGTCCGGTGTTCGCTTATAGCTGACGGGGACGGCGCGTGCCACAGCCGTACCGCGCGAACCACGTAATCCGCGCCCGTCACAACGGTTACCAGGAAGGCCGCCCCCATGACAACCATCTTGATGATCGGGGGCAGGCCGATGCCGAGCGGCAGCACGTACAGGCAGATCGCGGCGATCTGGAGCATCGTCTTCAGCTTGCCGCCCTGGCTGGCGGCGATGACGCCGCGCCGGATGACGACGAACCGCATGACGGTGATCCCGACCTCGCGCAGCAGGATCAGTCCGGTGACCCACCACGGAAGTTCGCCCAGAGCGGACAAGGTGATCAGGGCGGCGCCGGTAAGGGCCTTGTCGGCTATCGGGTCCGCGATCTTGCCGAAGTCCGTCACCAGGTTCCGGCTCCGGGCGAGTTTCCCGTCCACCAGGTCGGTCAGTGACGCGATCCCGAACACCGCCAGCGCCGCCAGCCGCCAGCCGGTCCCGCCGAATGTCAGGAACACCACGAAGACCGGAACCAGAAGGATCCGGACCACCGTCAGGACGTTGGCGACGTTCAGCAGCCCGGGCCGTGGCTGCACCTGCTCCGCGCTCATGGGCGTATTAGCCTACGCGCGGGCGACGAGGTCCGCTCCAGCGGACTCGATTACCCGGGCTTTCACCAGGTCGCCGGGGTGCAGCGGCCGGTCGCTGAGCAGCGTCACGGATCCGTCCACCTCCGGGGCCTGGTGCGCGGCACGGCCCTCGTAACGGCCGTCGGACTCTTGCGCTGGGGTCACTTCGGTCTCGGCCGCCTCGACGAGCACGTCCACGTCCGTACCCACGCGGTCGGCGGCGCGCTGGGCCATGATTTCCTCCGCGAGGTCCGCGAACTCGCTGACCCGGCGGGCGACCTCGTCCTCGGCGATCTTGGAGTCGTCGCCGAAGGCGGCCGCCTCGGTCCCGTCCTCGTCGGAGTAGCCGAAGATCCCGATGGCGTCCAGCCGCGCCTCGCTCAGAAACAGCTCGAGCTCCCGGAGGTCGTCGGCGGTCTCGCCGGGGAACCCGACGATGAAGTTGGAGCGGATCCCGGCCTCGGGTGCCCGCTCGCGGATCTGCTCCACGAGCGCGGTGAACCGCTTCCGGTCTCCGAACCGGCGCATGGACCTCAGCACCGGGCCGCTGGCGTGCTGGAACGAGAGGTCGAAGTACGGGGCCACGCCCGGAGTCGAGGTCATCACGTCGACCAGGCCCGGGCGCACCTCGGCGGGCTGCAGGTAGCTGACCCGGATCCAGTCGATGCCGTCGATCCTGGCCAGGTCCGGGAGCACGGTCTCCAGCAGCCGCAGGTCGCCCAGGTCCTTGCCGTAGGACGTGGAGTTCTCGCTCACCAGGACCAGCTCGCGCACGCCCTGGGACGCCAGCCATTCGGCCTCGGCCAGCAGCTCCGGCGGGCGGCGGGACACGAACGCCCCGCGGAAGGAGGGAATGGCGCAGAACGAGCAGCGGCGGTCGCAGCCGGACGCGATCTTCAGCGGCGCCGTGACGCCTCCGTCGAGCCGCCTGCGCAGCACCCTCGGCCCTGACGCGGGGGCGACGCCCTCGGGAAGGTCCGTCACGTCCACGGGCCGCGCTTCCTGGCGCTCAGCGGGCGTGAGGGGCAGGAGCGTGCGCCGGTCCCGGGCCACGTGGGCGGGTTTCTGCTTGCCGGCCAGCACGTCGTCGAGGCGCCCGGAGATGTCGGTGTAGTCGTCGAAGCTGAGGACCTGGACCTCGGGCAGCTCGCCCGCCAGGTCGCTGCCGTACCGCTCGGCCAGGCACCCGGCCGCGACGACCTTGGCCCCGGAGTCGGTGGCCTCAAGCAGCTCGTCGATCGACTCCTGCTTGGCCGCCTGGATGAACCCGCAGGTGTTCACCAGGACGACATCGGCGTCCTCGCCTTCGTTCCGCAACGCCCAGCCGCCCGCCGCGAGTCGCGCGGCGAGCTCTTCGGAGTCCACCTCGTTGCGGGCGCAACCGAGGGTAACCAGGCTGACGGAGCGGGAAGTAGGCACGCACAGAGGGTACGTGATCGAGCGGTGCTGTCCGGTCACCGGGCGGACCGGACAGCACCCCGAAATCGAATCGTCAGCCGGCGCTGGTGGTCAGCGTCGCCCCGGACGGGGCGGCCAGCGTGGCCTGGCTGGCGGCCAGCGGGTTGATCCGCAGCGTGACGACCTGCACCGTGTTCGCCTTCATGACCTTGCCGTTGACCCTGATCGTGACGCCGGACGGGTTTCCGACCGCGATGTTGACCTTGTGCTTCTCGGTCCAGGTCACGTTCCTGCCCGCCCTGAGGGTGCCCTGGTACACCTGCTTCCCGTTAGGCAGGCTCACGTTGAGCCAGCAGTCCTGGGCCGCCGTCAGGCTGACCACGGTCTCGGCCTGGGTCGGCGTGGGCTTGGCGCTCGGCGACGGGGAGGCCTTCGGCGTGGTCGGCGTGGCCGTGGCCACGGGCGAGGCCTTCACGGCGGGCGACGCCGCGGAGTGCCCGCCGCCGCGGCCCACCAGCTGGTAGATGCCGAAGCCGATGACCGCCAGGAGCACGACGGCCGCCAGGATGCCTGCCGGGAAGCGCCGCTGCCGCGGTTCCCGGATCTTGATCGGCGTGGTCGGGCTGAACGCCTCGGCCGCCGTGATTCCCGCCGGATGGTGGTCGCCGTCGTACTCGCGCAGCAGGGGGGCCGGGTCGATGCCCACTACCCCGGCGATCGAGCGGATGTGCCCCCGGGCGTAGAAGTCCCCGCCGCAGGGCGAGAAGTCTCCCTGCTCGACCGAGCGGACGATGGATTCCCGGATCCGCGTCCGCTGGCTCACCTGGGCGATCGTGAGACCGGCCTCGTGGCGGGCCTCCGCCAGGGTTTCACCGATGCTCACGTCGTTCCTCCAGCAAACATAGCTTCAATCATTGCTCACCTAGCGCACTCTAGTAGTCACCAATAGTAGTGATGTGAAACCAGTAGGGGATCGCTGGTACCCCGGCAGCGACCAGCACGGCCTCATTGAGCACGCCGAAGCCACCCCCGCGCTTATCCCCCGCGCAACGACGTGAGCACCTCATCGAGGTCATCCGGCCTGACCATTACGTCTCGTGCCTTGGAACCTTCGCTTGGCCCGACAATACCCCTGCTCTCCAGAAGATCCATAAGCCGACCCGCCTTTGCGAACCCAACCCGAAGTTTTCGCTGCAGCATCGAGGTAGATCCGAACTGGCTGTTGACGATAAGCTCCGCCGCCTGTATAAGCAGTTCGAGATCGTCGCCGATATCGGTATCGATCTCCCGTTTCTTCTCGGGTTCGGCCGCCACGTCCTCCCGGTACTCCGGATCGCTCTGGCTCTTGCAATGGGCGACAATGTCGCGGATTTCCTTCTCCGAGACAAACGCGTTCTGCAGCCGCATCGGCTTGGACGCGCCCATCGGCAGGAACAGCGCGTCGCCCTGCCCCACCAGCTTCTCCGCTCCCGGCTGGTCGAGGATGACCCGCGAGTCCGCCAGGCTCGAGGTGGCGAACGCCAGCCGGCTCGGGACGTTGGCCTTGATCAGGCCGGTCACGACGTCCACCGACGGCCGCTGGGTGGCCAGCACCAGGTGGATGCCCGCCGCCCGGGCCAGCTGGGTGATCCGCACGATGCTGTCTTCCACGTCGCGCGGCGCCACCATCATCAGGTCCGCCAGCTCGTCCACGATGGCCACCAGGTACGGGTACGGCTCGTAGACCCGCTCCGATCCCGGCGGGGGCTTCAGCTTCCCGGCCCGGAC
>WRBL01000342.1 GCA_009784565.1 Streptosporangiales bacterium | reverse complement strand
GTCCGCGCCTGGTCCAGCATCCGCCGCCGCGCGTTGGTGAACAGCCAGGCTCGCCACGCGGACTCGTCCCCGCGGAACTTGGGGAGCCCCCGGACCACCTGGACCCAGGCCTCCGCCGCGATGTCCTCGGCGTGCTGGGGGGCGATCACCCGGAGATAGCGAAGCAGCGCCGGGTTCGCATCCCTCCACAGGATCGCGAAGGCCTCGTCGCTCCCGCTCTGTGCGGACGCCAGTACGTCCGCGAACTCCTCGCCCACCACCACAATGCAGAGTATCGGCATGAACCGGCGGCGCGTGCAGTGGAATCCGTATCAATACAGGGATTCCGGAGCAGCGAACGCCCAGGCGGCTGAACTTATGACATCTCCGTTAGTCTTAACTACACTCTGCACTTGTAGCATGGCGAAGATCCGGCGACTGAGCGTACGGGAGCGCGCCATAGGGGGACTAACGGGGGACAACGGCGCTGTGCGCGCCGCGCACGAGCATGCCCTGGTAGATCAGGCGACTGGCTGGCTGGCCGGCCGCCTTGACTGCACGGTCGCCGAAGCCTCCGAGCACCTGGCCGTGCTGGCCGCCGACACGGGGGTCCCCGTGACGGAAGCGGCGGTCCTGCTCCTCAGCGACGGTCACGCCGTGCCCCTGCAGCGTCCTTCCGGGAGGCCGGCCCCCCGCTCCGGCCTGCCCGGCGGAAAGGCCAGGGCACCGGACGCGCGGCCAGGTTCGTGGCTCCTGCGGATCCCGCGGCAGGCGGCGCGTCCGAGACCGCGCCGGTTCCGGAACGGGCTCGCCCTGGCCCAGGCCAAAATCGAGCGGGAACGGCGGGAAGCGACGCTGCGCATGCAGCGGGCCATCCTGCCTGCGCGGGAACGGCGGTTCCGCTACGGCGAATTCGACATCGCCGTCCGCTACCAGCCCACGCAGTCGGGAAACCAGGTGGGCGGCGACTGGTACGAGGCCCGGTCCCAGGGCGGCGGAGCCCTGGTGACGATCGGGGACGTGGCGGGCCACGGCCTGCCCGCTGCGGCCGGGATGGCCCGGATCGGCAACGCGCTGCGCGGGATGACAGTCACCGGCCAGTCACCGGACACCCTGCTGCGCTGGCTCAACGACCTGGTGTGCGCGGACGAGACCCCCGAGCAGGTCGCCTCCGCCGCGATCGGCGTCCTCGAGGCGGGGCCCGGGGCCGGCCCGCCCCGGCTGCGCTGGGCCCAGGCCGGGCATCCGCCCCCCGTCCTCGTCACCGGCGGGGAGACGCGCCTGCTCGCCCGGCCGGCGGGCCTGCTGCTGGGCACGGCGCCCGGCGCGGACTACGAACTGGCGACGGAGGACCTCCAGCCCGGTGACCGGCTGGTCTTCTACACCGACGGCCTGATCGAACGGCGGGACCGGGACATCGACGTGGGCCTGGGCAAGCTGCTCGAGGCGGCCGAGTGCTGCACCGGCGACTCCGCCGAGGCGGCCGCCGAGAAACTGGCCGGCCGCCTCTCCTCCGACGGCGGGGGCGACGACGACATCTGCGTCCTCGTCATCGCCATTGGCTTAATCTGCCAGAGCGCGTCTGGAGATTCGCTCCCGGCGCCTCCCGGGCCGGGCCTATACAGGCGTGACGACGAACTGGCGCAGGGACAGGTCCTTGTAGGTCACCGGGCCGCGGGGGCCGGGAACCTTGTCGATGTTGATGCCGGTCTCCGGAAGTTCCAGCATCTTGAACCCGTCCAGCAGCCGGGTCGGGGCGTTCCAGAACGCCCCGGTGCCGGCGTAGGCCCCGAGGAATTCCTCCGCCGCCGCCTCGTCCTCCGCGGAGATGCCGGCCGCCAGGCCGGACGTCTCGTCGTTGGCGATCGTCGCGGCCGCCGCCGGGCCGTCGGCCGGGGCGATCGTGACCGTGGCCTCCCGGGCGGAGTCCAGGGCCCACTCGTAGCCGATCGCGTGATCGTGCGGCGGCAGGGACACGGCGATGCCCATGCCCTTGAACTGCTCGGTGATCTCCGGGACCCGCTCGTCCCACAGGGTCCGGTCCACCAGGAGCAGGTTCAGGCGGTTGCACACGCCCAGGCGGTCGAGGCTGCTGGCGATGAGCTCAGCCGCCTTGGCCCGGTCCGACGACGGGTGGAGGTAGAGCACTCCGCCGCCGTCGGCGTGGGCCAGGGTGCGGACGCCGTGCGCGGCGGCCTCGGCGGACAGCGCCCGGGTGCTGTCGCCGCTGCCGCGCAGGATGACCAGCGGCACCAGCCGGGACTCGCGGACCAGCGCGTACGCCGCGGCCTGTCCCGGAACGCGCACCAACTGGATCGCCGCCGGGTCCAGGCCCGCCGCCGCCAGGGCGGGGGAGATCACCTCGTCGGCCAGCGCGATCGCCGAGCCGATGGCGGCGCTGCCGGTGCGCAGCACGCCCGCGTTCCTGGACTTGACCAGCTGGGACGCGATGTCGACCACGACGTTCGGGCGGGCCTCGAAGTTCGCGCCGATGACGCCGACCGGGCGGCGGCGCTCGCTGAGCACCAGTCCGCCGGGCAGGTCGCGGACCTTCCGGCTGGCGGGCTCATGGGGCACTCCGGCCAGGATCTCAAGCTGCCCGATCATCCCGTTCAGCCGCTGCTCGTCGAGACGGAGCCGGTCACGGACCCCGGCCGGCAGCCCGGCGTCCTCCGCCGCCTTCATGTCTCTGGAGTTGGCGGCCAGCACCGGCGCGGAGGCGGTGCGCAGCCGTTCCGCCATAGCGCCGAGCGCCGCGTCGATCGCCTGGTCCGGGGCGCCGGCCAGCCCGGTGACGGCCCCGCGGGCGGCCCGGGCCGCCGCGACGACCGCCTCGGCGGCGGCCGCGGTCTCCGGGTCCGCGCCGTGACCCTCGTGCCTGCCGTGGACTGTGCTCTCTGTCATGACCGTTCCTCTGCCGCTTCGCCGACCGTACGCCGATGCTGAGATTACCCGGAGCCGCCCCCGGCTCCGTCGGCGTGACCGCCGTCACGGCCATGGCCTGGTCATCCGGGACGGCCGGATGGACGGCATTCGGAGTGTCGACCGCGATCGCGGTCATCGCGGCGGCCAGTGCCGCCCTGGGCACGAAGAGCGGGCACCGGATCGGTCACGGCGTAATCGCTCTCGCCGGACTGTGTCCGCTAATCGCGGCCCTGGTCTTTTCCGGTCCGGCCCTGACCTGGCTGCTGTTCGCCGACGCCATTGCGCTCGGCGTTCTCGGCTTGGCCGACCTTGCCCTTCACGAGGCCACCGCGGAACGGATTGTGCATCAGCTAGAGGTACGCGACCTGGACTGTACGGCCGCCTGAACAGCGGGATAACCGTCGATAGCCAAGTCGCAATGCCGATGGCGCCACTGGCGCCATCGGCATTGCGGGGATTCCCCGTCCGAAGGCCGGCAAGGCCTGCGCCGCCGGCGCTTCAGGCCGCCGGGGGCCCGGGGGCGCCCATCGGGAGGGTCCCCGGAAAACGGTGCCCCCAGGCTTAACATTTAGTGAGGGAAAGTTACGGCCCATTCAGCCGTGAGATATCGGAAAGACGCCAAAACGGAGGTATTATTACGTGGCCCCCGTAGCCCAAGGGCAGAGGCCGACCCCCTAAAAGGGTCCCCAGTGTCGGTTCGAACCCGACCGGGGGCACTTTTATTTCTTAAAGTAAATTGCAGCGGCCCATGAATCTGCACCGATTATTTGCAATTTACCCTGCACGTGCAAACGTACGAGCAAACGTACACGCAAGCGTGCTGTGCGCCTTTACGATCTCACGACTGGACGGCCGCTGGGCGTGTGGGTCCGTGCGGGGATTGCCCGTGATGAAGTGCCGAGCGAGCATGGCTCGGGTGCGCCGGGCCGGTCGGCCGGGCGGGCGTCGCCCGGGATCGCGGATCGCGCGGGGCCGGGCGGCGGATGGTGACGACGGCCGTTGGAAGCCCGGGCGGGGATGCCGCGCCGGGCCGGCCGTAACTCAGGTCAGGCGCCGGACAGGCGGCGCCGGCGGAGGATCTCCCACTCGTGGACGATGGCGGCCGCGTAGCGGTCGCAGATTCCGTGCTCATCGGCTAGCCAGTTCGCGCGCTCCTCGTGGCGCAAAAAGGACGGGCCGGACTCCAGACTGGTGAACCATTCAGCTAGTTCACGACCAGTCTGGCGCGGGATGCGGGCGATGAGGCTCTTGTGCATGTCCGGCGAGTGCGTCAGCGACATTGGCACCTCCAGGTAGGCCGCTTTCTGACGAGAGTGCCTCACCAAAGTCCCCTTGACAAGACCCGATCGCAACCTTCCCGTAATGTCCCGTATGCCCGCACGGGCCCGCAAGTGCCGACGCAAATGCACGTGCATGAGCCCGCGCGGAACACACGAAAACGAAACGAAACGCCTAGTTCAGGCGCTCGAAGATCATCGCCATGCCCTGGCCACCGCCGACGCACATGGTCTCGAGACCGATGGTCTTGTCGTGGTGCTGGAGGCTGTTGATCAGGGTCGTGGCGATCCGCGCGCCCGTCATGCCGAACGGGTGGCCGACCGCGATCGCGCCGCCGTTCACGTTCAGCTTGTCGATGTCGATCTCCAGGTCCTTCGCGGACGGGAGGACCTGCGCGGCGAACGCCTCGTTGATCTCGACCAGGTCGACGTCGGACATCGACAGGCCGGCCCGCTTCAGCGCCTGCCTGGACGCCTCGACCGGGCCCAGGCCCATGATCTCCGGGGACAGGCCTGAGACGCCGGTGGACACGATGCGGGCCAGCGGGGTCAGGCCCAGCTCGGCCGCCTTGGTGTCGCTCATGACGACCAGGGCCGCGGCGCCGTCGTTCAGCGGGCAGCAGTTGCCGGCCGTGACGGTGCCGTGCTCGCGGAACACCGGCTTGAGCCCGGACACCTTCTCCAGGGTGGTACCCGCCCGGGGGCCGTCGTCCTTGGCCGCGGTGCTGCCGTCCGGCAGGGTCACCGGCGTGATGTCCTTCTCCCAGAACCCGTTGCCCATCGACTTCTCGGCCAGGTTCTGCGAGCGGACACCGAACTCGTCCTGCTCGGCCCGGGAGATGCCGCGCAGCGACGCGACGTTCTCCGCGGTCTCGCCCATGGCGATGTAGACGTCCGGGATCTTGCTGTCCTGGCGCGGGTCGTGCCAGGGCGTCTCCTCCTTCGACGTCTCCACGGTCCGGGCCTGCGCGTCGGCGAACAGCGGGTTCTGGGTGTCGGGGAGGCCGTCGCTGCTTCCCTTGGCGAACCGGGACACGGTCTCGACGCCGGCCGAGATGAACACGTCGCCCTCGCCCGCCTTGATGGCGTGGAAGGCCATCCGGGTGCTCTGCAGCGACGAGGAGCAGTAGCGGTTGACGGTCGTGCCGGGCAGGCTGTCGTAGCCGAGCAGCACCGACACCACCCGGGCCATGTTGTAGCCCTGCTCGCCGCCGGGCAGGCCGCAGCCGAGGATGAGGTCATCGACATCCTCCGGCTTGAGCTGCGGCACCTTGGCCAGGGCGGCCTTCACCATCTGTGCCGCCAGGTCGTCCGGACGCATGTCCTTCAGCGACCCCTTGAACGCCCGGCCGATCGGGGAACGGGCGGTCGCGACAATGACTGCCTCAGGCATGTCTGAGTGCCTCCTTGCGGTAAAGCGGTAGAAAAAACACGTGTTGCCGACCACGCTAACAGCGCGGTCGGCTGTCACCGGATAGCGTTCATTCTCGTAGCAGGGGGATCGGAGGACGCATGCGGGTACATGATTCTCTGGCTGAACTGGTGGGCGACACGCCCCTGGTCCGGCTGCACCGGGTCACCACCCACGGAAATCTGCTGGCGAAGGTCGAGTACCTCAACCCGGGCGGTTCGGTGAAGGACCGGATCGCCCAGCGGATGATCGACGCCGCGGAGGCGGCCGGGAAGCTTAGTCCGGGCGGCACGATCATCGAGCCGACCTCCGGCAACACCGGCGTCGGGCTGGCGATCGTCGCGCAGGCCCGGGGCTACAAGTGCGTGTTCGTCTGCCCGGACAAGGTGGCGGCCGACAAGATCAGCGTGCTGCGGGCCTACGGGGCGGAGGTGGTGGTCTGCCCGGGCAGCGTCGCCCCCGATCACCCGGATTCGTACTACAGCGTGGCCCGCCGTCTCGCGCGGACCACCAAGGGCGCCTGGCAGCCCGACCAGTACGCCAATCCGGGCAACCCGGAGGCGCACTACGACTCCACCGGCCCCGAGATCTGGGAGCAGACCGAGGGCCGCGTCACCCACTTCGTGGCCGGCATCGGCACCGGGGGGACGATCAGCGGCACCGGCCGGTACCTGAAGGAGGTCTCGGGCGGCACGGTGCGGATCGTCGGCGCCGACCCGGAGGGCTCGGTCTACTCCGGCGGCACCGGCTGCCCCTACCTCGTCGAGGGCGTCGGCGAGGACATCTGGCCCGAGACCTACGACGGGCGTCAGGTCGACGAGGTGATCGCGGTCAGCGACGCCGACTCCTTCAACATGACCCGCAGGCTCGCCCGGGAAGAAGGACTCCTCGTCGGGGGCTCGGCCGGCCTGGCCGTGGCCGCGGCGGCGCGGGTCGCGGCCGAGGCGGACGACGGCGCCGTGATCGTCGTC
>WRBL01000341.1 GCA_009784565.1 Streptosporangiales bacterium | reverse complement strand
GTCGGAAGGCCATTCAACCTCGAACTTCGCAGCAGTTATTCGCCAGCCCGACGGCACCTGGGATCCAGGCTCCCTGTTCTCGGCCCAGGAAACGACATCGCCTTGATGGAGGGCGAACAACACCGACACCGATTCCACCGCCGCCCGGACCGCCTCGAAGTCAGGACCAGTGTCCACGAAACGGGTCATCGGAACCGTCCCGTCCGGGCCCCGCTGCCCCGGCAACTGGATACCGCCAGTCAACTCGGCCACCCGCGCCGCCTGGGCCTTGGTCCGCATTCCAGCGATCATCGCCACCTCCCCTGACATCGCAGAGCTTTCAGGAAAACAGTAACACTTGCTTAAGATCATCTTCTGTAGTTACTCAAATATAAATTCCCATCCGGCCATTGGACACGAATGCGCTACACGGACCGCAGGCTGAGACAGTCCCGGCCCGAGATATATCCGGCTTCGCGCTCCGGTCCGGACTTTCCCGCCCTCAGGGTTCAATGCGGCTTGCTGGCTACGGTTTCCGGCATCCGAGCCAACCGCAGCCCGAGCAGGATGACGACCGGGGCTCTGTTCATGGCCGCGAACTCCCGTATGGAGACGAGATACACACGTTCTTGCCAGAACAGGCCCGGATCGTTCCCTTCGGCCAGGAAGGCGCTCCATTCGATGTCGTCGTTGTCGCCGCCTACGGTCATGACTCCGGCGGCACGGCGAGGTTGACGTCATGGTCGCGGACCTGCAGCCCGGCCGTCCCCGGATCGCCGACGGAAGTCTTCTCGCATCACGGCACCCCAAGGCCACATAAGGCTGTCTCGCGAACCCGGTTAAACTGCTTTACGTAGTCAATAATAAACGTATTGTAGTCATAGACGCCGGTTTCGTGACGCGAGGAGCAGATGAGCCATCCGGAGTGGGGCCCGTGGGACTCGCCCATAGCCGCCGACGACGACGGCGCGGACGACGAGGATCTGTACATTTCGAACCCCATCACCTACGAGCGGGACGACACCCCGCTGACCGTGCCGGACGCCACGCGGGCGGCCCGGCCGCAGCCCGCCATGCCGACCTGGACCCCGAGGCCGCCAGAGCCGCCGACCCGAGTCGACGTGGCTCCGCTCCGGATGGACATTCCGCCGCCGGCACCTCCGCGTCCTCCGTTCCGGCCCGTCTCCCAGGATCCGTCCTGGCCGCCGCGCCTGCCGCCGAAGCGGCGCCCGCCCCGCTGGGCGCTCGCGGCTGCGGCGGCGATCATCGTGGCGGCCGGAGGCAGGACGGCGTTCGCGCTGGCCGGCTCCCCGGGCGCGCCGTCCTCGTCCGGGCTCACGCCGCCCGTCACCCCCGCCGCGGCCCGGGACATCCTCGCCCGGTACACGGCGGCCAACAACACGGCCAACGCACGGATGGACCCCGGCCTGCTCGCCTCCATCGAGACCGGCAGCAGCCAGGCGATCGACTCCGCCGCCTACCTCGTGCAGCGGGCCGAGGGAGCCTCCCCCTCCCCCGCGTTCGCGCCCGCGACGTCACGGTTCTGGATCCCGCGCGAGCCCGCCGCCTACCCGCGCTGGTTCGCCGTCAGCGTCGCCAACCGCGAACTCGGCGCCCGGCACGCGGTCCTGGGCACCGGGTACCTGCTGTTCACGCGGGCCAGCGCGGGCGCGCCCTGGAAAGTCGCGTCCGGGCCGTTCCTGACCGGCGGTCCGGCCGCCGGCGCCTCGCCCGCCCTCGACTCCGGCGGCCATGCGGCCGCGGTCACCGCCGCCGCGCGCGGCCTGGCGGTCCCGGAGTCCCGGATCGCCGCCGAGACGGCGGAGTCCGTCGACGGCCACGGCCCCGTACAGGTCCCGGACCCGGGGAGCCTCGCCGATGTCCGGGCCGTGACCTCGCAGCGGCCCGGCCTGCCGCGCGGCTCGACGGTCTCCGACACCCGCGCCCCGGCCGGCTACCCGGTCGCGGGCCTGCGCACCGCCGGCGGCGGCGCCCTGGTGTTCTGCACCGACGCGGCGACCGTCACCTACCAGGCGCCGCCGGGCCGGTCCTTCACCATGGACATCCCCGGCCTCTATGACCGCGGCCAGCGGCTGGGCTCCGCCGGGCTGCGGGTCCTGGACCAGTTCGCCGTCTACGACCCGCCCGCCGGGCACGGCGCTCCCCGCGTGGTCGCCGCCTTCTCCGGGATCGGGGGCAAACGGTAGCGTTGGACCACGTGACCCGAGGACCCATCGCGCTGCCCGGCCGGACCGTCATCTTCGACTACGGCGAAGTCATCACCGTCACTCCGAGCCCCGCCGACCGGGCGGTCATCGCCCGGGTAGCCGGGGTCGAGGGGGAGGACGAGGCCAAGTTCTGGAACTCCTACGCCGCGCACCGCGGCCGGCTGGACCAGGGAACCGGCGGCGGGGTCCGCGGCTACTGGGAGTCGATCGCCGCCGACATCGGGGCGGACTGGGACGAGGCCCGGATCTACGAGCTGTGGACGGCCGACTTCCGCGGCTGGCTGTCGGTCGAGCCGGGCACGATCGACGTGCTGTCCGATCTGAAGGCCGGCGGCACCCGGCTGGCGCTGCTGTCCAACGCGGGCGCCGACTTCGGCGGCATCATGCGGCACGGGCCGCTGCGCGAGTACTTCGAGGCGTTCTTCGTCAGCGGCGAGATCGGGCTGATCAAGCCTGACCCGGCGATCTACTCCCACGCCCTGGCCGGACTCGGGATCGCCGGGTCCGACGCGGTCTTCACCGACAACAAGGAGGAGAACGTCCGCGCCGCCGAGACCCTCGGCATCACCGGCCATGTCTTCACCTCACCAGAGAAGCTGCGCGCGTTCCTGGTGTCCCTGGCGTAGCCGTCAGAACTGGTAGCGGCGCAGGCCGCCGTCGACCGGGATGACGGCTCCAGTGATGTAGCGGGCCAGCGGCGAGGCCAGGAAGCACGCCAGGTGCGCGATGTCCTCGGGCTGCCCGTACTCGCCGACCGGGATCTCCTCCCGGGACTGCCGTTCGCGGTACTCGGGCGAGTAATTCCGCCGGATCTGCTCGCTCATGATGCGGCCGGGCGGGATCGAGTTCACCGTGATGCCGTGCCGGCCCACCTCGCGGGACAGGCCCTTGGCCCAGGCGTGCATCGCCGCCTTCGCGGCGAACGCGCCGTTAACGCCCTCAGGCTCGGACTTGCCGGTGATGTTGATAATCCGCCCCCAGCCCGCGCCGGTCATGCCCGGCAGCAGCCTCGACGTGAGCTGCCGGTGCCGGGTGAAGTTCAGGGTCAGGGCCTCCTCCCAGTCCTCTTCCGTGCCCTCAAGGCCGAACGCGCGGCTGCCGCCCGCGTTGTTGACCAGGATGTCCACGGGTCCCGCGGCGGCGGCGACTACGTCGGGAGCGTCGTGGTCGGTGAAGTCGCACACCACCACGACCGGTTCCGTCCCGCCCCGCGCGGCTACCTCGGCCGACAGTTCGCGCAGCCGCTCCTCCCGGCGCGCCGTCACCACCGTCCGCGCGCCCTCGGCGGCGAGCCCGAGCGCGATGGCCCGGCCGATGCCGCTGCTGGCCCCGGTAATCAGCGCCGTGCGTCCCTCCAGTCCCAGATCCATCCCCTCATCTTGCCAGACCCCTGATGAATACTGTCTACTGTCTGCTGCAAGTGATTAGTTACTCATTGCGAGGCATGGATGCTGGCGTCTGAACTGTCCCCGCGCCTGGACCGGCTCCCGGTCAGCCGCTTTCACCGCCGGATCATGTACGGCGTGTGCTTCGCGTTCTTCTTCGAACTCGCGGACCTGAACTCGTTCGCCTACGCGGCGACCGGCCTGCAGAAGTACCAGCACATGTCCGTGGGCACGATCGCGAACGTCACGTCGGCGAGCTTCGCCGGCATGTTCCTGGGGGCGGTCTTCGGCGGACGGCTGGCCGACCGGCTGGGGCGGCGCCGGGCCCTGATCTGGTCCGTGGTGTGGTTCTCGCTGTTCTCCCTGCTCAACGCGGTCGCGCCCAACACCGCCGTCATCACCCTGGCCCGGTTCCTGACCGGGGTCGGGCTGTCGGCGATGACGGTCATCGCTATCACCTACCTCGCGGAGCTGATGCCGCAGTCGCACCGCGGCCGGATGCAGGGCGCGGCCCTGGCCATCGGCCTGATCGGCATCCCCGCGATGGCGTTCTTCGCCCGGGCCGTCGTGCCGACCGGGCCGGACGGCTGGCGCTGGGTGTTCGTGGGCGGCGCGGTCGGCGTGGCGTCGCTCGCGCTGATCCTGCGGCTGCCGGAATCGCCCCGGTGGCTGCTGGACCGGGGCCGGGCCGAGGAAGCGGAGGCGACCCTCGCCGCCATCGAGGCCGAGGTGACCCGGTCCGTCGGGGAACTGCCGCCGCCCGCCGCGGTGACGGCGGCCGCGCCCGTGCCGGCGGTGACCGGCGTGAAGGACCTGTTCCGCGGCGGCCTGGGCGGGCGCACGCTGATGCTGGTGGGCGCCTGGGTGTTCCAGACGCTCGGCTTCTACGGGTTCACGTCCTGGGTGCCGGTCCTGCTGGCCGACCACGGCTTCACCCTGACGAAGTCCCTCACGTTCACCGCCGTCACCACCATCGGCGCGGTGCCCGGCGCGCTGCTGGCCTGGGTGATCTCCGACCGGTACCGGCGCAAGTCCCCGCTGATCGCGGTCGCCGTCGTGACCGCCGTCTGCGGGCTGGCCTACGGCCTCACGTTCAACACCGCCGCGATCATCGTGTTCGGCTTCGGCGTGTCCTTCTTCATCCAGACGTTCGCCGCGCTGCTGTACGCCTACACGCCGGAGCTGTATCCCACCTCGCTGCGGAACACCGGCAGCGGCGTCGCGTACGGCACGGGACGCCTGGCCAACATTGCCGGCCCCTTCATCGTCTCCGCGATCTACGGCGGCTCCGGGTACCCGTGGGTCTTCGTCTACATCGCCGCGTGCTGGGCGTGCGCGGCCCTGGTCATCGCGCTGTTCGGCCCCCGCACCGGCGACGTCGCCCTGGAGCAGCTGCAGCCCGCCGCGTCCGGGTGACACCGGGCGCGGCGCCCGCGGCCGTATTCGGCACCCGGCTCAGCGCAGGACGCGGGCGAGGGCCGTTTCGGCGTCGGCGGACAGGCGGGCCACGATCTCGGCGGCCGGGGCCACGTCGGTGATGAGGTCGATCGCCTCGCTGGCCCAGACCGGGACGACGGACATGTCGCCCCGGGCGACGGACTCCCCGAACCGTTCCCGGGCCTCCTCGTCCTCCGCCAGGTCGGCTTCCTTCCCGCGCCACTCGTCGAGGAAGTCGTTGCGCAGCGACCGGCCGGGGTAGCGCTCGGGCCAGGCCGAGCCGCGCGCGATGTCCAGGATCCGCCCGCGCTCGGTGTCCTCACCGCGGCCGCCGATGATCGCCTGGGACACGGCGGCGTCCGCCAGGGTCTCGGCGCTGGCCTGGAAACGGGTTCCCACCAGGACCCCGGCCGCGCCGAGGGTGAGCGCCGCGGCGACGCCGCGGCCGTCCGCGATCCCTCCGGCGGCGAGCACCGGCACAGGATCCACCAGGTCCACCACGGTCGGAACGAACGGGAACGTACTGTGCTTCCGGCCGCCGTGCCCGCCGGCCTCGACGCCCTGGGCCACGATCACGTCCGCGCCGAGGTCCGCCGCCCGCCGGGCCTCTTCAAGGTCGGTCACCTGGATAATCAGGAGAGCGTCGGAGTCCAGCACCGGCGCGGACAGCGGCGCCGGGTCCCCGAAAGACAGCAGCACGGCGTCCGGCTCGAATTCCAGCGCCCGTTCAACGACGTCGGCCGACGCGGACCACGAGAGGAAACCCACGCCCCACGGCGCGCCGGTCTCCTTGGACCGCTCGGTCACGATGCCCAGTTCGCGCTCCACCCAGTCGCGGTCCCCGGTCCCTCCGCCGACCAGGCCCAGGCCTCCGCCCTCGGAGACCGCGGCAGCGAGGGCGCCGCCGGCCGACCCGGCCATCGGCGCCAGCGCGATCGGATGCGCGAGACCGAACAGTTCGGTGAACGCGGTGTGCAGTGTCAATGCTCCCCCTGACGTATCGGGTGATATGGCATAGCTTCCCGCGACCGGTTGCGAGCACTCGCGGCGACCCCGCACTTGTCCGGCCGGCAAACGCACGCGAACGCAAGACAGAAGTGTCCGCGTCGCTCTAGACGGACCGCCAGATGTGTCTTACGGTTCAGGTATGGCTTCGACGGCGACGCCATACCAGCTGTTTGGCCGGCGGGAAGATCCCGCGCGTGACCTAGCGAGGCAGGCCAGCGCGGTGGCGGAGGCCTGTCACGCCATGGCGGTCCGGTTCCACCGGGGCGGCACTCTCCTCACGTTCGGCACCGGCGGGGCCAGCGCCGACGCGCAGCACGTCTCGGTCGAGTTCGTTCATCCCGTGATCGTCGGGAAGCGCGCGCTCCCGGCCATCGCCCTCACCGCCGACGTCGCCTCGATCACCGGGATCGCCGAGCAGAGCGGGTTTGATCAGGTCTTCGCCCGCCAGATCCGGGCCCTGGCCCGGCCCGGCGACATCGCCCTCGGGATCGGGGACGGGCTCAGCGTCGGCGAGGGGATCCGCGCCGCCCGCGACCTGGGGCTGCTCACGGTCGCCCTGACCAGCACGGGCGCCGG
>WRBL01000340.1 GCA_009784565.1 Streptosporangiales bacterium | reverse complement strand
GTCTGACACCGGGCCTTTATGTCCGGGCGGCGAAGTGTGCTCACCTGCGGCTGCTGCCGGTAGCAAGTCTCCCGCATCAGGATTCTCATCCTGCAACAGGTGACCTGCTAGATCCCATTAGGCGGCCGGGGGCCGCGGTGCCCCTCGGGTGGCTAGTAGAACTGGATGGAGTTGGCGACCTTCTGGTAGACGGGCGCCAGCCGGGAGAAGTCCGTGGCGGGCAGCGCCTGGAAGACGATGCTGTAGAGCTCGCTTCCCCGGATGAGGAAGTACTGCGCGTGGACTCCTTCCTTGCGGGTCGTGGAGTCGGTGAACGTGTAGACGTAATACCAGCCCTTCTGGCCGTCCATCACGATCTGGTCCCTGCGGATGATCTTGACGGTCGGCTCCTGGACGATCGTGTCCAGGTAAGGGCGGATACTGGCCGGCGTCGGAGCGGACGAGGACCCCGTGTCCAGGGTCACCACGCGGACGCTCATCAGGTCCCCGCCGCCGGGCCCGGCCAGCAGCCGGACGTCGGCGCCGCCGACGTTCTTCGTCGACCAGGACGCCGGGAACTGCAGCCGGATCCGCGTCGCGGGGTCGGTGAAGACCATCGAGCCGGGATCCTTCGGGTTCTTGGCGAGCTGGGTACCGGACACCTGCTTGACGATCGCGTTGTCGGACTGGGTCACCTTCCAGGTGACGAAGGCGGCGACCGCGAGAAGGACGACGGCGAAGACCCCGCCGATGACCCAGATCCGCTGGGCGGTCAGCCTCCGGGTGCTCGTCCCGGAACCGGGACCGGCGAATTCCTGGTCGTCGGCGGGCTCCGGTTCCGGCTCGGCGTCGTCGCGCTTCGCCTGCCGGGGAACCCCCGTGGCCTTCTTGATGACGTGCGCCCCGCCCGCGGCGGCGCGGGGCGCCGCCGCGGGCGGGGCATCGGAGTCCGGTCCGAGGAGGTCCTCGTCCCCGGGGTACACGGACCCGTTCACGATGGACTCGATGTCGTGGTCGGTGAAATCAGCCATTGGGCACGAAATCGCTGTCGACGAGGGAACGGAGGCGGACGAGCGCGCCGGCCAGCCGGCCCACGACGGGGTCGAGCGGTTCCAGCATCTCCGGGAGCGCGCCCAGGAGGTTGCCGGCCGTGACGAGCGCGCTGCTGATCCGGAGCAGCAGCGCGATGATCACCAGGAGGCTGGCGCCGAGTGCCACGACGATCAGCGCCGTGGCGACGAGCATTCCTATTGCGGGAGCGGGCATGGTAAGTCTTCCCTATCCGGTGGTGACGGGGGTTTTCGCTGGCACGAGGCTCTCGACGGCCTCGACGGCGCCGACCACCTCGCCGAGCGCCGGGGGGAGCGTGTCCGCGACGGCCTGGGCCGAGGCGGCGATGGACAGCAGGGCCCGGTGGGCCTGCAGGAGCCCGCGGATGATGCGCAGCGCGAGCCACGCGACCACGGGCAGGACCACCACGATCATGACCAGGTCCGCGATCCACCACAGAAGCGTGAGCATGACGTTCCTCCTCTCAGCCCTTGGACGAGCCGAACAGGCCGGGCACGACGCCCAGCTTCTTCTGGTTGATGGCGGCCAGGCTCCGGTTGGTCGAGATCAGCAGGTTCTCGATCCGGCCTCCGTCGTTGCCGACGCTCGACAGCGTCGAGTTGATGCCGTTCAGGTTCTGGGCGATGCGCGGCGCGTTCGCGTTGACCTGCCGCAGCGAGGTCTCGACGGACTGCAGCGAGCCGTTGATGCCGCCGAGGTTGGAGTCGACCGAGCCCAGGTCGGAGTTGACCGAGCCGAGGTCGGAGTTGACCGAGGTCAGGTCGGAGTTGACCGAGCCGAGGCGGCCGTTGATCGAGCCGAGGTGGCCGTTGGTCGACGTCAGGGACGTGCTGGCCGTCGACACCTGGCCCGGCACCGACTTCAGGGAGTCGTTGATGCCGCCCAGCTTGGCGTTGATGTCGCCGATGTAGGTCGGCAGCGGGTTCACGTCGCCGCCGACCCCGAGAAGGCTGTCGTTGACGGCCTTCAGGCTGGCGTCGGTGTTCTCCAGCGAGTTGCCGATCACGATGAGGAAGACGCAGACGACCAGGACGATCGCGACGGCGAGGGCGATCCACGCGCGGAGCCATTCGTACCGCGAGTCGAGCGCCGTGCCGCCGGAGCGTCCTTCCGCCGCGAGTTCGGAGTCGCTGACGTTCCGGGAGGAGTGCCAGCGCGGTTCATTCAGGGTTGCAGTAGTCACGGCTGGCTCCTACGGAATCTTGCTGTTGATGCCGGCGGCGTTGGAGTTGATGCTGACCGCGGTGGACGCGATGTTGCCGGTGTCTCCCTTGATGCCGCCGGCGACGTTGAGGATGCTGCCGGCGATCCCGTTGATGGAGCCGACCGAGTCGTTGATCGACCCGGCGGTCGAGTTGATCTGGCCGGCGACCGACAGGATGTTGCCGGCCTCGTTCCGGATCGACCCGGCCTCGCTGTTGATGGACCCGGCCTTGGTGTTGATGGACCCGGCCGAGGCGTTGATCGATCCCGCCTTGTTGTCGATGGACGCGGCGTTGTTGTTGATCGAGGTGGCCGTGGAGTTGACCGTGGTCAGCTCGCCCGACAGCGGCTTGGCCGACTTGAGGATCTGCCCGGCCAGCTTGTTGGTCTTGGCCAGGCGCATGACCGCGGCGGTGTTGACGTTGATGCCGGACCCGGACTTGTTGATGCTGGCCGCCGAGTTGGCGATCGAGGAGGCCGCGAGGACCACCCGGGTCAGCAGGATGACGGCGATCAGCGCGAAGGCGATCACGATGACCAGCGCCGGCGCCGCGGCCGGGGTGCCGGGGCGGCGGGGCCGCCCGGACCGGCGGGGCCGGGAGACGTTGCTGCGGAGTCCGCCGATGATGTTCGCCATCACAAGAGGTCCTTTCCGTGGTGAGCGAGCGAACTGACTCCGCGGTGGACGCCGGCCGCCACCGGGGGGATCGCGGCGACGTGCTGGCCGATCTCGGCCGCTCCGGCCGCGACCTTGGAGTCGAGGGTTTCGGCGAGGTGCTTGACGACCGTCCCGATGATGAAGAGGTAGACGGCGAGGGCGGCGACGATGGCCAGGACGGCGATCACCGAGCCGGTCAGGAGGAACGTGGTGTTCACTCGGGCCTCCTCGGGTTCTGGCCCGGCTCCCATTCCGGGGCGGGCGGGACGGGCGGAAGGGACGTGGGGAACCGCGGATCCGAGGGTCGTCTCTGCGGGCCCGTGTCCCGGGGGAACCGCGGGAGCGTGGGATTGTCGGTCCGGGTGGCCGGGCCCGACGGGGGAGTAACGGGCGCCGCGGGCTGAGCAGGTGCCGACGGTGCCGGGGGAGTGAACTGGGGCGCGGGGCGCGGCGGGGGCGCCGCGGGACGGAACTGCGGTCCCGGGACCCCGAACTGCGGCGTCGCCGGACGGGGCGGGGCGGGACGCGGCGCCGGCCCGCGCAGGGCGGCGACGGCCGAGGTCAGCTGCTGTTCGGTCGCGCTGAGCTGCGGGCCCGCGATCGCCGTGTGCGCGTGGACGCCGAGGGCGGCCGCCGCGACGTTGTCGACCCGGGTGTCGAGGGCGCGCGCCGACTTGAGCAGCAGGTTCAGCAGGACGATGACCACGGCGAGCACCGCGAAGCCCATGCCCATCGCGACGGTCCAGAAGATGGTGGTGGGGCCTGCCACGTGGATCATGACCCGCCTCCCGCCTTCTTCGCCGCGACGATGCCGAGCAGGGCCCGCACGATGGCACTGAGGTGAGCGTTGGCGGCGGGGAGCACCGTCAGCGGCTTCGTGGCCTCTTGGACATCGCTCAGCGCCATGACCGTATTCGCCGCCTGCCATTCGACCCGGTTCACGAGCATGATGACCGAGCCGACGAGAGCGACGACAAGAAGGATTACCGCGGTCGCTATCCAGAATCCGATCCAGAAGGGAACCGCCGAGAACGCCGGGGGGCCAAGCCCCCCAGCCTGAATTATGTGATGCATTCCGCAAAACTAAATGTGGCTTATTTCACTGTCAACCCTGGCGAAATCGGGCTACACGTGTGTAGTCACTGTTCGTATCGGAATGAATATTGGTTTTTATGATGGTCCGGGGTCGGCATTGCCGGAAGCCGGCCGAGATTGTATTGAGGGGCCGTCGCCTGTGCCTCGTGTGGCGGATGGTAATGCCGGGATAGACCAATCCTGGTAACGGAGAGTGAATGCCGGATTCGGCGGGGGCTACGCCGGGCGGACCGGCACCGAGGCGGACACGACGGTGCCGATGCCCGGCCGGGACGTCACCGTGAGCTGCCCGCCGATCAGCTCCGCCCGTTCGGACATGCTGTGCAGCCCGTAGGAGGAGTCCCCGCCCGGGCGGGCGGTGACGTCGAACCCGCGCCCGTCGTCGGTGACCCGCAGCACGACGCGGGAGTCGTCGCACCGCAGCTCCACCTCGGCCAGGGTGGCATGGGCGTGCTTGACCACGTTCTGCAGGGCCTCCTGCGCGATGCGGTACAGCGCGATCATGACGTGCTCCGGCAGCGGGCGGCTGGTCCCCGTGACCGTCACCGGGACCTGCGCGATCGACCGGGCCAGGCTGGCCAGCCCGTCGGCCAGCCCCAGGTCGTCGAGGACCGGGGGGCGCAGGCCCGCGATGGCGGCGTGCGCCTCGTCCATCGTCAGCCCGGCCAGTTCCCGGGCCCGGACCAGTTCCCGGGCCGCGTCGCCGGCTCCGGGCGGCACCGCGTCGGCGGCCGCGTCCAGGTGGAAGGCCAGGCTCACCAGGCGCTGGGTGATGCCGTCGTGGATGTCGCCGGCCAGGCGCCGGCGCTCGGTCTCCTGGGCGGCGATGACCTGCTCGGCGAACCGTTCGGCCGCGCGCTCGCGCGCCTCCAGGCTCCGGTGCAGCCGGGCGGCGTGCACCGCCCCCGCGACCAGCCTGCCGATCGAGGTCAGCAGGCGCACGTCCCGTCCGGTGAAGTCCCGCCGCTGGGTCGTGTGGACGTTCAGGACCCCGACCAGGCCCGTGGGCCGGCTCTCCATCGGGACCGACGCCATCGACGTGTAGTTCAGCCCGCCCAGCTGCGGGAAGTACCGGTAGCGCGGATCGGACTCCTTGCCCTCCGCGATCACGGCGGGCTCGCGGTGGCTGGCGACCCAGCCGCTGACCCCCTCGCCCACCGGAAGATGGATCTTGCCCACCTGGCGGTCGAAGGGCGGAGTCGCCCCGGTCAGCGTCAGGGCACCCCCGTTGTCGTCCAGGACGTGGACGAAGCACACGTCCGTCGCGGTCGCCTCCACGATGAGCCGGGCCACGCTGGCGGCCAGGGCCCGCAGGTCCGGCCCGGCGGAGATCGCCTCGATGATCCGGAACAGCAGGGTGTTCTCCCGGTCCGGCCCGGTGAGGCCGAGCCGCTGTTCCTCCCCCGGGAAGCCGCTCACCGGAACATCCCCTCCCGCAGCGCCGAGGCCACGGCGCCCGCCCGGTCGCTGACCCCGAGCTTGCGGTAGATGGCCCGGGCATGGCTCTTGACGGTCTCGTCGCCGATGACCAGCCGGCCCGCGATGGCCCGGTTCGACAGGCCGGCGACGATGAGCCCGAGCACCTCGCTCTCCCGCTGGCTCAGCCCCATCCGGGCGCCCGGCCAGAACTCCCCGCTGTGCAGCCGGGCCGCGGCCGACGCGACCCGGCCCGCCATCGCGGGATCGACGACGGTCTCCCCGGCGTGGACCCGTTCCAGGAACTTCGCCAGTTCCTCGCCGTTGACCCGCTTGAGCAGGTACCCGGCGGCGCCCGCGCGCAGCGCCTGGTACAGGTACTGCTCGTCGTCGTAGACCGACAGCAGCAGCACCCGGCGGGCCGGGTCCCGCTCGGTCAGGCGCCGGCACAGGTCCAGGCCGCTGGAGGAGCGCAGCCGCACGTCGCACAGCACGACATCGGGGTCCAGAGCGGCCACGACCGTCTGGGCTTCTTCTGCGCTTCCGGCCTGGCCGACCACCCGGATCCGTCCCGTGAACCGAGCCAGCATGGCTTTCAGGCCTTCGAGAACCATCTCGTGATCGTCCACCAGAACCACGCGCACGGGCCGGGTGTCCATGCCTGAAGACCTTAAGCGTTCAAGCGGCGCTGGGCTAGATCGTTTTCTCCGCCCCTGTCCCCCCGGTGTCCCCCCACAGGGGGGATCCGGGCAAATAGCCCGATACGTAACGTGACTGTTCCACGCAGCAGGCCGAAGGGAACACACCGATGCCGCACAAGCTCATGCGCATGCACCGGACGGACGACCCGCGGCGCCGTCCGGTGATGCTCGCCATCGCCGGCGACAGCGCCGTGGGGAAGACGACGATCACCAACGGCCTGGTCAAGGCCCTGGGAGACGACCGCTGCACCGCGGTGTGCGTTGACGACTACCATCGCTACGACCGCGCCGAGCGCAAGGGCCTGCCGTTCACCCCGCTCCACCCCGACTGCAACTACGTCGACATCATGGAGCAGCACCTGCAGCTGCTGGCCACCGGGCACCCGATCCTCAAGCCGGTCTACGACCATCACACCGGGTCCCTGACCCGGCCGCAGTACATCGAGCCCCGCGAGTTCGTCATCATCGAGGGCCTGCTGCCGCTGCACACCAAGCTCGCCGC
>WRBL01000339.1 GCA_009784565.1 Streptosporangiales bacterium | reverse complement strand
GCGCCCGCCGCGCCCAGCGGCAGCAACGGTGCCATCGCGGGCGCTATAGCGACACCGAAGGTCCCGTCGCGGGCGCGAGGTGAATCGATGCCACGCTTTCCGGTGAGCTTATTTTTGCCTGCAGTGAGTGGTGGGAGTGATGAGGTGAATTCCCGATTAATTGAGGCTGGCTATCATGTGTTGACCGTCTTTAATTACGGATTAATAATCACAGGCGTGACGAGTGGAAACAGATGGTTCCGGACGTTCGCGCTCATGATCAGCGCCTGTGTCGCCGCCGGATTCCTCGCTGCCTGCAGCGGAAACGCCCCCATTCAGGCCGGAGGAGCCGGCTCGAAGTCAGGTCATTACACAATCGCGCTCTCCAATTCCTACATCGGCAACATGTGGCGAGTGGAGATGGAGAACGAGTTCAAGTCGGCCTGCGCGTCGGCGCCGCTGAAAGGGCACGTGACCTGCCCGGTCTACAACGCCAACAATGACGTCAGCGCCCAGAAGCAGCAGATTTCCGACCTCATCTCCAGCGGCGTCGGCGCCATCGTCACCGACGCCGCGTCGCCGGACGGCCTGAACAACGTGATCCAGCAGGCCTGTTCCCAGCACATCCTGGTCGTGTCCTTCGACAACACGGTGACCGCGCCGTGCGCGCTCAAGGTGAATCAGAACCAGTACCAGATGGGCTACCAGTGGGCGCAATGGGTGGCGTCCCAGATCCACGGCCGCGGCAACGTCCTGATGATTACCGGGGTGGCGGGCACGTACGTGAACCAGCAGCGCGACGCCGGGGCACAGGCGGTGTTCAAGAAGTATCCCGGTATTCACGTGGTCAACCAGCTGAACGGCCAGTGGGACTCCCAGGTGGCCCAGCAGGTGACATCCGCCGCGCTGCCCACGCTGCCGAAGATCAACGCCATCTGGTGCCAGGGCGGCACCAACGGCGTGCTGAAGGCGTTCCAGCAGGCGGGCCGGCCCCTGCCTCCCACGGCCGGGGAGTCGGAGAACGGCTTCCGGCAGCTCATGTCGTCGGGGAAGGTGAAGGGGTACTCCATCGGCCAGGCGCCCTACCTCGGCACCGCCGCCCTGGCCATCGCCGAGGGGATCCTCTCCGGGAAGCTGAAGAAGGCGTCGTTCGCCAGCTACAACCTGCCCCTGTCCCCGGTGACCGATTCCAGCGCGACCGCGGGGAAGACCTGGTTCCCGGGGGTCAGCAGCGACTTCTTCGCCGACGTGACCGACACCAGCGGCGGCGCGCCGGTGAAGGGGCTGTGCGTCAACGCGGCCAAGTCAGGCACGGTCTGCCCGTCGAAGGCTCTGACCTACAGCTTCTCGTCGTGACCGCGGCCGGGACGGAACGTCCGCTGCTGGAGGCGGCCGGGATCACCAAGGCCTTCGGGCCGGTGCGGGCGCTGGCGGACGGGAGCCTCGACCTGAGGCCGGGCGAGGTACACGCGCTGGTCGGCGAGAACGGCGCGGGCAAGAGCACGCTGATCAAGGTGCTCAGCGGGGTGCTCCGGGCCGACGCGGGCGAGATCAGGGTCGACGGCGGCCCGGCGGACCTGTCCGGCCCGCCCGCCGCCCGCAAGCTCGGCTTCGGGACCGTGTTCCAGGAGCTCAGCCTGCTCCCGTGGATGCCCGTCGCGGAGAACCTGCTGATCGACCGGATGCCCCGGGGCCGCGCCGGGCTGATTCGCCGCCGGTCCCTGGCCGCCGAGGCGGAGGAGATCTTCGCCCGGTACGGCATCGAGTCGATTGACCCGAGGGAGATTCCCGACCGGCTCTCCCTGGCCGACCGTCAGGTGGTGGAGATCGTCCGGGCGCTGCACCGGCGTCCCCGCGTCCTGTTTCTCGACGAGGCGACCGCCTCGCTCTCCAAACACCAGGTCGACTGGCTGTTCGAGGTGATCGCCCGGCAGCGGGCGGAGGGCTGCTGCGTGGTGTTCACCTCCCACCGCTGGAAGGAAGTCGAGCAAGTCGCGGACCGGATCACCGTCTTCCGCAACGGCCGGAAGGTCGCCACGCGCGCCTCGCTCGACGAGGGCGAGGCCGTGATGCTGATGACGGGCCGGCGAGTCGGGGAGCTTTACCCGCCGCGCCCGCGAGCGGCTCCGGAGGCCGGTCCGCTGCTGGAGGCGGACGGCCTGCGCGCGGACGGAGTCGGCGGCGTTTCCTTCTCCCTCCGCCGGGGCGAGGTCCTCGGCGTGGGCGGGCTGGCCGGCCAGGGGCAGCGCGAGCTGTTCCTCGCCCTGTACGGGGTGCGGCGCCTCCGGGACGGGACGGTCGCCATCGGCGGGCGACGGCGGAAAATCAGGCGGCCGGCCGACGCGATCCGGGCCCGGGTCGGGATGGCACTGGTCCCCGAGGACCGCAAGGGAGAGGGCCTGCTGCTTCCGCTTCCGATCCGCGACAACCTGACCCTGCCGATCCTGGGCCGGCTGTCAGCGGGCGGCCTGGTGAGACGGACCGAGGAACGGAAACTGGTCGAGAAGCTGATCGGCCAGCTGCAGATCGGCGGCCAGGGCGGGGCCAGCCGCCGCCCGTCGGAAGCGGTGGACACGCTCAGCGGCGGCAATCAGCAGAAGGTGCTTCTCGGCCGGTGGCTCATGGCCGAGAGCGAGATCCTCCTGCTGTACGACGTGACCCGCGGCGTGGACGTGGCTACCAAGCACGACCTGTACCAGCTGATCGCGTCCCTGGCCGCGGACGGCAAGGGCATCCTGCTCTATTCCAGCGACACCGACGAGATCGCCCACCTGTGCGAGCGGGTGCTGGTCATGCGGGAAGGCCGGATCGCCGCCGAACTGGCCGGCGACGACGTCGGCACCGAGAAGATCGTGGCCGCGTCCGTCATGGAGCGGGAGGAGGCGGTGGCGGGTGACTAGCGCCGGAGCCCGGAAAGGCTGGCGGAGCCACTTCGCCGTCCAGCAGGCCACCCTGCTCCTGGCGATCGGGATCCTGGTCGTCACGGTCCTCGCGTACCTGGGTTTCTTCCAGTCCCAGTTCCAGCGGATGCCGAACGACTACGCCTGGGACTCCACGATCACCAACGCGCTGCCGCTGGTCTTCGCGGGCGTGGGCCAGGGCATCGTGGTGCTGACCCGGGGACTGGACCTGTCCGTGGGCGGGACGATGGACCTGACCAACGCCCTGGCGGCCACCCACATGACCTCGTCGGCGGGAGGCATGCTCGGCTGGAGCCTGATCATCCTGGCCATCGGCGCCGGGATAGGGGCCGTCAACGGGCTGCTCGTCACGGTCGGCCGGCTCCAGCCCATCGTCGTGACGATCGGGACCATGTCGATCCTGCAGGGCGTCGCGGCGGCGGTTCTGCCCCAGCCGGGCGGCAGCATCCCCGCGGCCTACACGGACGTGATGGGCAACACCGGGAGCCCGGTCGGCGTCGTCTTCGTGGCGGTCATCCTCGCCTTCTGGTGGCTGCTGCGCCGCCGGCCCCTGGGCGTCGCTCTCTACGCGATCGGCAACGACCCGGCCGCGGCCGCGGCCAACGGCGTGAATGTCGCCCGGACCAAGGTCGCGGCCTACGTGCTGTCCGGCACCCTGGCGGCGGCGGCCGGACTGTTCCTCGCCGCCGGCTCGAGCGGCGGCGACGCGACCGGGGGAGACTCCTACCTGCTCGCGTCGTTCGCCGCGGTGGTCCTCGGGGGCGTGAGCTTCCGCGGCGGCCGCGGCAGCATGGTCGGCGTCGTCTGCGGGGCCGGGGTGCTCACCGTGCTGGTGAGCCTGCTCTTCTACGCCCACGTCAACTCGCTGTACGAATCCTTCTACCAGGGCCTGTTCCTCATCGTCGCCGTCCTCCTCGGACTGGGAGTCACGGCGTGGACCAGCCGGACCCGGCGCGGAGGCGCGCGATGAACCCGATGAAGTGGCCGCCGGGCCGGCGCACCCTGGCCTACTCGTTCCTCGCGGTCATCCTCCTGCTCGTCGTCGGCGCGATCCTCAAGCCCGGGATCCTCAGCGGCAGCAGCCTGCGGGCCATCGGCGAACTCGCCGCGTTCGTGGGGTTCGTCGGCGTGGGGCAGACCATGGTCTTCCTGCTGGGCGGAATCGACTTCTCGGTCGTCTGGGTGCTGAACGCCTCGGCCATCCTGGTGGTGGCCCAGGCCGCCGGGAAAGACGCGGGCCTCCCGCTCGCGCTCGCCCTCACCCTGGCCCTGGGGGCCGTGGTCGGCCTGGCCAACGGGGTGGGCGTCGCCTACTTCGGCATCTCGCCGATCGTCATGACCATCGGCACCAACGGGATCATCGAGGGCCTGGCCCTCGGCCAGTCCAAGGGACTGACCTGCGGAAGCTGCGGGTCCGCGCCCGCCCCCGGCCTGACCGCGGCCATGCAGGGCCGAGTCGGCGGAGTCCCGGGCGTGGTCCTGGTCTGGATCGGGATCATCCTGCTGATCAGCCTGCTGCTGTCCGGGACGACCTACGGGCGCCGGGTCTACGCCACCGGTGTCAACCCGGTGGCCAGCTATCTGGCCGGGGTGGGCGTGCGCCCGGTGACGGTATCGGTCTACGTGATCAGCGGGCTCTTCGCCGCCGTGGCCGGCATCATGCTGGTCACGTTCGGCGGCGGCGCCTCCCTCGGGCTCGGCGACCCCTACCTGCTCGAGTCAATCGCGGCGGCCGTCATCGGCGGCGTGTCCGTGCTGGGCGGTCGCGGTCACTACATCGGGACGGTGGCCGGGGCGCTGGCGCTGGTCATCCTGGTCACCATCCTCAACGCCGAGCAGATTCCCGAGTACGCGCGGGACATCATCTACGGCGGCGTCATCATCGTCATCGTCCTGCTCTACGGAAGAGAGAAGCGAACCGCATGAGTGTCACCAGGTACCGGGCGGAGGTCGCCCTTCCCGCCCGGGCGGAGCTTGGCGAGGGACCAACCTGGGACTCCGGCACCCGGAGCCTGCTCTGGGTGGACATCGTCGCCGGGAAGGTTCATCGCTTCCGGCCCGACCTGGGCACCGACGCGGCGGCCGAGACCGGGACCAGCGTCGGGTCCGTCGGCCTGCGGGCCGGGGGAGGGCTGGTCCTCTCCCTGGCCGACGGACTGGCCCTGGCCAGCGCCGGCCAGGTCCACGCCGCCCTGCCCACCGACGCCCGGCCGCCGGCGCCCGGAGGCCGCCACGCGGGCACCGTGCTCGGGTACGAGCGGATCCCCGGACTGGAGATCGAGGGCGAGAAGGTCCGCTTCAACGAGGGCAAGGCCGACCCGGAGGGACGGTTCCTGGCCGGGACGATGCACTGGGAGGAACGCGAGCCTATCGGCAGCCTGTACCAGCTCGGCCCGGACGGGCAGGCCAGCACGCTGCTCGACGGCATCACGGTGGCCAACGGCCTGGACTTCACCGACGACCGGCGGACCATGTACTACATCGACAGCGCGGCCGGCGGGGTCGACGCGTTCGACCGGGACCCGGAGACCGGCCGTCTGTCCGGCCGCCGCCGGGTAGCCGGCGTGCGGGCCGGCGGCGGTACCCCCGACGGGATGACCCTGGACGCCGACGGCTGCCTGTGGGTAGCGGTCTGGGGCGGCGGCGAGGTCCGGCGCTTCTCTCCCGACGGACGGCTGATCGGCGTGGTCGAGGTCCCGGCCCGGCAGGTGACCAGCGCCGCCTTCGGGGGAGAACGCCTGGACGAACTGTTCATCACCACGGCCCGCATCGGCCAGTCCCAGCGAGAACTGGCCGCCCAGCCCCGGGCGGGCGACCTCTTCTGGCTCCGTCCCGGAGTCGCCGGCCGCCCCTGGCCCCGCTTCGCCGGCTGAGGAGCCGCCCGGAGCGGCCCGGTAACGCCGGATCCGTTCGGCATGAAAGGGTTTTCGCTGGTCGGGGGTGCGCGGCGGGGTGCGGGCCGGGGCCCGGGCCGCCGCGAATACACTAGGATCTCCCCTGGTGAAAGGCGGTACCCGTTGTCCGGGCCTGGAGGATTCGACACCGTACTGGTCGTCGACTTCGGCGCGCAGTACGCGCAGCTTATTGCCCGTCGCGTGCGCGAATGCCATGTGTACTCGGAGATCGTCCCCTCGACGATGCCGGTCGGCGAGATGCTGGCCAGGCGGCCGAAGGCGATCATCCTGTCCGGCGGGCCGTCCTCGGTCTACGCTCCCGAGGCTCCCCCGGCGCCCGAGGGGCTGTTCGAGGCGGGAGTGCCGGTCTTCGGCATCTGCTACGGACACCAGGTCATGGTGCGGGCGCTGGGCGGCACCGTGGAGCGGACGGGCGCGGCCGAGTACGGCGGCACGCCGCTGAGGGTGACCGACGGCGGTTCCTCGCTGCTGGAAGGACTGCCGGAACGGCTCAGCGTGTGGATGTCGCACGGCGACACGTCCACCGCCGCGCCCGCCGGGTTCACGGTGACGGCGAGTACCGATACGACGCCCGCGGCGGTCGTGGAGAACCCGGAACGCGGGCTGTACGGGGTGCAGTTCCACCCCGAGGTCATGCACAGCGAGCACGGGCAGCAGATCCTGCGCCGTTTCCTGGAACTGGCCGGCTGCCGTCCGAACTGGACGATGGTCAACATCGTGGACGAGCAGGTTGAGGCGATCCGTGCCCAGATCGGTGCGGGCCGGGCCATCTGCGGGCTGTCCGGCGGCGTGGACTCCGCGGTGGCCGGCGCGCTGGTGCAG
>WRBL01000338.1 GCA_009784565.1 Streptosporangiales bacterium | reverse complement strand
GGTTGTCCGATCTCAGATAACTCAATCTGTCTCTCTGTCCTGACCTGCGGAGAGACAGATTGGCTGAGACTAGCCGGGTGTTTCAGTCTCAGTTTTTCCGCCCCGGGAGGCTGTTCGGCGGGGTTGTGTCTCGGTGGATCTGTCCCTGGCTGCGGTTTGGAGGGCGTGGAACTGGAGGCGGCTCTGCCGTCTGCATTCCGCCGAGCAGTGGAATGCGGGAGCGCACCAGGGTGCGGGGCGTCCTCTGGGCGGGGCAGGGAGCGGGGCGCCGCAGTGTCCGCAGGAAAGGTCTGAGAGTGCTCGCCGCAGGCCGGGCAGCGGCCGTCCGCTGAGGATGGCCAGGCGTTCCGGGACGACCGGGCCGTTTGCCTGGCGGGTGGCGGACAGGTAGAGCCGCAGGCGGCGCGGGGGCAGGTGGTTGGCGCGGGCGAGGCGTTCGATGTAGGAACGGCTGGTCTCGCCGGGAAGCGGCCGGAGCCGGACCGGCAGCGGGCGGGGCCTGGGTTTGGGGTGCACGGCCGGTCACCTGGGTTTCTTGGGGTTGCGGCGCTGCTGCTCGGCGGCGTGGTCCAGGGTGATGGCCTCGAGCGCGGCCCTGGTGATTTTCTCGGTGCCGGTGATGATGGCCTGGACGGCTGCGGCGCGGATGAGGTGCGACAGGCTGCCGATCATGCCTCCGGTCCGGTCGTGGAGGTACTCATCGAGCCCGGCGAGGGTTCCCTCGGAGTGGCGGCCGAGCAGCAGGGCGGTATCGAAGGTGGCCACGATGGCCCGCCATTGCTCGGCGTAGGGGAAGGGCCGGGTGCCGAGCATGGTGAAGCGGCCGGCGATCTGCTGGCCGCGGGTGCCGTTGAACAGGCCCTTGCGCTCGACGTCGATGCCGGCGTAGACGAAGGTGGCGGGGATGCGCTCGGAGAAGTACTTGAGGGTGTCGGAGACTTCGGCGCCGGCCCGGGTCTCGAGCTGGAGGTTGTGGATCTCGTCGACCAGGACGAGGCTGGTGCGGCAGTCGGTCAGGACGCCGCAGGCTGCCTCGATGATGTCGGTGATGTTCGCGCGGGGGCCGACGGGCAGCCCGAGGAACCGGGCGAACTCGGCGGCGAGCATCTTCGGGGTGGCGGCGGGCGGGACGGTGACGTAGGCGACCGGGATCCGGGTGCCGGGCAGGGCGTTCGGGTTGCGGCGCCGGTCGAGGATCTCGTGGCGCTTGCCGAGCTGGGCCAGGGCGGTGGTCTTGCCGGTGCCGGCCTGGCCGGACAGGATCAGGCCGCGGCGGGCGGAGACTGCCTCGCGGTTCAGGACGGCAAGCAGCCGCCCGGTCCGGAGGACTTCGGCGAGCATGGGGGTCTGGATGACGCCGAGCCGGACGTGGTAGTCGATGCGCTGCTCGTCGTAGTCCAGCCGCTCGTCCTCGGCCAGCATCGCCCGGGCCTTCGCGGTCATCGGCTGCGGGGGTTCGGGGTCGTGGCCGAGGAACGCCCGCCATCCTTCGAGGACGGTCAGGTGCCGGTGCCAGCCGGCGTCGGAGTCCTGGACCAGGCTCCCGGTGTCCTGCAGGGGGGTCACCAGCGTTCCCCGGAGTCGCTGAACGGGTCGAAGAACGGCATGGGCGTTATCTCCTGCGGCTCGTGATCGTCATCGTGGTGCGGCCCGGCCTCCTGGCCGGGGCCCGGTTCCGGCGGTGCCGGGTTTTCGGGCCCGGGGGCGACCGCGCGGGTGCGGGCGGTCACCCGCCGGGCGCGCTTGCTGCCGGGGCCGGTTTCCGGTCCCCGGCCGGCGCGGGCGAGCAGGGAGGCGACCGCGTCGGCGATGTCGGCCTCGGAGGCCGGGCGGCCCTGCTCTTTCAGGGTGCGGCGGGCGTGGTCCCAGGCCAGCTCTCCGAATGGCATCGGGGCCCGGCGCAGGAACCGCCACGGGCAGGTGATCCACCCGTCCGGGCCGCGGACGTGGACGCGGGAGACGTCGTAGGGATCATGCCTGACCTCCCAGGCGCCGTTCTTCTCCCGGACGCCGGACGGCTGGTGCCGCAGCGGGTTCAGTTCCTCGCTGTCGTAGGTCCGGCGGCGGATCGCGATGCCGTAGGCGTTGACCGCCCGCCACTCGCAGGGCAGCAGCTCGACGTAGTCGTCCCCGGTCAGCGCGACCGGGACGTAGCCGGCCGCCTCGACCATCGCGGCGTACTTCTCGTTCGGGCTGAACGCCCGCCCGGGACAGGCCGGGTCGCGCAGGCCCTCATGCGGCCGGTTCTGCCAGGTGATGAGCCATTCGTCGAGGAGCTCCTGCAGTTCCGCCACTGACCACAGCGGCCCGTCCTCGACATGACGGCCCCGCCGGTCGGCGCTGCGGCCGGCATACCCGGCGGCGAACTCGCAGAACAGGGAGTCCATCGACCCGAAGGCCCGCTCGACATGCGGCTTGTCCGATCCGGTTCCCAGCCTCGCCGGCTGGATGGAGATGCCCAGGTGGCGGCAGGCGGCCCGGAAATTCGCGGAGACGAACGCCGCCCCGTGGTCGATCACCACGGTGTCCGGGACGATCACCGGCAGCGCCGCGGCATGCGCCATCCGCTCGTCCAGGCTCAGCAGCCGTTCATAGGGCAGCGCCGACCGGGCCATCGACAGGGCCTCGGGCCAGCCGGGCCGCAGCGGCTCGGGGGTGAGCGTGCGGGCCAGCAGCAAGGCCGCGTCCACCGACTTCGACGTGGGGCGCAGCACGGCGGCGGTCACCGTCCTGGTCGCGACGTCTGTCATCGCGGTCAGCTCGACCCGGCCGGGCACCCCCTCGTCCAGCAGGACCAGCACGTCCAGCGGGGTGGAGTCGATCTGGACCAGCTCGCCGGGCGCCTGCGGCGCCCACTGCCCGAACATGCCCTGCGGCCGGCCCGCCAGCGACCGGCGGGTGGACGCAGGCCCGCCGGCTGCCTTCCCCCTGGCCAGCACGTCGTAGATCCGGTAGCAGGCCGCCCTCGACGGCATCGTTTTCCCCGGGCAGGACCCGGCCAGGATCTGCCCGGCCCGCCAGATGACGTGCTTCGCGGTCTTCGTCGAGGAGTTCTCGGTTTCCTTCACCGCCTTCCGCATCGCGTCCACGACATCGGGATCGGCCCGGCCGAACGGCGCCGACGGGCGGGTCACCCGCCCGTCGGCCAGCGCGGGCAGCCCGCCGGCCTCCCACCGCTGCCGGCGCCGCTTGACCATCGAGGCGGTCACCGCGTGCCCGGCCGCGGCCAGCTCCGCGGCCTTGGCCTGCTCCCGGGCCGTCATCGTCGTCACCGCAGGGTCGAACCCGGGCCGGGGACGCGTCCCCGGAGCCGCGTCCGGCGGGAGGCCGTAGACGACCTCGGCGATATGCGGTTCCCACCAGCCGGCCTCCTCCGCCGCCGCGGCCGGCAGCGCGTCCAGCCCGGCCCGGGCCGCCGGCCGCCGGTCCCGCGGCGCGTCCGCGAGCTCGAACCGGGCATCGGCCACCAGGCTGGTGACCGTCGCCTCCACCACGTCCCCGGCCCGGCTGGCCATCCGGACCAGCGTCCCGGACACCCCGACCACCAGGTGCGGCTCGCCCGCCACCCGCACCCGGTCCCCGACCGCGATCCCGTGACGCGCCCGCCGGGCGCTCACCATGCCGCCCGCACCATCGTCGACGGGCCCAGCGGCTCCGCTGCCAGGTCCGCGGCGAGGTCGCCCCGCCACATCATGTGGAACAGCGCCGGCAGGACCCCCAGCCGGTCCCCGGCCTGCCCCGCCCCGGCGAACAGCGGCCGTCCCTCGCCGAACGCCGCCGTCAGCGCCTTTCCCGCCTCTTCATCAGCGCACCGCGGATGCCGGTAGCGCGACAGCCACCGCACGTTCGCGGCCAGCACCCCGTCCGCCGCCCCCACCCGGCGGAACTCCCAGCCCGCCTCCGCGCACGCCTTCGCGGTCACCGCGAACACCTCCGCGTCCCGCTCCGGGATCCGGTCATCCGGCCGCACGTCGATCACCACCCCTCCGCCGTCCCGCAGCCGCGCGAAGTAGTCCGGGACATGCTTGCGCCGCTTCCCCGACGAATCCCGCCACCGGAGCAGGAACGGCTGCGACGCGACCCCCGTCACGCCGGGATCGAAATCGAGGAGCATCGCGTGATCACGCTCGACGAACGACTCATAGCCGACATGACGCCCCGTGGTCGCCAGCCACCACCAGCCCGCGAAACTCCGCTGGCTCTTCGCGAACCTGAACTTGCGAAACGGCTCGGCATCCTCCAGGGCAACGCCGGCGCACTCAGCAAGCCCGGACCGCCGAACAGGCCCCCCGATCCGGTACTCCACCGAAAAACCGCATGCAGCAGCGAACCCGTCCATATGAACCCCCAGATAGCTCCGACCTCGGAGTAACTATATGGAGACGGAGAGTTACTTGAGATGCACTAACTGAGACTGGGAGAGGTTATTTGAGATCGGACAACGGTCCCGGAAACCAATGAAACTCCTCGCCATTGAGACGATTCTTCTCATTGCTTAACTACCATAGCCGACTATGGTGCGGCAGGAGAGATTTCCGATCGCGGTACCCGTGCCTGATGCCGTGCGGGGCGGTGCCGGTCAGGCGGCCCGGGCGGGCGGGGGCGGATGGCTGCGCAGGATCCGGCCGTCCGGGCTGGTGACGCGCACTTCGCCGTCGGGCAGGAGCTCGATCGTCCAGCCCCGTCTGTGCACGCAGATGTCGTGATGATACTGGCATAGCGTCACGCACGAGTCGACGCTGGTCGGGCCGCCGTCTTTCTTGTGCTTGACGTGGTGGACGTCGGACTGGGCGGGGCGGCGGTCGCAGCCGGGCCAGCGGCAGTGCTGGTCGCGCCGGATAACGGCCCGGCGGATAGCGTCGGGGATCGACTGGGAGAGGCCGACGTCGAGCGGGAGGGACCGGCTGTTCCAGGGCTGGCCGAGCAGCCCGGTGCGGAGCGCGGAGGCCAGCCCTCCGGGCCCGGACACGAACCCGACGCACAGCCGCGCGATCGCGTGCTGGAGCGCCTCCCAGGCCCCGGGCGCCAGGTCCAGGGGCGGCACGATGCCGCCGGTATCGCCGCCGGGGCCGTGGTCGGCCAGGGCGCCCGCGACGAGCTCGATGATCTGCGTGACCGCGGCCCAGTCGGCGCCGCCGGTCACGACCGGGGCCACGAGAGCATCACAGGAGACGGCCTCGGCGGCCGTCCCGGCGAGGAAGACGTGGTGGCCGCCGGCGGCGCCGGCGGCCAGCCAGGCGTCCGCGATGCCCCCGGCGCCGGGCAGGCCGAGAAGGTCCGCGAGGGAGATGACCGCGTCGACCCGGGTGTCGGCCCCCGCGCGGTCCGGGGTCATCTTCGCCCGGATGAGGAGCTCGCACGCCTCCTGGAGGGCGTCGTGGAAGCGCTGGCCCTGGCTGCGGTCATCGTCGGCGCCGTGTTTCTTGCCGAGGGCGTCGAGGACGGCCGCCAGGGCGGCGGTGCACTCGGCGGTGAGGTCTCCGCGCAGGTGCCCGGCGCCGCCGAACGTGGCGTCCAGGGCCAGGGACCGGCCGGCGAAGCCGTCGCCGGGCTCGTCCGGGTCGGGCCGCCCGGCCTTCCAGGCCTCGATGGCCTGGCGGATGAGCATCCGCAGGTCCTCCAGGTCCGCCCCGCGCGCGATGGCGTCCAGGAGGATCGCGTCGATGCCCGCGCGCATGTCCTGCGGGAGCGGCTTCGTGAGGGCGATGATCTCCCGCGCCCACGACGGGGACAGCTGCCCCTCGGCCATCGCGTCGTCGAGATGCGGGCGGGCGGTGACCTGCCGCATCTGCTTCACCTGCCCGCGCGCGGACGGGAACGTGGCCTGGGTCTTGTGCGCGAGCCAGGACGCCGTCGTCTGGCAGCCGTCCGCGTCGTGCCCGCCGCTGGCGTCGAAGCGGGAGAGCAGGCCGTTCCACGCCGCGGAGTACTTGGCCCCGATGCGTGACAGGGCCAGAAGGACCTCGCCGAGAGCGGCCGGGCCGATCGCGTCCCGCGCCGGGCCGTTGAGGAAGTCCAGGGCGGCCTCCGCCGCGGCGAGCGCCTCGGCGCAGTCGCGCGGCCCCGCAAGAACGCTGTCCGCCACCTGGATCACCTCCCCCGGCCTCCTCTTCCTGTTAGATATTACGCCTCCATCAGAAGTAGCGCAATATGTAGCACCAAGATCATTTTCGATAAATGCCGACCTGCTGGTGACGGGGCTGAGCGGGCAGAGGACGGATCATCCGGCTGATCGGCTTGGCGGGCCAGGTTCTGTTCCAGCCCGGGCTGGAGCAGTCACATCCATGGTCGGCCCATGACCCGCCGCACGGCGCCGGAGTCCTTGGCCACCGAAAGATAAATCGCTCTTGCCCTGGCCGGTCCCGGCAACCGGGGCCACCCCGTCGGGCACCTCCGCCGTCCAGCGGGACTACGGTCACCTGACCGCGACAGCGGACCTCAGCCGGAGCATGGCCCCGCACCACAGCGAACCAAGACCGTCGGCCGGGGGGCTCGGGGGGTATCCCCCCCCGTGGCCGCGCAGCGGCCAGTACTGGCGTAGCGGCCGCACCGGGACAGCAAACCCAGGGTGGTGGGCCAGTGACCACGGGCGGCGAACCCCGGGCGGGGCGTAGGCAGATCCCTGGGCGGCAAATGACATTCGAGGATCCCGCCGCAGGCCGCGCGGCCCGGCATCCCTGACAGCGGCGGAGACGC
>WRBL01000337.1 GCA_009784565.1 Streptosporangiales bacterium | reverse complement strand
TCATCCTGGCCGGTTCTCGCTGCCGGACTGCAAGCCTCTGCCATGCTCGCCGTACAGCTCCCCGGCCGAGGCGGCCCCGGGCGCCGGCGTCCCTGACAACGCCGGCGGCCGTCGGACTCTGCCCCGCCGGGGCGTAGACACCAGGCGGCGGTGGTCCACGACCACCGCCGCCTCGTGCTGTCCCGTGCGGCCCCCTCCTCCGCACCGGACGGACCCGCGCCCGCCCGCCACCGCACCGCAGGGGACGGCGGCCCGCGGGGCGGGCGTCACAGGGTCAGGACCGCCTTGCCGTTGAGCCGGCGGTCCCGCAGGGCGTCCAGCACCGGCTGCGGGTCGGTCCACGGGCCGGTGAGCGCCACCTGCGGGTCCAGCCGCCCCTCGACGACGAGTTGCAGCAGGAACGCCAGGTCCCGGCTGACGGGCCGGCGCAGCACCTCGGCCCGCAGGTCCAGGTGGTGCACGCTCGCCCCCGGGCCGTCCTGCCCCCAGCACGCGGGCAGCCGCAGCTCGGAGAAGCAGGTGTTGCCGTAGCGGACGACCCGGGCCCCGGGCGCCAGCGTGCGGTGGGCCCGGGTGAGCACCTCGCCCCCGCAGCCGTCGAGCAGGACGTCCACCGGGCGGCGGTGGGGTGCCCCGTACCCGGCCACCTGGTCGGCGCCCAGCGCCTCCAGTCCGGCGCCGCGTTCCGGCCGCCCGACCCAGGCGGTGACCCGGGCGCCCGCGGCCGCGGCGAGCTGGACCGCGGCCCGGCCCACCCCGCCGCCGGCGCCCGTGACCAGCACGTGGCGCCCGAGCAGCCGCCCGGCGCGCTCCAGCGCGTAGCGGGCGGTGAGGGCGGCGACGGGCAGCGCCGCGGCCCCGCACCAGCCGATGCCGTCGGGGATCACGGCGAGCCGTCCGGCGTCCACGGCGGCGCGCTCGGCCCAGCCGTCGCAGGCCGCCAGGCCCACGACGCGGCTGCCGGCCGGCGGCCCGCTGCCGTCGGCGGCGGGGCGCAGCACGGTGCCGGCGATGTCCCGGCCGATCCGCGCGCCGGGCGGCAGGGAGCCCAGTACGGTCAGTTCGCCGCGGTTGACCCCGACCGCCCGGATCGCGACCAGCGCCTGACCCGGGCCGGGGTCGGGTTCGTCGACCGGGCCGAGGCTCAGTGCGGACTCCCCGTCCGGCGCTTTGACCAGTGCTCTCACGTACGCCCCGCCTTCCGCGACGACTCCTGCACCTCTATGAGTGCGGAAGGCGGGTCAGGTGTGACGCGGCGGTTGGCCGCGGGTTCACCTCAGGGCAGGACGGCGGTCACCGCGGCGTACGAGAGGCCGGCGCCGTAGCCCAGCAGCAGGGCCGTGCCGCCGGAGACCGCAGCACCGGAGGAGAGCACCGCCTCCATCGCCATCGGGATGGACGCGCCCGAGGTGTTGCCGCTGGTGACGATGTCCTTGGCGACGGTCACCCGGGCCGGCAGCCCCATCGAGCGGGTCATGCTGTCGATGATGCGGGCATTGGCCTGGTGCGGGATGAAGGCGTCCAATTCCTCCGGGGCCACGCCCGCGGCCTCCAGCGCCTGCCCGGCCACCTTGGCCATCTCGTACACCGCCCACCGGAAGACCCGCTGGCCGTCCTGGCGCAGCGCCGGGAAGGGATGCCCGGGGTCCTTCTTCAGGGTGTCCCAGGGGACGCTCTGCCGGATCGCGTCGGCCTGCGAGCCGTCGGCGCCCCACACGGCCGGGCCGATGCCGGGGGTGGCGGACGGGCCGACGACGACCGCTCCGGCGCCGTCCCCGAAGATGAAGGCCGTGGAGCGGTCGGTCAGGTCCAGGATGTCCGACATCCGCTCCACGCCGACGACCAGGACGTTGCCGCCGCGGGCGCGCACCGCGTCGGAGGCGAGCACCACGCCGTGCACGAAGCCCGCGCAGCCGGCGGAGATGTCGAAGCCGGGGGCCCGGTCGGCGCCGATGCGGTGCGCGATCTCGGTGGCGACGGCCGGCGTCTGCATGAGGTGGGTGAAGGTCGCGGCGATGACGCAGGTGATGTCGGCCGGGGCGAGGCCGGCCGCCGCGATGGCCTTGTTCGCGGCCTGCTCGGCCATCACGCCCAGCGTCTCGTCCGGCTCGGCCCAGCGGCGCGTCACGATGCCCGTGCGCGAGCGGATCCACTCGTCGGAGGAGTCGATGAAGCGGCACACCTCCGCGTTGTCCACGACGCGGCGGGGGCGGTAGGCGCCGACCCCGAGGATCCGGGTGAACGGGGCGCCTGCGGGCGGGGCGGACTCAGCTTTCATGGGAGCCTTTCGGGCGTCGGCCGGGACAGGGGACGCCGGCGGCCGCGGTCGCGGCCGCCTCCGTGCGGGATTCCCCCGTGCATGATCTCTCCTCCTACCGCGTTTCGGGCGCCGGATCGCCCGTTCTGCGCCGGATGGGCCGCCGATCTGCCGGTCATTCGGCCGCTTCCCGTCCTGTCGCCGGCCTCCGGGGGCCGCGAGCGCCGCCCAGCACCGCTTTTCTCTTCGGCTCCCGTCGCCTTCCTTCTGCTTCCGTCGCCTTCCGTAGCCTTCCGTCGCCTTCATTCGGCTTCCTTGAGCTTCCTCAGACTTCCCTCTACTTCCTTCGACTTCGCTCCGATTCACTGTCTTCCATCTGATTCACTCGGATTCACTCGGATTCACTCCGGTTATCCGGGCATCACTCGCCTTTCACCCCGCACGGCGGCGCAGGCGACCGGCGGGAAAAGGGATCGTCCGCAATGTGAGTTCCGGCCACCGTCCGGGCCGTCGCAGACCGGCCAGTGGACGGGCGGGCGGACCGACCCGCACACGGCCACTCCGCACCGCGGGCAGAACCGGCCACCGCCCGCTCGCCGCAAAGGGAGTGACGGCCGGTACGTTGGGAGGTCCGCGTCGGTTCACTGCCCGACCGGAAGCAAACATGTTCCAACACAGGCGGCACATCACGGTCCGGCAACTCATCCGGATCAGGGCGTTGACGACCTTGTGCATGTGGCGTAGAACTACCCCTGCAGTTGCGATGGCGTTTCATCTTGGTGACTTCTGTTGGAAACGGATCGGTGCTGGAGCCGCCAGAAACCTCCGCTCCGCCAGCATTTCGCCTTCGGCCCCCCAGATACGCCCACACACACATGGAGGCACCATGTCGGACGTCGAGTCGTCGGGAAGCAACGCTCAGGGACTGAGCTCCCCGACGCGCAGGAACCTGCTGCGAGGAGTGGCCGGAGCCGCCGGCCTCGCCGCGGTCTCCGGGGGCCTGCTGACGGCGTGCAGCAGCTCCAGCTCGGACGACAAGAAGAAGTCCAGCGGATCGTCGCCGGTGGCCGGCAGCACGGTGACGTTCGGGTCGAACTACTCCGACCCCGCCGCCAAGTCCGCGTTCGCCGCGCTGACCACGGCCGCCACCGCGTCGACCAAGGCCAAGATCAAGGTCAACACGGTCGACCACAACACGTTCCAGCAGAACATCACCAGCTACCTGCAGGGCACTCCGGACGACCTGTTCACCTGGTTCGCCGGCTACCGCATGCAGTACTTCGCCGCCCAGGGCCTGGCCGAGCCGATCGACGACGTCTGGGAGACGATCGGCAGCAGCTTCGGCCCCGCCGCCAAGCAGCTCTCCACGGGCCTGGACGGCCACCAGTACCTGGTGCCGATCTACAACTACCCGTGGGTCGTCTTCTACAACAAGAGCGTCTTCAAGGCCAAGGGCTACAGCGTCCCGACCACCTGGGACCAGTACGTGCAGCTGGCCAAGAAGATGAAGTCGGACGGCATCATCCCGATCGCGTTCGCGGACAAGGACGGCTGGCCCGCGCTCGGCACGTTCGACATCCTGAACATGCGGATCAACGGGTACGACTACCACATCAAGCTGATGAAGCACGAGATCCCCTGGACCGACCAGGGCGTGCACACGGTCTTCCAGCACTGGGCCGAGCTGATGCCGTACCTGCAGACCGGCGCCAACGGCCGGATCTGGCAGGACGCGGCGAAGACGCTGGAGGCCAAGCAGGCCGGCATGATGTTCCAGGGCACCAACCAGGTCGCCGCGCAGTACGTGTCGGACAAGGCCAACCTGGACGACCTGGACTTCTTCGTCTTCCCCGAGATCAACGCGCAGTGGGGCCAGGACTACATGGACGCCCCCACCGACGGCTTCATGCTGAGCAAGAAGGCCAAGAACCCGGACGCCGCCAAGGCGATCCTGAAGTACATCGGCACCGGCGCGGCCGAGTCCGAGTACCTCAAGACCGACCAGTGGGACGTCGGCCTGGTCAACGGGCTCCAGGTGCCGACGTACAACGCGATCCAGAAGAAGTCGGTGACCGAGATCGCCAAGTGCAAGTCGGTCGCCCAGTTCATGGACCGCGACTCGGACCCGGCGATGGCGAACGCGATGATATCGATCATCCAGAAGTTCATCGACGACCCGAGCACCGGCAACATCGCGTCCCTGCAGAAGAGCGCGGAGTCCCAGGCGAAGGCGATCTACTCCTGATGAGTTCCGCCTCCCAGGTGCATGACCCGGCGGCGGCGGGGGCCAGGACGGAAGTCCCGGCCCGCCGCCGCCGGCGCATGCGCAAGATGACGACACGCGACCGCATCGTGGTCGCGCTGCTGCTCGGTATACCGCTCCTGCTCGACCTGGCCTTCGTCTGGTTCCCGGCGATCGGCACGGTGCTGCTGTCGTTCACCAAGTGGAACGGCGTCGGCAGCCTGCACACCAAGTCCTGCGTCCCGAACATGCCGTCGATCCTCAACAACGGCTGCATCTACGGCGTGCAGAACTACCACCAGGCCGCCACGATCTACCCGGAGTTCTGGCCCGCGGTACGGCACAACCTGATCTGGCTGGCCGTGTTCGTGGTGATCGCCACGCCGCTGGGCATGCTCTTCGCCGTGCTGATCGACCGCGGGATCCGCGGCAGCCGGATGTACCAGAGCGTGCTGTTCCTGCCGGTCATGCTCTCGCTGGCACTGGTCGGCATCATCTGGGAGTTCGTCTACTCCCAGAACTACGGCCTGATCAACACCGTCATCGGACGGAACGGCAACGACAACGCCATCGACTGGCTGGGCAATCCCCATCTGAATCTGTGGGCCGTGCTGCTGGAGGCGACCTGGCGGCAGGCCGGCTACGTGATGGTGCTCTACCTGGCCGGTCTCAAGGCCGTCGACCCGTCGCTGCGCGAGGCGGCGCTGGTGGACGGCGCCAACGCGTGGCAGACCTTCTGGAAGATCGTCTTCCCGGTGATGCGGCCGATCAACATCGTGATCATGGTCGTCACCGTCATCGAGTCGCTGCGCGCGTTCGACCTGGTCTACATCACGAACAAGGGCATCAACGGACTCGAACTGCTGTCGGTCCTGGTGACGACGAACATCGTCGGCGAGACCCAGCGGGTCGGGTTCGGCTCGGCGCTGGGCGTGGTGCTGCTGGTCATCTCCCTCGTGCCCATCAGCATCTTCCTGTACCAGACCTTCCGCCGGGAGGAATCATCATGAGCGCCGAAACCCTTCCCCGGGTCGACGCCCCCACGCGGCGGACCGCGGGACCGGGCGCCAAGCCCAAGGCGTGGGGCCAGATCGCCTCCCAGGTGTTCCTGATCGTCGCGTCGGTGCTCTGGCTGCTGCCGATCGCGTTCGCCCTGTACGTGGCGATCCGGCCGTACTCGGACACCCGCAAGTACGGCTACGTCTCGATGCCGCACCACATCACCTTCCAGAACTTCCGTGACGCATGGACCCAGTCGGACATGCTGCACTTCTTCTGGAACTCGGTGCTGATCACGGTGCCCGCGGTGATCATCGTGCTGTGCCTGGCGTCGGGTGTGGCCTTCGTGCTCACCCGGGTCAACGTCAAGGTCAACATCGCGCTGCTGATCCTGTTCACGGCGGGCAACCTGCTCCCGCAGCAGGTCATCATCACCCCGCTGTACCGGATCTACCTGAAGATCACGCTGCCGCACTTCCTGTCCAGCAGCGGCCTGATGTACAACTCGATCTTCGGCCTGATCGTCATCAACGTGGCCTTCCAGCTGGGCTTCTGCGTCTTCGTGCTGAGCAACTACATGAAGTCCATCCCCGGCGAGATGTACGAGGCGGCGCTGGTGGACGGCGCGTCGCTGTGGACCCGGTTCTGGCGGCTGACCCTGCCGCTGTGCCGGCCGGCGCTCGCCGCGCTCGCCACCCTGCTGACGACCTGGATCTACAACGACTTCTTCTGGGCCATCACCCTGATGTCGTCGGGCGACAAGCGCCCGGTGACCTCGGCGCTGGCCAACCTGCAGGGCCAGTTCGTCAGCAACCAGAACCTGATCGCGGCCGCGGCCATGATCGCGGCGGTGCCGACGCTGGTGGTCTACATCCTGCTGCAGAAGCAGTTCATCGCCGGCCTCTCGCTCGGCTCCAGCAAGGGCTGAGCGGCGGGACCCGGCCCGACGGCGGGGGCGGCGACCGGCAGGCCGCCGCCCCCGCGGGCTTTCCAGCCGGCCGTCCCGCTGACAGCATGGGAGCGCTCCCATACCCCCCACCTCTGGAGGAGCGCCCATGATCGTCCCCCGTATCGCCGCGCTGCTCGCCCGGATACGGCGCAGGCCCTGGCCGCTGCTGCTGGCCGCGGTCGCCCTGGTCGCACCGGCCGCGCTCGCCGTGCCGGCCCACGGTGCCGCGGCCGGCTGCTCGGTCGAGTAC
>WRBL01000336.1 GCA_009784565.1 Streptosporangiales bacterium | reverse complement strand
GTCACGGAGCGCCGCCGTGGCCTGCTTCGCCGCCCGCATGGACGAGAACAGCCCCAGGGTGCGCCCGCCGGCCGCCTGGATCAGCTCCCAGAGCTCTTCGAGGTACTCGTCGGAGTACCCGTCCCGTCCCGGTGGCTGCAGATGCCTGGCGACGTACAGGATGCCGCTGCGGCCGTGGTTGAACGGGGAGCCCACGTCCAGGCCCTCCCATTCGGTCCCCATGCCGCCGGGGTCCAGGCCCCACTGCTGGGCCAGCGGCTCGAACGATCCGCCGAGGGTGAGCGTGGCCGAGGTGAGGACCACGGACCGCTCGGCGAACAGCGACTCCGCGAGGACCTCCCCGACCTCGAGCGGCGCGACCTTCAGCTGGGCCGTGGTCTGGACGCCGGTCTCGTACCGTTCCAGCCACATGACCTCGTCCCGTTCCTCGAGGTAGAACTCGAACGAGCCCACGGCCCGCTCCGCGGTCACCGCCAGGTCCTCCAGGCCCACGATCGCGGTCTGGGCCGCGCCCTGCTGCGCCGGGTCCTCCCCCAGTTCCTTCTTCACGTGGGCCCGCATCTCCGCGACGCAGGACCGGGCCGCCTCGCCCAGCTCGGTCAGGGCGGCGCCCAGGTGGATGTCGAGTTCGTCCATCCGGCCCGCGGGCAGGCTGGTCAGCAGCGGCGACAGCGCGTTTCCCGCCTCGGTGAGCCTCCCGTGCGCGGTGTCCGGCGCGAAGTTCGCCGCCCGGCGGGCGGCGACGTCGATCGCGGTGGCCGAGATCTCGCCGGTCGCCACCGACGTCACGCGGTCCACCAGTTCGTGGGCCTCGTCCACCACGACGATGTCGTGCTCGGGCAGGACGCCGTCGCCGAGGGCGTCGATGGCCAGCAGGGCGTGGTTGGTCACGACGATGTCGGCCTCGGCCGCCTTCTGCCGCGCGTTCTCGCTGAAGCAGTCCGACCCGAACGGGCAGCGGCTGGCCCCCACGCATTCCCGGGCCGTCACCGACACCTGGCGCCAGGCCTGGTCGGTGACGCCGGGCACCAGTTCGTCCCGGTCCCCGCTCTCGGTGTCGTTCGCCCACTCGTGCAGCCGCTTGACCTGCTGGCCGAGCGGGGTGGCCGGCTCGAAGGCGTCCTGGTCGAACAGCCCGTCCTGCCCGTCGTCGGACGCGGCGCCGCCGATCCGGTTCTTGCAGGCGTAGTTGCCCCGGCCCTTGAAGATGGCGAACCGGGGGGCGCGGCCGAGGGGGACGCTGAGCGTGTCGGTCAGCCGGGGCAGGTCCCTCTCGACCAGCTGGCGCTGGAGCGCGATGGTGGCCGTGGACACGATGACCGGGCCCCGGCCGTCGGCGGCGATCCGCAGCGCGGGCACCAGGTAGGCCAGGGACTTGCCGGTGCCGGTCCCCGCCTGCACGGCCAGGTGCTGGCCGTCTGCCATCGCGGACCACACGGCCTGGGCCATGCGGGACTGCCCGGTCCGTTCGGCGCCGCCGATGCCGTCGACGGCGGCCGCGAGAAGCTGCTGGACCCGGGGATCAACTGAAGTGTCAGCGGGGGAAGAGTCGGCCACGGACCGGAACGATACCGTGTACGCGTGCCTATTTACGCGCTTGATGAGTTTGAACCGGTCATCGACGAGACCGCTTACGTACACCCAGACGCCGTGGTGATCGGCCGGGTGACGCTCGGCCCGGAGGCGTCGGTATGGCCGACCGCGGTGCTGCGCGGCGACCACGGGACGATCGAGATCGGGGCCCGGACGAACATCCAGGACGGCACGATCGTCCACACGACGTCCGCGTTCCCGACCGTGATCGGGGCCGACTGCGTCGTCGGGCACAACACCCACATGGAGGGCTGCGTCATCGAGGACGGCTGTCTCATCGGGTCCGGCTCGATCGTGCTGAACCGGGTCACCGTCGGCGCCGGGTCCATCGTGGCCGCCCAGGCGCTCGTGGCCGAGGGCATGGAAGTTCCGCCCAAGACCCTGGTCGCGGGCGTCCCGGCCAAGGTCAAGCGGTCGGACATCAGCAACGAGTTCACGCCGATCGCGGTCCAGCACTACATCGAGACCGCCCAGGAGCACCGCAAGGGCCTGCGCCGCATCGGCTGAGCCCGGGGAGTCAGGCGGTGGCGCCGGGGTCCAGGAGATGCTGGAGCACGACGACGTCGCCCTGGTTGAGCTCGCCGGACAGCTGATGCCGGCGGGCGCGCTCCAGTTCCAGGGCCCGCTGGGCCTGGCTGAGCTGTTCCCGCAGCCGGGCGTTCTCCTCGGCCAGGGCACCGGGCGCGTCGGCGGCGGCGATGTCGGCCTCGGGCACCGCCGAGAGCTTGCGGAGGACCTGGACGAGCAGCCGGCGGGCCAGTTCGTCGTAGTCGATCCCGTCGGCGGCCGGGAGCCCGGCGGACGGCAGGAGCCCGTCGTCGGCGCGTTCCCCGGCGGACGAGGCCTGACCGGGCAGCGCGACCCCGGCGGGCAGTGACGTCAGCCCGGCCGCGGAAGCCTTCGCGGCGCGTGCCTCGGCCGCTCCCTCCGGGAGGGTAATCCGGTAGGTCCGCTTGCCGCGCACCTCGCGCGCGACGAGGCCGTCGCGCTCCATCCCGGACAGCAGCTGCGCGAAGGCCACGCTGGACCCCGGGTAGCCCACGGCCTCGGCCAGCCTGGTGCTGGCCATCCCGGTCGGGTCCGTGATGTCGCCGACCGCCAGGAGATGAGTAATGATCTGATCGCGCGTACCGACCGCGCGGCGCCTGACCACGCGCTTGACCGCGCGTTCCGCCCTAGCCCCTTTGGTGTCCCCCACCGTGGCTCTCCCTGCCCTATTCGCCCTGTACGGCCATCGCCGTTCATTGACCCGATGCTCGCCTCATGATAATACGGGCGGCTCTAGGTGATTGGGGGCCTATCGGGTTGGGTGGCCGGATACGCCGCCGTTCACGGTCAGGACACTCCGAGGTTGCCGCCCGTGAAACCACAGGTAGCGCGGCTACTATTACGAGGGATGGACATCGACGTCGGACTCGACTACGCCCTCACCCTGCTGGGGGCGCTGCTGATCGGCGTGGGGTTCGTCCTCCAGCAGAACGCGGCGGTCCGCGAGCCCGACTCGCGGTTCCTGAGCGTGGCGCTGATCGCCGACCTGATCCGTTCGCCGAAGTGGCTGACCGGCATCGCCTCCATGATCGGCGGGCAGGTCCTGGCCGCCTGGTCGATCGGGCACCTGCCGCTGACGTTCGTCGAGCCCCTGCTCACCATGAACCTGGTGTTCGCGCTGATACTGGCGGTGCCGCTGTCCAAGGCGTCGCTGAAGTTCTGGGAGGTCGCCGGCGCCCTGCTGCTGTGCCTGGGGGTGGCGCTGCTGTCGCTGTCCCGCACGACGCAGCCGATCGGCCTGTCGTTCGGCTCGGTGACGCACTGGCCGGCCGCGGGGGTCATCGCGGCCATCGCCTACGTCTGCGTGCATACGGGCCGGCGGCGGAAATACCGCGCGCGGGCCATGCTCACCGGGATCGGAGCGGGACTGGTAGTCGGCATTCAAGACGCCCTGACCAGGGAGACCCTGCAGATCCTGCAGAGCGGCGGGGTCGGCGGGATGCTGACCACCTGGGCCCCGTACGCGCTGGTGGGGGCCGGGGCTATCGGGGTCTGGCTGATGCAGAGCGCGTTCAGCGCCGGGCCGCTGCAGTTCTCGCTGCCCGCGATCTCGGCGGGCGAGCCGCTCATCGGGATCCTGCTCGGGGTGATCATCTTCGGGGACCGGATCCAGGTCTCGCCGGGCGCGCTGGCGATGCAGGCGGGCGGGATCTTCGCCATGGTCGTCGGCGTGGTTCTCGTCGCCCGGGCCCCGGCGCTGTCCTCGCTGCACGTGCCGCACCCGCACGTGCCGCACCCGCACCTCCATCATCACGTCAACGGGTCCGCCACCCCCGTGAACGGCTCCGCGCCGGCCGTTAACGGCGTCGAGAAGCAGACACCGCGGACTTCCCCTGAACCACCGGATTCTCCAGCTCCCCGACCGAGGAGATCGAAATCCGAACCGAGTCACCAGAGCGAAGGCTGAACGGCAGGTCCGGGACCAGGCTGGTCCCCGTGGACAGCAGCACCCCGGACGGGAACTCGTCCTCCCGCCACAGGTAGGACGCCAGCTCCGGTACCCGGCGCCGCAGTCCGCCGGTGGACCCCGTTCCCTCCCACGCCGCCGAGTCCTCGCGCGTGATCGTCAGCGACATCGTCAGCGCGTACGGGTCGGGAACCTCCCAGGCCGGCCGGATCCACGGCCCCGCGGCGCATCCGCCCAGGTAGATCTTGGCCTGCGGCAGGTAGAGGGGGTTCTCTCCCTCGATCGAGCGAGAGCTCATGTCGTTGCAGATCGTGTAACCGACGATCTCGCCCGCGGAGTTCAGCAGGGCGGCCAGTTCGGGCTCGGGCACGTTGACCGCGGAGTCGGCCCGCACCGAGACCGGCTGGCCCGGTCCGGAGACCCGCCAGGCCGCGGACTTGAAGAACAGTTCCGGCCGGTCGGCGTCGTAGACGCGGTCGTAGATGCTGGCCGAGTTCTCGCTCTCGGCCATCCGCGCGGACCGGGACTTGGAGTAGGTGACGCCCGCGGCCCACACCTCGGTCTGCCCGTCGACCGGGGCCAGCAGTTCCGCGTGCTCCAGCGGGACCGGTGTCGACCGCCCGGGATCGGAGCACCGGTCGCGGATCTCCTCCGCGCTCAGCGCGAGCAGCTCAGCCAGGCTCCCCCGCAAGGTCGCGATAACCCCGTCGTCGTCCAGCACCCCGACCCGGGGCGCACCCCCAGCCCGGAACCGAACGATTCTCATAACGCCAAGTTTCGCATCGCGCGGGCGAACGCGTCACCCCGGTCCCGGTAGTCCTTGAACCGCCCGAAGCTCGGTGCCGCCGGGGAAAGCAGCACGATCCCGCCGGGTTTCGCCCATTCGAACCCGGCCCGGACCGCCTCGTCGAGCCCGGGGCAGTCGGTCACCCTGGCCTGGGGCGCGGCGGTCTCAAAGGCGCGGCAAATCCGGGGTCCGCTGTCCGGGATAGCCAGAACGGATACCGGCTCCTGCCTCGCCCCGACCCCCTCGGCCAGCTCCGTGTAGTCGATCCCGCGGTCCTGACCGCCCACGATGAGGGCGACCCGCTCGCCGGGGAAGGCCTCCAGGGCGGCCAGCGTGGGCAGCACGTTCGTGGACAGGCTGTCGTCGTAGAAGCGGACGCCGTCGACGGTGCCGATTTCCTTCAGGCGGCTCGGGAGCCCCTCGTAGCCTTCGGCGGCCGTGCGGAGCCTCGCGTCGTCGCCGGCGCCGGGGATGTCCAGGGCCCGGAGCACGGCCCGGGCGATGAGGGCGTTGCGCCGGTTGTGCCGCCCGGGAAGGCGGAGCGGCTCCATCCAGGTGGCGTCGGGGTCGTCGTCCTCGCCGACCCACTCGACCCGCGGGCCGAGCAGGCCGGCCCGCTCGCGGATCAGGGCCTCGTCGCCGTTGGCCACGGTGAGGCCGGCCCCGGCCTGGGACAGGGCGGACAGTTTGTCGGCGTAGTACCGCTCGACGGTCCCGTGCCACGGCAGGTGGTCGGGGTGCAGCGACGTCAGCGCGGTCACCGGGGGCGTCACCGCCAGGTCGGTCGCCTGGTAGCTCGAGACCTCGATGACCCAGTAGCCGGGCTTCTCGTCCGGGACGTCGGGGTCGAACGGGGCGACGCCGATGTTGCCGCCGACCGAGGCGCGCTGCCCCAGGCCGTTGAGGAGGTGCCCGATGACCGAGGACGTGGTCGACTTGCCCTTGGTGCCGGTGACGACGATGACGCGGTCGCGGTCGGCTTCGGCCAGCCAGAGGCCGAGGCCCCCGGTCAGGATCACGCCGGCGTCGCGGAGCCGGTCCGCTTCGGGCCGGTAGCGGGGCATGCCCGGGGTCTTCACGACGACATCGCACGTCAGCAGCGCGTCGAGGCCGCCTTCCGCCGTGGCGAGCGTGCCGGAGTCGGAAGGCTTGTCGTCGACCAGGACAGGCTCGACCCCGAGGGAGCGGAGCTTGCGCAGGTTCGCGTTCCCCTCGCGGCCCAGGCCCCAGACACCGACCTTCTTCCCGGCCAGGCCGGACCAGCCGAGCACCGTCCTGGCGTCGCTCATAGCGCGTAGGCCTCCGGGATGAAGTTCTCCCCCACCGGCTCGCGCATGGCCTCGATCTCGTCCGGGGCCGGGGCGTCCGGCCGGCCGTTGATCTCGCTGGCCAGCTCCTGCAGGAGGGGGGAGTCAGCCCGATCCGTTCGGGCTGATGCGAGAACGACCGCCGCCCGGCATTCGTTGATCTCGCCCACGCACTCGAAGGGCTTGGTGCCCGAGCCGAGCAGCGACCGGAACTTGGGCGCGAGGTCGGCCCGGCTCAGCGGCTCCGGGCCGCCGCCGTCCGCGCCGAACACGGCCGACAGCTCGTCCGGAGACATGAACGGCGCCAGGATCAGGTCGATGAAGCAGCACTTGTCGCACTCGCCGCACCAGTGGCCGAGGCGGCGGCTGGTGTCGATGTGGAACGCGCGGTTGCAGCTGCGGAACGTCGAGTGGTACTGCGTGTGCCGCGCGAACTTGTCGGCGATCCACAGTTCGGTCCGGTCCCGCAGCGCCGAGAAGTACTCCGGCAGCCCGTTCTCCGCCAGGATCTCCCGGAACGCCCTCTCGAACAGGTCGGACTTGGACCACTGGTGGTTGACCGGCTTGCCGTC
>WRBL01000335.1 GCA_009784565.1 Streptosporangiales bacterium | reverse complement strand
GACCGGCCCGGGGCAAGCTGGAGGTTCCCCGTCCCGGTCCACACCGGCGCCGACGGGCGGCCCGCCCACCCGTGCGCATCCTGCTGGGTGTCCCCGTCCTCGTGGGCCAGCAGGGTGACCAGGTCGGTGCCTAGAAGAAGTCCGGCCACGGCGGTTCCCCCTCCCCATGGCGGACGGAGGGGGACGCGGCCAGCGGCACCGACACCATGCCGTCCCCGAGGAAGGACCGGTGCCAGGCGGCGCGGGCCAGCGCGAGGGCGGCCCCGTCCCCGCCGCTGGCGTAGCTGACCGACTGCACGCCCGTGGACACCGACGCGACCGCCGGGGCGGGCGGCAGCATCCCCGCGTACGCCTCCCACTGGAGGGCGGCGATCAGGTGCGGGTCGCAGTTCGCGTGATCGTCCGCGATCTGCTGGGCGACCGCACGCGGGAGCCCCCCGTCGTCCGGCGGGTCGATCGGCGGGGCCCACAGCTCCCAGTCGGTACCGGGCATGGCCGTCAGGACTTGGCCGCAGCGGTCTTCGCGGTGGTGCTGCGGCTGGCGGACGCGGACAGCGCCGCGGTGCCGCTGCCGCTCTCGACGCCGCCGCCGTTGCCGTTGCCTGTCCCGGTGCCGTTGCTCGTCCCGGTGCCGAGCGTGGACACGGCGAACGGGACGGCCCCTTCGGGCTGGCGGACGGTGACCGGGTTCAGGACGGCCACGGCGAACCGGGCCCAGACCTTCATCACCGACACGTTGTCCTGGAAAGCGGAGATGACGACCTTGCCGTCCTCGTCCGCGATCACCGCGTCCTGGGACAGCTCGTAGCGGATGTCCGACCGCACGCCGATCACGAGATTGGACCAGGCGCCGGTGAAGAAGTCCGGCTCACGTTCGCTGAACGACTGGTACGACACCGGCAGCCCGTACAGGGTCTGGCGGAGCTGGCTGTCGGCCTGGTCGAAGCCCAGCAGCAGCGTCCCGTTGGCATCCCGCACCCCGCGCAGCGCCGCCTTGACGGTCAGGTCGGCGGCATGCCCGGTGACGTTCAGTCCCTGGGCCTCCACCGATGCCATGGCCTGGTTCACGGTCTCGACCGCATCGGAGCCGGGGGCGACCGCGGCCGCATTCGCGACCAGGCCGCCGGACGGGTAGGAGGCGGGGGCGCCGGTGCCGAAGAACACGGCGGCGTCGAACGCCACCCCGATCGCCTCGGCAAGCCGGGGCCGCGCCCAGTTCCACAGCGGAATCGAGGCATCCTCGATCCACACGTCCGGGATCGCCACGACGGCGGCGATCTCCTCGGCCACCAGCTGCTCGTCACCGATCTTCAGGGTCGTGAACGGCTTGCGCCCGCCGGGGGCCGACACGAACGCGGCCTGCGGGAACGCCCGGGGCACGGGCATGTGACTGATCCCGGTGCCCATCGGCACCCGGGAACCCAGCGTCAGCGCGGCCGACTGCTGGGTGGCTTCCTCGATGATCTGGTTCGAGAACTCGGCCGGGATGACACCGGCTACGTCGGTCCCGTGAAAGTCGTCGGGCATGGCGGGATGCTCCAAGAAGGCACGCGAATGGGTCGCGCCGCTTTACGCGCCACCCGGACCGCGCCGCATCCCGCCGCACGCTGCCCCGGCCTCCGCCTCCCGCTTCGTGAAGCACCCGGGTTCGGCTACCGGCTGCCCGCCGCATCCCGCCGCACGAGCATCGGGCACAGGATAACCACATCATCCCTGGACAGCGCAACGGCCCGCTGAACGTCAGCCCCGGCGCCCGGCAAGCCGGGAGCGGATGAAATCGGTCTCGGGCTGGGTGTCGCGCGGCCCTGCGGGGACCTTCGGGGACGCCGGGGCGGCGGCCGGTGTCAGCCGCTCCACGGCCTGCTTGATCGCATCCCGGTCGGGCTCGCCGTCGTCCCCGATGAACCGGGACAGGTCCAGCATCTCAAGCGCGGCATCGGGGTCCGACAGTTTCCCGGCGGCGGCGGTGCGGAACTCGGCGGCGGCGATGCGTTTCCCCGCCTCGGTGGCCGCCTCGGTGCGGCCCTGCTCGCGGGCCTCGGCGATGGCCTTCTCCGCGTCGGACATGCTCTGCCGCTGGAGGTCGTCCAGCTGCCTCTGGAGTGCCACGCGTTCCTTGCGCATGGACGCGAGGGCGGCGCGCAGTTCCTTGACGTCGTCGGGCGGTTTGTCGCCCGTCTGGTCCTGGGCGTCGGTCCCGGGATCCTGCTGGGCGTCGTCGTCCTGCTGGCCGGGGTCCTGCTGCGGCTCCTGGTCCGGTCCGGTGCCGCCGGTGTTCTGCTGGTCGGTCATGTCTCCCACTCCCCTGCCGCGCCGAAGGTGCGCAACCACAGATCGTAATCCGCCCGACGGGCCGGATCGAGTTCAAACGGAGGCTCCCCGCTGATGCTCACGCGATGATCTCGGCCGAACGTCCAGATGTCATCCGGTATCCCCTCGGGGAACGACATGCAGAATCCGGGCTCATCCAGCCGGGCGCATGCCCTGCACAGTACGGGAAACCTCATCATGCTCCTCATGGTCGTATGCCGAGCACGGATTCGATATGACGACCGATCGCGATCGCGATGGGGCGCGGCTCAGGTGAAAGCTTGTACTCGCACCATCCTTCGGCCATCATCTCCGTAGCCTCACTGGCCCCGTACTCTGACAGGCCGAGCCGCACCCGATGCGCCGCTCGCATGTTCATCTCAGGATCACCGCCCACCATGACGGTCAGCTGCTCTTCCAGCCCGATCGGGATCCGCCGTGTCAGGAACAACTGTCTCGCCCACTCCGCATCCGCTGTACCGGCCCCGAGTGCTGCGATCATGTACCGGTCCATGGCGCTCAGATCCTGACGGGGCGGCACCTGGAGATTGACCTGCTCATGGAGAAAGTGGCCTACCTCATGCGTGAGGGTGGACTCCAGCAGCGATACGTCGTCCCCGACGGGGACGCTCCATCCCGAGGCATGGGCTCTGGCATTCATCCTCGTGTTGAACTCGTTGTCGAGATCACCGCGAACGACGATCCGTGAGTCCGGCGTGCGCGGAACACCGTACTCGCTAGTCGTATAGGCGAGGGCTCCCGATTTGCGGAGCATCGCGATTGGATCCTCGTCCTTCAGGGCGGTCCTGTATTCCCTCCGCTTGGCATAGTCCGGGGTGCCGATGATGAGCTGATCGAAGTTGTCGCGGATCTCGGGCCGGATTCCGCCCAGAGCCTGGTCGAGGAATCTGGCGGCATCACGCCGGTACTCCTCGGTCACCTCGCCAGGACCGTGCAGGCTCGTGCGGCTGTCAAACGAGACGGCCGGGGCGGGAGCAAGGGCGGCCATCCCGAACCGTGCCCGCTGCCGGGCCTCGATCTGCTCGGTACGGGTCCGGGTGTAGCGGCACATTCGGTCGTTCCATTCCTCATACTTCATTTCGGGAATGGCCTCGCACCGGCAATGGGGGTGGGCAGGGAAACCGGCCCCGGCCCATACGTAGCCCCTGTCCGCGATCAGGCGGCAGAAATCGCAGGCATTCGGCTCGGTCACGCGGAAGTAGCGGCCGGACAGCCGGTCGTCGGTTTCGGCATTGTCGAGGATGGTGCCGTTCCCGGCGCGGTGCGGCTCGCTGGTCGCGATGGTGTCCCACCATGCCTGGGCGGCTTCGACGGCCTGGGTGAGATCGGCCTGGGCCAGTCGCTCGAATGCGCGCACGCCGAGGGCGGTCAGGTCGGGCATGGGAATGCCCGCTGCCGTCGTCCCGGCATATCGGCCGGGCATGTACGGCGGGATCTCGGTGTAGGGCTGGTCTCGGACCAGGGCCGACAGTGCGCGCAGGTAGGCGGTCGCCTCGGTCGTGATCCAGCGCTGCGCCCCGATGATCCAGGGGGCGATGGCCCGGGAGACGCGCAGCAGGGCGGCGAGGTATCCGGCCTCGGTGACTTCGGCGGCGGCCAGCTCGGCGGCGGTCATGTTCCGTATGGCGGTGCGCAGGCGGCCGTCAGCATAGGCCAGACGGATGTCATAGACGTTGGCCACATCGCGCATCTGCCGGGCTACGTCATCGGCGCCGGGAACCTGGCGGGGCACCAGTTCACCGGGGATGACGCGGGCCGGTTCGGACGGGCGGGGGCGCGGGACCAGGTCGCCGGGCCGGGTCCCGGTCCCGGGCTCGCCGGGTCGCTGACGCGGGACGAGGCGCCCGGCGCGCCGCTGGACGGGCGGCACCGGCTAGCCCTGCGGGGTGCCGGTCAGCGCGGCCTCATAAGTGGCGGCGCCGGGCAGGCCGAACGCGGCGGCCTGCGCGGAGGCATCCTCGGCGGCCTGCTCGGCGGCCATCTGGTGCCACCGCTCGATCTCCTGCGGCGTGGCGCCCCACCGCTGCCACAGCACGTCGCGCGGCACGCCGAGCGTGCCCATCTTCACCAGAGCATCCACCCGCTGGCCTTCGGAGCGGGTCTCCTGGTCGGCCCAGATCACTTCGGCGCTCAGGTCCACGGCGGACGGATGCCCGATGATCGACAGGGCGGTGCGGATGGCCTCTTCCCACGATTCCCCGATGTGCCGGGCGCGGCGGCCGACCTTGGCGACCAGCCCGGCCTCGGCAGCCTTGATCGCGTCGGCGTTCACGTTGATGATCTGCCCGAGGAGGTAGTGGGGCGGGGTCTGGGTGATCGCGGCCAGGTGGTTGACGTCCTGCTCGACCGATGACAGGTACCCCGTCAGCGTCGACTCGGCCAGCGCCCCGAACCGGGCCTGCGGGTTTTCCGCGACGAGCAGCCGGTTCGCGCCGACGTTGTAGGGCCTGACCGGCCGCTCGATGGGGTTCCCGTCGTCGTCGCATCCGATGACCTGCCGTGCCACCTTGATGCCGCTGGCCCACACCTGCCGGAATGCCCCGTAGTCGGTGGCAACCAGCCGGTTGAACAGCGTGGTGTTGATGCGGTCCTGGATCTTGATCGCCGAGTGCAGTTCGGACCGGGGAAGACCGTAGGTCCGCGGCTGCGGGATGACTTCGATCATGCCGACGACCCCGGACGGGTTCGCCTCGATGGCCGGTTCCGATGTCGGCGGTCCCTCCCATGTCACGACGGCGTCCGGGGTGAGGAGGATCTCGGTCGTGATCCCGGTGTCGGTGTCGGTCCATCGCTTGTACCCGGCGATCCGGCGGCGCCGGTTTCCCGGCTGGTACAGGACGCACGCCTCATAGGGGGATTCCGGGGTGATCGACACGCCGGTCGGGTTGTCCTCGTCGGCCTGGACCAGCACGAACCCCGACGAGGTGATCAGCGCATCGGTCTGGACCAGCTCGGCGTCCGCGTCCATCCTGGATGCCTGCCAGATGTCGGAGACGATGTCCTCGGCCCCGTCGAACTGGAATCCCACGACCTGGAGTCGCTCCGCCACCGCGTTGACGACCAGCTCGCACCAGTTGGCGCGGGCCTCGTCCAGGAACCGGCGGAATGCCTGCCGCTCCTCGGTGTCCAGGATCGCCGGAACGTCCTGGTCCCCGTCGTAGTACCGCTGGAACCGGGCCGCACGGCCGGTCTGGAAGTCGAGTTTGCGGGCGGCGAGACTCCGCAGCCGCCTGATCTCGGTCTCGTCTGCCATGTCGTCTCGCTCCCTACCATCCGGCGGCGATGTAGTCCGGTTCCGATGGCGCGGCGGCGGCCCGAAGGGCACGGTCCAGAGCCATGATCGCCGCAACCATGCTGTCGATCTTCTCGCTGCTGCGCTGCTTGTCTGGTTTCATGTTGCCCGCCGGATCGGTGCGCACGATGAGGTTCCCCGCCTGCCAGGAAACCACGGGATTCCCGCCGTGCCGGTACAGGCCGCCCGCGATCAGCCGGAGAAACTCCCGCGTCGGCGCCGCCATGGACGCGAACCCCTGCCCGGTCTGCATCAGCGGGAACCCTTCCTCGATCAGCTCCGATGAGAGCTGGGTCGCGCCCCACCGGTCGAACGCGACCTCGCGTATCTCGTAGGTCTCGGCGTCGGCCCGCATCGCGACCTTGATCGCCTCGTAGTCGATGACGTTCCCCTCGGTCACCGTGAGGACCCCGGCCTGAGCCCAGGCCGATGCCTTCCCGCCGGTCCGCCGGTCCAGGGACGGGACCGCCGACTCCGGGCAGAACACCCGCCACAGCACGTCATGCGCGCCCTTCCCGTCCGGGAAGTCCAGCGCATAGCTGGCCAGGTCCGACGTGGACGCGAGGTCCAGCCCGGCCCAGCAGTCCCGGCCCCGCAGCGGCACCGGCGACGGCACCGCGCCGACCTCCCAGACGGTCATGTCGATGGCCCGCCCGGCCCGCGTGGACTGCTGGTTCAGCCGGTACTGGCGGAACGCCCGTTCCTCGGCCGGGTTCTTCATCGCCTTGGCGAACTCGTCGCGCAGGATCCGGATGTCGAGGTAATCGCCGAGCCCGGGATTCGCGAGATACCAGTTCGCCTCGTCGGCCCAGTCGGCATCTTTCGGGACCGCGTGCAGCACGACCAGGCGGGCACGGTCAAGGTCGGGATCTTCGAGGACCTTCTCCGACCATTCGCGCTCGGCAGCGGCGAACCCTGCCGGGTCGTTGTCGGCGGTGGTCGCCAGGATCAGCAGCGGCTGGGACCGGGTACCGAAGCCCGTCCGCAGCGCGTCGTACATCTCCCGGTCCGGCTGGGTCAGCAGCTCGTCGATGTAGGCGGCGTGCGGGTTCGATCCGAGCGCCCCGAGCGCGTCTCCGGCGGTCACCGCGAAGAACGACGCCGAG
>WRBL01000334.1 GCA_009784565.1 Streptosporangiales bacterium | reverse complement strand
GCACCCGATCCTCAAGCCGGTCTACGACCATCACACCGGGTCCCTGACCCGGCCGCAGTACATCGAGCCCCGCGAGTTCGTCATCATCGAGGGCCTGCTGCCGCTGCACACCAAGCTCGCCGCGGCCTGCTTCGACGTCACGGTCTACCTCAACCCGCCGGAGGATATCCGGCGGGAGTGGAAGATCAAGCGGGACACCGCCAAGCGGGGCTACACCCCGGACCAGGTCGTCGCCGAGCTCGAGCGGCGCGAGTCCGAGTCCGGGGCCTGGATCCGCCCGCAGCGCGACCGCGCCGACATGGTCGTCCGGTTCGCGCCGATCGCGCAGCGGGACGAGCCCCCCGGCACGCCCCTGTCGGCCGAGCTCCTGCTGCGGCCCACGATCCGCCACCCCGACCTGAGCGCGATCCTGGCCGAGAGCGGCGAGTCCATGCACCTCAAGCTGAGCCGGGACGAGAACGGCCGGCCCGCCGACACCCTGCACGTCCACGGGTACGCCCCGCGCGAGGCCAGCCGGCTGGTCGAGAAGGCGCTCTGGGACGACATGGGGGAGGGCACGGCCCTGCCGGAGGTCCTCGGCGACCTCGGCGACGGGACCCGCAGCGAGCCCCTGGCCATCACGCAGCTCCTGCTGCTCTTCCACCTGATCGAGGCGGCGCGGTGACTGACGCCCAGCTTGTGAAAGCAATCACGAAACCGGCGATCGTGGCCTCCGCGCTCCCGGCGAACTTCGCGCGGCTCGGGGAGGACTGCCGGGCCCTGGAGAAGGCCGGCGTCGACCGGATCCAGTGGGACCTCATGGACGGGCGGTTCGTGCCCAACCTGACCTTCGGCCCCGGCACCGTCGCCGCGGCCCGGGCCGAGACGGACCTGCCGTTCGAAGCCCACCTGATGACCCTGGAGCCGGAGGCCTACGCCGCGAGCCTGGCCGACGCCGGCTGCGAGCTGATGATCGTGCATGCCGAGGCCTGCCCCCACCTGCACCGCACCCTCGCCGCCATCCGCGACGCGGGCCTGCGCGCCGGGGTGGCGCTCAACCCGGCGACACCGCTGGACGCCGTCGCCCACGTCCTGGACCTGACCGGCCTGATCCTGGTCATGACGGTGAACCCGGGCTTCGGCGGCCAGCGCTACCTCGCCTCGATGGAACCGAAGATCACCGCCGCCCGGCGGCTCGCCGACACCGCGCCGCACCCGGTGGAGGTCGAGGTCGACGGCGGCATCGGCCCGGCCACCGCCGGACGGGCGGCCGCCGCCGGCGCCGACGTGCTGGTCGCCGGCAGCGCCCTGTTCCATCACCCCGGCGGCCCGGCCGCCGCGGTCACCGCGCTGCGCTCCGCCGCCGAGAAAGGACGCCCATGACCACCACCCGCGGCACCGAGAGCCCGGCGGAGACCGCCAGCCTCGCCCCGCCCGCCACCGACACCGACGCCCGCGCGATCATCACGATCCGCCTGCTCGCCGCCGACGCCGTGCAGGCCGCCGGCTCCGGGCATCCCGGCCTCCCGATGGGAGCCGCCGCGGCCGCCTACACGCTGTGGAGCCGGTTCCTGCGCCACGACCCGTCCCGCCCCGGCTGGCCGGACCGGGACCGGTTCGTGCTGTCGGCCGGGCACGGGTCGGCACTGCTGTACGCGCTGCTCCACCTGTCCGGCTACGACCTGTCCCTCGAGGACCTCAGGGCCTTCCGCCAGTGGGGGTCGAAGGCGCCCGGCCACCCCGAGCACGGTCACACTCCCGGCGTGGAGACCACGACCGGCCCGCTGGGCCAGGGACTGGGCAACGCGGTCGGCATGGCCCTGGCCGAGCGGATGCTGGCCAGCCGCTACAACGTGCCCGGACTGCCGCCGGTCGTCGGCCACCGGACGTTCGTCCTGGCCTCCGACGGGGACCTCATGGAGGGCATCAGCCACGAAGCCGCCTCCCTGGCCGGGCACCTGAGACTGGGCCGGCTCATCGTGCTGTACGACGACAACGAGATCAGCATCGACGGCGACACGTCCCTGGCCTGCGGAGATGACGTGGAGCGCCGGTTCGCCGGCTACGGCTGGCAGGTGCGGCGCGTCGCCGACGGCAACGACACCGCCGCGATCAGCGCGGCCCTGCGCGAGGCGGCGGCGGACGAAACCCGCCCCAGCCTGATCGCGCTGCGCACCCGCATCGGCTACGGTTCCCCGGCCGTCGAGGGCACCGCGAAGGCGCACGGCGCGCCGCTGGGCGACGGGGAACTCGCCCGGGTCAAGGCCCGCTTCGGCTGGCCCGCCGGCCGGTCCTTCCACGTGCCCTCCGACGTGCGGCGCCGGTTCGCCGAACTGGCGGACGCCGGCGCCCGGACCCGCCAGGACTGGGAGGACCGCCTCGACGCGCTGCGCTCGGCCGACCCCCGCCGGGCGGCCGAATGGGACCGCACCCAGGCCGGCTGGCTGCCCGCCGGGATCGACGGGTTCTCGACCGCCTTCGCGCCCGAGGGCCCGGTCGCCACCCGGACGGCGTCGGGGAAGGCGCTGCGGGACCTGGCCCGGGTCATGCCCGAACTGGTCGGCGGCTCCGCCGACCTGACCGGCTCTACCTGCACCGACCTGGCCGAGGGCTGGGTCGCGCCCGGCGACTACGGCGGCCGGGGGCTGCGGTTCGGGGTCCGCGAGCACGCGATGGGCGCCGCGCTCAACGGCATCGCCCTGCACGGGGGACTGCGGCCATTCGGCTCCACGTTCCTGGTGTTCTCGGACTACATGCGCCCGGCGATCCGGCTGGCCGCCCTGATGAAGCTGCCGGTCATCTACGTGTTCACCCACGACTCGGTCGCCGTCGGGGAAGACGGCCCCACCCACCAGCCGGTGGAGCACCTCGCCGCCCTGCGGACCATCCCCGGCCTGGCCGTGCTCCGCCCCGCGGACGCCAACGAGACCGCGGCCGCGTGGGAACTGGCCGCCCGCCGCCTGGACGGCCCGACCGCGCTCGTGCTGTCCCGCCAGGGCCTGCCGGTGCTGCCGCCGCCCGGCGGCACCCTGATCCGGGAGGGCGCGCGGGTGGCGAGAGAGGGCAGCCTGACCCCGGACGTCGTCCTGATCGCCACCGGGTCCGAGGTGTCCCTGGCCCTGGAGGCGGCCGACCTGCTGGCCGCCGGCCAGGTCACGGCCCGCGTCGTGTCCGTCCCCTGGCGGGAACGGTTCCTGGCCACCCGGCTGCGGGAGGAGATCCTGCCCGCCGGCGTGCCCCGGGTCATCGTCGAGGCCGGGTCGACGGACCCCTGGCGGGCCCTGGCCGGCCCGTCCGGAACCGTGATCGGGGTGGACTCCTTCGGCGCCTCCGGGCCCGGCCCCGAGGTCATGACCCGGCTGGGCCTGTCCGCGCCGCGGGTGCGGGACGCCGCGCTCGAGGTTATCGCCAGGGCAGCGTCACCGGAGGCCTCGGCGGCAGCCCGGCCTGGTCGCTCAGCCGGGCGATGACCCGCTCGGCCTCGGCCCGCGAGGTCCCGGGGCCGACGAACCACAGCACCTCCCCGGTGACCGGCCGCCGCCGTGCCTCGACCCGCACGGGGCGGCCGCCCGGGGGCGTGACCCGCCAGGAGCCCAGGCGGGCGTGGGAGATCCGCTCGGCGGCGATCTCCGGCAGGCCGCCGCGGTCCCGCAGCGGCACCGCGGCGTCGCCCCATAGCCCGGTGACCGACGCGTGCTCGGAGGCCCAGGTCACGGCGGTGACGATCTCCCAGCCCAGCCGGGTCCAGGCGCCGCCGTGGGCTCGGTGGTACAGGGCCCGGTCGGTGGCCGCCAGGATGTACCCGCCGTCGGGTCCCGGGGCGGCGTCCAGCAGGCGTTCGCGGCGGGCCAGGCCGAGCCCGGCCCGGAGCCGGGCCCGGCGGACGGCCGCGTGCCGCCACCCCTGGGCCAGCCATTCGAAAAGCGCATAGGCCGAACGGGTCTTCGTTCCTCGGGCGGCCTGGCCGGCCCGCCCGATTCTCACGGGAAGCGTCATCGCCCCAGCGTCCGCCGCCGCCGGAGCCAAAACGTCCCCCCGCCGGGGGAACGGCGGGGGGACGCGGGAGTCAGATCTTGCGGAGCCAGTCCACCCAGCCGTCGACGCCCTCGCCGGTGCGGGCGCTGACCTGCAGGATGTCGGCGGCCGGATTGACCTGGCGCAGGTTGGCCAGGAAGCCGTCGAGGTCGAAGTCCAGGTGGGGGAGCAGGTCGATCTTGTTGACCAGGACCAGCTGGCAGGAGCGGAACATCACCGGGTACTTCAGCGGTTTCTCCTCGCCCTCGGTGATGGAGTAGACCATCGCCCGGGCGTCCTCGCCGACGTCGAACTCGGCCGGGCAGACCAGGTTGCCGACGTTCTCGATCAGGACCAGGTCCAGGTCGGCCAGGGGCAGCCGGGGGAGCGCGGAGGCCACCATCGGGGCGTCCAGGTGGCACTCGCCGCCGAATCCGTTGCCGGTGTTGACCAGCGCGACCGAGGCGCCGAACCCGGCGAGCCGGTCGGCGTCGATGCTGGTCTCGATGTCGCCCTCGACGATCCCGACGCGTTTCTCGCCCGCCAGGCGGGACAGGGTCTCGCGCAGCAGCGTGGTCTTGCCGGCGCCGGGAGACGACATCAGGTTGACCGTGCGCACGCCGCTGGCCGACAGGGCGGCCCGGTTGGCGGCCGCGGTCTTGTCGTTCTCGCCGAAGATCCGTTCCAGGACCTGCACCCGCTCGGTGCCGGTCTCGTACCCGGAGTGGTCGCCGGTCTCATGCTCATGCTCGTGCGAGTGCTCAGTCCCGTCCTCGTGACGGTGAAAGCGGCCCATCAGGTTCCTGTCTCTAGGTCCAGTGAGGTGATCATGAACTCCTCGCCGGCCGTGATCTCGGCGTTGACGCCGCCGCATTCCGGGCAGGCGAAGACCGGCAGGTCGCCGACCTCGGCGCTGTGCCCGCAGGCCTTGCAGCGCATCCGGGCCGGGACGTGGTCGATGTCGATCCGGGCCCCGGCCAGGGGAGTGTCCGCGCTGACCAGGTCCCAGCAGTAGACCAGCGTGTCCGGGACGACCTGGCGCAGCTGCCCGACCTGCAGGTGGATAACGGAGACGGTCCGGCCGGCCGCGTGCCGTCCGACGATGTCGGCGATCGAGCCGCACAGGGACAGTTCATGCACGCTTAAACACCTACCGCCGGCACGCGGCCCCGCGCAAGGGCCCGGTTACCGCTGGAGCGTTTGCGACGGCGATTCGCCCCAGCGCTTGCGGTACATGACGGCGAAGCTGCCGAGGTGGTTGAAGCCCCAGCGCTCGGCGACCGCGGTGACGGTGAGGCCGTCGCTGACCGTGGCGTCGGTGAGCTCCTCGCGGACCCGCTCCATCCGCCGCTCGCGCAGGTACTCCATGGGGGACACGCCGAGTTCCTCCCGGAACCCCTGCTGGATGGAGCGGACGCTGACCCCGACGTGGGTGGCGATGCTGGCCATGGACAGCGGCTCCGACAGGTGGTCCTCGATGTAGTCCAGGGCCTGGCGGACAGTGCGCCGGCCGGGCGGGGTCGTCGAGCGGGTGAGCTGCTCCCGGTAGGTCGACGGCTGGATCATGAGCAGGCTGCTCATGCAGAACTCTTCCAGGGGGCTGATGCCGATGCCGTGATGCACCAGCGACCCGGGGTAGAACACCTCGGTGTGCAGCAGCTGGATGACGGCGTTCCAGCGGTTGGCCTCGTCGCTGTCGAGCTCCATGACCGGCTCGAACCGCAGCGGGTGGGTCATCATGCGCCCCGACACCCGGGTCAGGTAGCGCTCCAGGGGCGCGGCCTCGATCCGGATGATGAGCTGGGGCGAGTCGTGGTCGAAGCGGATGAGCAGCGGGTCGCCGGGGTTGGTGACCAGGGCCCGGATGGTGTTGGCCTCGAACTGCTGCCCGTTGCTGACCCCGACCGCCCGGCCGTTCATCGGCATGTGGACCGCGTAGTACTCGCCGCAGTGCGCGATGTCGACGGTGGCCGCCACGTGCAGGTCCAGGTAGAGCAGGCTCAGGTCCCGGAACCGGACGCCGTTCATGGCGGCGGCGAAGTCGGTCGTGGCCACCGGGCCGGCCGTGAAACTGTTCGGGGCGAGCGCCTTGCCGATCAGTTCGCCCGCTTCTGTGGGATCCTCCGTGTAGAAGATCTCTCTCCCGTCGAGGGCGGGGGGCACGCCGCGGGACCGGACCCGGCGCCGCACTGGATCGGTGGTGCGCCGGGCGTCGATGAAACCCAGCCTCGACAGTCGTGACACGAAATCGAGCATATCGGGCGGGTGGCCTCTCGTGCCCCAAGCGAGCGCGCGCGCCCGGTCAAAAATTTTCGCGTGAACGACAACATGACTGCGCGGATCTGATAGTCCGTGCGTTTCAGTGATAGACAGGCTTCCGCGACGGCCATAGTCTTCGGCTCACGCGCCGTGGTGCAGCTCACACAGGGCACCGTGGTGCGCATCACAACTGCCCTCGATTTAACAGGAGAGTCGATGTGGCGTCCGTCTCACTGATCTCATCAACCGACAAACCGGAGGATCCCCTGGACGCGCTCGCGGAGCGCCTGCTGGACCCGAAGACCGCCAACGCCCTGAACACCCTGCTCGACCATGCCGACCTGCTCGCGGTCGTGGTCACGGGGCTGGACGGGCTCGTCAGCCGCGGCGACACCATTGCGGAGTCGCTGGCCTCCGGGGCTGTCGAGCTGCGTACCGCCCAGAGCGCGGGCAACGGGGAACTGGGGCAGCTGCTGCT